>JAQIBF010000022.1 GCA_027859195.1 Helicobacteraceae bacterium
CGGTCAGACAGTGCCGTTTTCTTAACGCTCTTTCTCTTCTTACGCTCAACTCTGTAGATGTTTCGAAAAAAGCTAAGCGGTAACGCATCTATTTTAAAGTTAAAACTTCGTTTTAATCCCAGTTTGGATTGTTTACTAATGGTCATTGTTGGAGTTGCATGGATTTGGTGGGGTTTTGAAGACAGTTTGAAAAGTCTTGGCAGTAATACATTGCTATGTCAGGACATTAATTTCGGCAGTAGTGCCGAAATGCATGAAGGTTTTGAATTGATGCTTTCAAAGAGTACGTAGTGCCGAAGGGTATTGCACTCTCTTTTTTCCGCTAGGTTTTTCTCTGTGCAAGCAGAGAAAAAAGTAGCATTCTAGTGATATGAAGTAATTAAAAAAGCTTAAACGTACAAAAAGTTAGAGCCATGTCGATTAATATGCAACATAAAGTTAGATCAACGACAAAAATAAATCTTTAATAGTAAAGCTAGGTAGACCTAGAGCCCGTAATAAAGCGCGCAAGGTTTGTCATAAAACGCCAACGTTGAACCGGTTTCAGTCGTTGAAAAGAAAGAGACCTTTTTAGCAGTCGTCTTGCTGTAGTTGTAGTAGTATAGCGGCATCGTAAACTCCTCTGTTTTTATTCCTTTGTGCAAAGAACATTCCAGAGATTTGTTACAGATCGATGTTGTACTTTCTGATCTTGTAGCCGATCTGTCGTGCCGTCATTCCGAGCTGGGTAGCCGCTTTGGTCTGAATACCGCGACTGTCGATAAGGGCCTGGATAATAGACTCTTTCTCCATCTCTTTGAGACTGGCTTTGGTCAACATCGGTGCGTGTTGTTCCACGACCGGTTCAGCAGGAGAGGCAGCGGTAACAGGTGCTACTGTCTCCGGTGCCGGTGGCTGGAATGTCTGCTCCGGCATCGACATCTTCTGATAGTTGAACGGCAGAACGTGGTTGAGCATCTCAGGGAGTATCTCACCGTTTGGACAGATAAGGACGATACGCTCCATCGTATTTTGGAGCTCACGGATGTTACCCGGCCAAGGGTAGTCGAGCAGTACTTCAAGGGTTGGTTTAGAAAGGCTCATCTGTTTACGGTGTTCTTTCATAAACTTGCGCATGTAGTATTCGATGATCAGTTTGACATCTTCATAACGCTCACGCAGCGGCGGAAGGTTGACGGGGATGACATTGAGACGGTAGAAGAGATCTTCACGGAACTCCCCTTTTTTGACCATCTCTTCAAGATTACGGTTGGTTGCGGCAACAAGACGGACGTTGACTTTGATCGTTTTGTTCCCGCCGACGCGCTCAAACTCCTGTTCCTGTAGAATTCGCAGGAGTTTGACTTGCAGAGAGGGGGTGATATCACCGATCTCATCTAAGAAAAGTGTTCCGCCGTCGGCCAGTTCGAACCGCCCTTTTCGCGTCTCTTTGGCGTCGGTAAAAGCCCCTTTTTCGTGACCGAAGAGTTCACTCTCCAGCAGTGTCTCGCTGATCGCGGCACAGTTTAACTTGATGTAGGGACCGTTTTTTCGCGAGCTGAGGTTGTGTACCGCCGTGGCGATCAGCTCTTTACCGGTTCCTGTCTCACCGCGGACAAGGATGGTCGCATCGCTTGGGGCGACGGTCTCAAGCATACTGAAGACCTGCTGCATCTTGCTGCTTTTACCGATGATGTTTTCAAACTTGTGTGTGCTCAGCATCTCCTCTTTATAGTAGGTCTTGAGCTCTGTCAGGTTCTCTTTCTCTTTGGCAAAACGCTGCTGGGTCGCCATGGTTCCGGCAAAGAGAGAGCCGACAATGGTCAACATACGGACGATATCGTCAAAGTTCAGAGGGGTATTGTTCCCTACATTGGCGATGTTTGCCGATATAACACCGATGACACCCTCATCCTGGATCAGCGGGACGGCGACATAGGAGACCGCGTTGGTACTGACGCTGCCCATCTTGTTAAGGTAATTGATGTTGTTATGAATATTTTCGATGACAACAGGTTCAGCACTCTGCGCTGCAAGACCGGTAGCGCCTTCTCCCAGCTTATAGGTGGCCATCATCCGCTGCTGCGGTGAAAGGTCGATGGAAGAGAAAAGCTCAAGTGCGCTCTTGTCGTCATTGAGTATAAAGAGGGCACAGCGATCCAGATAGTGGTGACGTTTGAGAAGACGCATACCTTTTTCGATGGTCTCATCGATATCGACAGTGTTGGTCAGCATCACGGCGATGTCGTAAAGAAGTTCGATCTCTTTATAAGCAAAGGTAAGGGCGCAGCTCTTGCACTCTTCGTTGTCGGGAATATTTATTGTTTTATACATGATAAGGAGTATTGTACTACATCGAGATATTATTTTAGTAGAAGTAATTGTATAAATAATAAGCAATTCACAAATGAAAAGTAGTATGAAATATGCACGTTTATCGGCATATAATCCATCATAAAGAGGCAATAATGCATATTACAGTTCACGGTACACGGACACCACTTCTAGGAAAAGAGATAAAAGTAGGGGGAGAAGCACCTGCGGCACGCATAACAAAGTTGGACGGTACCCAAAACGTCATCGGTATGATCGCACCGACGACACAGCTCTTGATCGCAATACCTTCACTTAAAACAGAAGTCTGCTCGTTAGGGGCCAAAAAGTTTAATGAGAGGGTAAAAGAGATGAAAATACTGACGACGATCATGGTCACAACGGATGATCTTGAGTTTGTTAAAGAGTATGCCGAGAAAGAGGGTATTGACGGAGCTGAACTGGTTGTGGATACAAACCGGAATTTTGCAAAGAAATATGGTCTTTTGATCTCTGAAGGCAAACTCAAAGACAGATTGGCACGTGCTGTTTATGTTATTGATCGTGAGGGTCTGGTCGTCTATAAAGAGTTGGTTCCGGAGATCGTAGATGAGGTCGATTATGATGCCTGCTTCGAGGTTGTAGAGCAGCTTTTAAATGAGAAGAAGACAGGTCACAGCCACGAAGCGTGGATGAGCGTTTAATGCGACACCTCACATAGAATAGGAAAAGAAGATGCAAGATTATTACTTACAGTGGTTTCACGCGCATAATTATAATATCAACAATCTGGAGTCTCGTGGGTTTAACGGGAATACCCCGCTGCTGCAGGCGGCATTGGAGAACAACGAATATATGGTCAAGATGCTCATCGAGTCCGGTGCGGATCTTTATGCGGTCAACAGTGATAATAACGGGGTCTTATTTAATGCCTGCTATGCCAACAATCCCAAAACCATTACCATGCTGATCGAAGCCGGGGCCGATATAGACGACATCAATGAAAATGGCGAGACGGCCTTGATGTATGCTGTTTCAGCCTCTAAAAGCAGCAGCGTCGAAACACTGCTCAGTATGGGGGCCAACAAAAAACTGGAGAACATGGATGGACTTAGTGCCATAGATTTTGCCGTGAACCGGGTGATATTCAAACAGCTGCAACATGGATAACACCTACAGCGATACTGTACTGACACCGATGCGTGTAGCCCGGACAACTGGCTACATCGATTGGTCTTCTCAGCCCTCGCTCTTTAAACAATACCCCCATTTTCTTTTCCGGTACGCGTATGGAAGCAATGAAGCCTTGAAAAGGGTGGAACTTGCACGTTTCATCTCGTCACGTTCTACGGTCGGTTCAAAACCCTATTACAGGATGAACGTTCCCTCTGCAGGTAATCTTCATCCGACAGAGCTTTATGTACAGATACGGGGTGTCAAAGGGGTGCTCAGCGGCATCTATCATGTGGATGCGCTTCACGAAGAGCTGGTCCTTGTCCGCGAGATCGAAGGTGATGGGCTTGAACCGGCACTCGGATTGGGAAAGAAGTTTAACGGGATGATCTTTGTAGTCAGTTGTGTTCCCTACCGTTCGGAGTGGAAGTACGGTGACCGGGTGGTGCGTTACTGTTATATGGATGCCGGGCATCAGGTCGGAGGCCTTTGTACCTCGGCCATTGCCGATGGACATACTCCGACAATATTGTCACAGTTCGACAGAGCTTCTTTTGACAGCCAGATGGGCTTTGGGGATGAAGAGTACAGTACGGCGGTAATAGCGTTTGGAAAAGAGAGCGAGAAGGGTGTCGAAGCGATGTGCTCAGCTCTGATGCGTGTCGCGCCGACAGATTATTGTGACACCTCAGGCGTGATACCTGCGCAGCTCGCCGGTGAGGCGATCTTTTCGGCGGCCGATGCACCCACTCTCTTTACAGTTGATGAAGATGTCATTAGAAAACGGCGTTCCGCCCGAAACTTTGCGCCTGAAACACTGCCGACACCTCACTTTGAACACTTTATGCATAGTCTGTTGCAACCGCCTAACCCGCTGTCGTGTTTCGCTATTGTATTAAAGAGCGAGACGGTGGCCCGTGGTCTCTACAGAGATGACAGATTGCTTAAAGAGGGTGATTTTGCCGAGATATCGGCGGCACTTCTGGTTGATCAGCGGTTTGTGAAAGATGCGGCAGTTATTATTGTGATGACCGCCGAGCGTTATGGTTCAAGTGCGTTGATGAGTGCAGGGCTGTTCGCCCAGCAGTTGTATCTTGACGCGACAAGCAGGGGCGTCGGATTTACCGGTATCGGTGCTTTTTATGACCGTAAACTGCAACGCTTTTTAGAGACAGAAATGCCTATTATCTATGTGGGTGCACTGGGAGTAGAGCGAAAATAAGGAATTTTGATGAATGTTATGATGAAGAGTGTTGAAAACAAAGAGGCGACAAAGATCCTCAATATCTACCGTTTTTTCCAGAAAGACGGGAGCCTGTACCTGACCGACGATGTGGAGTCGCTGGATATGCTTTTTGATGCCGTCATCAATGCCATTGAGAACTGTGGCCCTTTGAAACCACAGCTGCCGTACAACGAGTTTGTCCGTCCGAGCCGGAAGGTCCTTGAAGGTGACGCGGGGTGGGTCGGTCATTTTGAAGAGCGGGATAATCGCCGATTTTTCTTGAGTGATATTTATGATTATTTGCGGTTGATGTATGGGCGAAAAGGGTAGCCAACCTTTTTCATTTCTGGGTGTTATAATTTATAACACACTGTTTTTTGTCTAATTTCTTCTGGGGCCTTTTGATAGTTGGTTGATTGATGGATCTTCATTGACGACACTCTTTCCTTTTTGACTCGACAAAAAGGAAACGAAAAACCGCTCGTGACGGCTTCGAGCCCGATAGCTATCGGGTACCTTCCTTTCAAAGGGCTACGTCGTCGGTACTTCGTACATCGACTTTGTTTCCAACCTTACAAAAGCCAAGCAGTTGGCTTTTGCTTAACAGGTCTCACCTAAAAATCCCTAACTCACCTACGGCTCAGACAAAGTGATTTTTTTAACGGAAGTCCACTCCTTGCAGTCAGCTCTGCAGTTGCCACGAATAAAAGCAAAGCGGTAACGCATTTTATTTGAATGTCAAAGCTTTGCTTTGATCCCTGTTTGGACTGTTTGTTTGTAGTTAGTGCTGATGTCGTATTTATATAAAAGATATTTACAGAGAGTTGGAACATCGTCAACACAGAACTGCGTCTTGGTACAGTAACTGAAGCCGGAGGGGTTTCGTAACTCCGTTTATTTGATACTTTTGATTGTGACTGTGCCCGCCATCGCTCTTTTCTTTTTTGGTTACTTCTTCTTTTGAGCGAGCAAAAGAAAAAAGTGACGTACTAGAGATATGAAGTAATAAAAGAAGTTGAAAAGTAGAAAATAGTTGTGATAAGTTAAACAGTATATTTTCTATCAAAAAATATTCAATTAGGAGTAGATTACCTCTAAATTTGTCCAAATTTCATCATTTTTGTAAGGCAAAATCTCCAATTAGAACAAAAAATGCATTTCTACCAACATATGAAGGAAATATTATGGTGACTGTATTTTTGAAAAATGACAATCTTAAAGTAAAAGCACCTCTCGGCACCTCTCTGCGCCAGATAGCACTAAAGTCCGGGGCAGCGATGGAATTCGGCTGCCGGGTCGGTGACTGCGGGACCTGTATCGCCCATGTGACATCGGGGATGGAGATACTCAACACCAAAAGCGACAAAGAGCTGCATGTTCTAGAGATGCTCGGCGGCAATGTCGCCCAGCTGCGTCTGATGTGCCAATGTGAAGTGCGATGCGAGGAGGGCGAGATCGAGATCTCGTACGGCTTATGAAGATAGGCGACATTACAAAAATAGCACCGAGTGTCAACTTTATCGGGGCTTTTGATCCCCGTATCCGCACCTTTGACATCATCATGAAAACAGCCAATGGCAGTTCGTATAACGCCTATCTGGTGCGCGGCAGCGAGGGCGTTGCCGTGATGGACACCGTTAAAAAAGAGTTTTCAGACGATTTTTTCAGACGCCTTGAACTGGTGTGCGACTACAAAGAGATCAAATATATTGTTCTGCACCATCTTGAACCCGACCATTCCGGGGCACTTCTGGAGCTGATGGAGAGGGCGCCGGAAGCCAAGCTCATTATCTCCGGACGGGCGGTTATGATGCTCAAAGGGCTGATTAAAAAAGATATCCCTTTCGAGGTTGCCAACACCGGCAAAACGATCTCTCTTGGGAACAAGACCATTGAGTTTTTAAGCACCCCTTTTCTGCATTGGCCCGACACGATGAGCTCCTATCTGCATGAAGAGAAGATCCTTTTTAGCGGGGATGTCTTCGGCAGCCACTACTACGACGAACGTCTCTTCGACAATAAGGTCGGTGACTTCAGCTATGCCTTCAAATACTATTATGACCATATTATGCGTCCGTTCAAGCAGTATGTTTTACAGGCGCTTAAGCTCTATAGACGTTTTGATATTACGATGATAGCTCCATTACATGGCCCTGTACTGCGTACCAATCCTGAGTACTATATCGATAAATATGCGCAATGGAGCAGTGAAGATAAGTTTAGAAAAAATGCATTCGGAAAGAAGATGCTCTCTATTTTTTATATGTCAAGTTATGAAAACACCCACCAGATGGCGGAGAGTATTATGGAAGGGGCGGACTCTATAGACGGTATCGTCGCAAGCATGTACGATCTTGCTTCATTGGATGAGCAGAACATGATCGATCTGCTAGAAGAGTCGGATGCCGTACTTGTCGGTTCACCGACCATTAACGGTGATGCGGTCAAACCGGCCTGGGACCTGCTCTCTTGCATGGCGTTTCTTGAAAGCACCGGAAAAGTGGGCGCGAGCTTCGGCTCGTACGGCTGGACGGGTGAAGCGCCGGAGATGCTGCATGACCGCATGCGATGGCTGAAGTTCAGGCTGCCGAGTGCGCCTTTGAAGATCAAGCTGATTCCGACGGAGGAAGAGCTTAAAGAGTGTTATCTTTTTGGGGCTGAAGTCGCTGAGATCACAATGGGAAAAATGGTGGAGATTGAGATATGAAGATAGAACATAGATTGATGTATGAAGATATTCGCAGTTTGTTGGTGTCACATGCCGTTAACGGCTTTGCTGAAGTGGTACTGGCTCCTCTGGTCGCACGCACGTCGCTCGAGATGAACCACCTTTACGAGGACCTTGGTTTTAAAAGCCGCAGCGAGATGGGACGTTTTATGATGCGGAATTTTCCGAACCTGGCCAAGGGTAAACCCAAGGATAAGCTCTGGAAAAAGTACCTGTATGACTGTATCGATGCCGTTGCCCCTGCCTGTGCTACCTGTGATGACCAGGCGAACTGTTTTAAATGTCTGTTAGAGGAGTTGAGTGCATGAATAAGCAATACAATAAAAGTGCCAAAATAGTGGTGGAGCGCGTATGATCACACCTTCGATATCGACGACTGACCTTTACACCCACCTCGACACCCTGATCGAGACGGACACACCGGTCTTTATACACGGCAGTCCGGGTATCGGCAAGTCCTACATCGTGGCAGATATTGCCGAGAAGGAGGGGTATGAACTGGTCGATGTCCGTCTTTCGCAGATGGATCCGGTCGACCTGCGCGGTGTTCCTTCTATCAAAGGAGATCAGACTGTCTGGATGCCGCCGGTCTTTTTTCCCAAAGAGACGGATTCCAAAGGTATTCTGTTTCTCGATGAGCTTAACTCGGCGCCGCCATCCGTACAGGCAGCTATCTACCAGCTGGTACTTAACCGCAAGATGGGGGAGTATGAGCTGCCTAAGAACTGGCGCATACTCTGTGCAGGTAACCGTATCAGTGACAGGGGTGTTGTCTTCCGTCTGCCTACTCCGTTGGCGAACCGTATGGTCCACCTCCATGTGCAGGCCCGTTTCGAGGACTTTAAGCTCTTTGCGATTAAAAAAGGGCTTCATCCTTTTGTGATTGGCTTTCTTGGCTTTCGTCCCGACCTTCTCTCGACGGAACCGGTTGTCGAAGATGATGCCAACCCCGCTTTTGCGACACCGAGAAGTTATGAGATGCTCTCAAACATTCTGAAAAGAGGATTGGAGATCGGCAAGGTCACGCCGATCATCTACGGGACCATCGGTTACAGTGCGGGCATCGAGTTCACCTCTTATGTCAAGGTCTATGAAGAGCTGCCGGACGTCGCTGCTATCTATGAGGGGCACTATCCGGAGATCGCTATGCAGCCCGCACTGCTCTATGCTCTGGTCTCGGCACTGGTGGAGTATTTTAACGGTTCAGAAGCGCATAAAGAACATCTCTTCGCCTTTAGTGAGACCCTGCCGACGGAGTTCGGTGTGATGCTGGTCAAAGATGTTATTGTAAAGGATGAGTCATTGGCAACACACAGCGCATTTGATACCTGGCTTGCTAAGTATGGCGACTACATTATCTGAAGATCTCGAAAAGGTACGCATCCAGTTCCTTTTTGACCACCCCTTTTTGAGCGTTCTGGCCCTCTCGCTGCCGATGCATTTCCGTGAGAACTCCCACGAAGCGTTCGAGACGGACGGCGCAGCGATCTACGTCGATGAGACGATGGCTGTGACCTTGGGTGCTGCCCGGCTCAAATACAGCTACGCCCACACGCTTCTGCATATCATGCTCAAACACGCATTCAGGATGAACGGTCGCGACGGCAAAGTCTGGAACCGCAGCAGCGACATTGTCATCAACCTGCTTTTGAGCGACTTTGAACGGGTCGGTGAACGTCCTGATGATGAGGTGATGCTGGAGAAGTTCCGTGACCAAAGTGTCGAAGAGGTCTACAACACCCTCTATAAAGAGAGTCAGGAGGGCGAGGGGACGCCCGATGAGGAGAACCCCAAAGAGCAGAAACAGGACCTCATAGAGAACGAGGGTGATGCCGAGTCGGCGAAGGAGGAGCTTGATGTGTTGATCATACAGGCGCTGGGTGCCGCGCAGAAGCAGGGGAACACTCCGGCCTCTTTTCTGGAGGTCATACGTGAGGTGACCCGCCCGAAGATCGACCTGGCGACCCTGCTGCATACCTATCTATCGGAAAGTTTTTTCGACAAGGTAAGCGATTTTTCAAATCCGAACCGCCGCTTTATCCATCAGGGGCTCTATCTTCCCGGTTACAAACGCGAACGCAACCGGCTGGAACTCTACATCGCGCTGGACCGCTCCATGAGTATCAGCCCGGAGGTCTTCTCGAAGTTTTTGGGGATCATTGACGGTGTCCTGCGCATGAGCGGCGACTTCTCGGTGACGGTGGTGCCTTTTGACGAGTGTGTCGACGAAACGTCCGTGACTGTTTTTGACGCCCAGTCTGCCAGTGTGCCCGAGGTGGCTTTTGCAAAGGGTAACGGAGGAACTGAATTTGGTGTCATCGATGCTTATCTCAAAGAGAAGATCTCGATTGAGAGCACCCTGATGGTGCTGAGCGACGGTTTTTTTAAGATCGAGAAGGCATGTGAACTCGAGACCCTTTTTCTCGTCAGCGAGAAGAAAAACATGAAACGGTTGGAGCCTTATGGAAATGTCTTTTATTTTGATCTTTAAGAGGGCTGTCAGATGACGGGGCTGAGTTACAAAGAGGCGATAGAGTCGCTGCAGGAAGAGAGTGATTACGAGGCAAGGGGTGATGCCATCTACATGCATCATGAAGATGTGGAAGCCCGTTTGGAGTGGGCGTTCTACCGACCTTCAGGTTCGCATCCTGTTCAGGTGAGTGACAAAAATGTCATTGTCTCTATTATGGCCTTCAACCATTCGCGTTTAGGGGCGTTGGAGCGTTTTAACCTGGTCAACAGAGAGGTGATCAGCGATGACAAACTGCGTGTAAAGATACGTAATCGTAGCCGAATGTTGTTCCGTGCCATGGTCGACAATGACTTCAGGGAACTGGTATCGGTGCTGGAGCGGTACCCTGTGTTTATGGACCTTGCCTGCGACCAGATGATCAATGGCCGTATCTGGAACGAGACTTTTGCCGACCCGAGCGCGGCCTCGAGGTTCTTGGAGATGGTCGGCGAAGGCGCAGAGGGCAAACTTCTTGAGGGTGTCTCACGCCGCCTGCAGCCTGTGAAAGAGTTTAGTGTTGATGAGGCGAAAGCCTACCTGCAGATGCTCAACGATCAGGTACAAAACTTGCATTTGTATCTGAAAGAGCATTATGCCAAGGCCTTTGAGAAGTGGATGGAGCAGACTTCACTGCATCCGCTTCAGAAGATCGTCTGGCAGAAGCAGATCAACGTACTTAAGGAGAGAAGATGAGTAGTGTTACCCCTGCTATTATAAAAAGTGTTATGAAAGGTATCTATAACCTTTGTGACGAAGATAACTACAACGTCTATGACGCGTTCGATATTGCCGAATATCTTGGTCTTGAGATCTCTGTTATTGACGAGACCATTGAGACTCTTGGAGAAGCGGGCTGTATAAGTGAGTGTATGAACCTGCATGATGACGGTATCCAGACCTACTGTCTGACAGACAAAGCGATCGACATGGTAGAGCTGGGATGAAGATCGTTCTCTTTTACGAAAAGCCGGGCTGTGTGACTAACGCCAAGCAGAAGAAGAGTCTGCGTGACGCCGGCTGCATCGTGATAGAGCGTAACCTGCTCGACAATGGTCTGACCCTTGACGGTCTGGCAGAATTTCTTGGTAATAGACCCCCTACGCAATGGTTTAATCCTAATGCCCCCAAGATAAAAAGCGGTGAGGTCAAGCCGGAGATGTTAAGTAAAAGTGTAGCACTGCAGCTGTTGATGCGGGACCCGATTCTGATCAAGCGGCCTTTGATGGTCATCAATGGACAAAAGCTCTGCGGTTTTGAGCAAAGACGCGTTGAAGAGCTGCTGGAAAGAGAGCTGGAAGCGAAGATCAAAACCGCTTGTTCCAACAGCGACGAATCCTGCACAGAGATTGTATTTAAATTTTAAACAAGGAAGAGAAGATGAAAGCATTGACACGGTATTACAGAAGAAAGATAAATTTTATGGCACTGCTGTATGTCGGCATGATCGCTTTAACGGTCTATTTTAAACAGTTTGGATGATTTTTATTTGAAGTAAATGTGTTGAAAGATGGTGGAGCATAGCTCTACCGAAGATAGCCTATAATAGGTGTCTAAATAGAAACTTTGAATAAAAGACCCCTAAAAAGACCCCTATTGTTAAAAGTTATTCAAATTTTGTTAAGTGTAGAAATAGGTAACTGACAAAAGATGTAAAGTGTCATTAAGTATATAAGTTTTATCTTTGTCTCTCAATTAATCCATGGTGGTGTAACTATTGATATGCTTATGGACTCTATTTGTGCGAATTGTAAACCTGTATTGTTCTCCGTTGGTCTCGGCATGATTTTTTTACGTCCGATAGCTGAAAGGCACTTCTAAATGAAAGGACAGTAATGCAAGTTCTCTTCACTCTATACAAAAGAGCATTGGTTTACGGTACCAGCAGCCATACGTTCGAATCGTGTCGGGCGCACCATTAAAACTTCAAGATTATTTTCCACACAATTTAATTCTTATAATTTTAAAATAATTTTCTTAGTATTCAACAAAGTAGTACGTGGGCATGCCAAATACTTTAAACCTTTTTTATCCGGGTACTTTTCAATATCACTGCGATCGGATATAAATAGCAGTACTAAGAAGATTTTTCACTTTTCTAAATCTTTTATCAAAATGTAATTACCTGTTTGCTTTGGCAAACCCAATTTGAAAGCACTTCCATTGTAGAAGATACTTTGTCATCAAAATAAGGTTCATTTTTAAATAGCCCACAGCGCGCATTACAGGTACCGCAGGCCTGTAGCTTTACACCTTCAGCATACATTTTTTTAAGTATATTAACCAAGTCATAATCATAGCTTTCAGGTTTTGTTGTCTTGTCCCGGGCAAGATCAACGGCGTCATTCATCAAAAAAATATTGACCTTTTGACCACTTTTATATAATGTTCTCGCTAACCGTAACGCGTTCCAAGTTACATCAGTTCCGTCATAAGGCTGATGGTTCAATATAATAGTAATCATCACTCTTCACCGGTCAGCTTTGTTACACCAAGGCCTGTCTCTATCGGATAGCCTGCTTTCGCCCATCCTTTTAACCCGCCTTGAAGATTAGTGGCATTTTTATAACCAAGATGTCTGAGTGACTGTGCTGCCAGTGCACCACGGCTTCCGCCGCGACAATAGGTGACAATAACAGCATTTTTGTCTTTTATCTGGTTTAAGATCTCAAACTCGAGGTTCCCGCGAGTGATCGCATACATGTCGTCAGCATAGATCTGCCCCTCAGCTCTCTGTTCGCTCTCGCGAACGTCAAGAATAATGACGACCTCTTCTTTGTCGAGCTTTGCTTTCAGCTGCTTTGGCGTCATCTCTCCCGCCTCTTTTTTCGCCTCTGTTAACAGCTTGTCCGTCTCTGGATGTCCGGCAAAAAGTGCCGTACCAGAAGAGAATGCAGCGATCAGCGCGATGTTGATAAGTGTGGTTTTCATGGTAATTCCTTTAGTTTGTAGCTAAATGCATAATTAGGCATTTAACTAAATAGATTTTTAGTATGTTATAATTTTTTAATTAAAATGTCAAGGATGACAATGTTGGATATGAAACAAAAAATAAAGATCTTTAAAGCTCTTGGGAACGAGACCCGTTTTTTGATTTTTAAAAATGTCTTTACCGGAGGCTATACCTGTTCGCTCGACAAAAAAGACCCCAAGGTGAAGGTCAGTCCTCATGCGACTTGTGTCAGTACGATTGCAGAACATTTTGACTTTTCAATGCCTACTATTTCTAAACATCTTAAAGAGCTGCGTGAAGCCGACATCATAACGATGGAGAAAAAAGGGAATAAGATTTATATCGAACCCAATATCGAAACCATCCGTGAGCTCGGAAGCTGTTTTGATACACTGGTTGAGAATTTTGAAACCAACAGACAACTCTTCTTCGGAGAAGTCGTTGTCCGTTAAAACTCTATCAGACGTCCGAACAGCGCTGTCTTGTTACGAGTAATACCTTATTCTTGATTGAAATGGGTATTATTAGGGCAGTTCTAGTTTACGGCTTGATTCGAGACACAAGCCGGGTGTTATTGGATAATTTTATACGCGCTTGCAAAATAATAAGTATACATTTTACAAGGTAATAATCATCAATATTGGTCTGTATTATTCAGGTTAATTTTATACATAGAGGAGGCACAATTGGCCTACTATATAACAAAACTAATTATCACAACGCTTCTAATCGTACTAATATCTGAAATAACAAAGAGAAATAGTTTAGTTGGTGCTCTTTTAGCAGCTGTTCCCTTGGTATCTATATTGGCTATGACTTGGATGTATGTAGATACAAATAATAGCAATACAGCAGTGGAATTTTCAAATAAAATTATTTGGTTGATTGCTCCATCAATGACATTATTTTTAATTTTCCCCGTCTTAATAAAAAAAGGCATAGGTTTTTACCCAAGCATGAGCGTTGCAATTATTGCAACCATTACTGCCTATTATTTGATGATTCTAATGTTAGAAAAATTTGGGATCAAGTTATAAAGTCAGGAAGGGTTAAAATTCTAAACACTCTCTTATGTGTATATTGTTATCCAGCTTGAGTCAGCCTCATCTTGTGTTATTTCAACAACTATTGGACATACATATTGTCGTTAATTCTGAAATCCGTCCAACAGTGCGTTTAGCGTTATCTTGCCACTAGATCAGTCTATATTATTTAGGACACAGTGAAATACCTAATATAGTGCAGCGCTCATATGCCCCTTCCTCGACCTTACGGTAGTATCACTGATTTTTCTGTCCAATAGGCACTATCAAGATCAAAAAATAGAGGCAATAAAACTAATATTAAAGCAATAAGTGAGATTAACCCTGCAAGCAGGGCATTACGTAAGGGAGAATACTTTGGAATTGATTTTTTTCTTCTAACATCTCATTCTCCTCATAAAAACGCTGATCCCTGTAAAACTACAACTGCTTTATAGCAGCTGCGTGAAAGCGCCTATTTCAAAGCGCTCTTTTGTTGTGACGGATCTATCTTGTTCTCTTCACGAAAATGTTCATTTTTATACAACAGAAGATATGCTGATGGCAAAATAAGCAGTGTGAGTATAGTAGAACTTATAATACCGCCAGCTATAACTACTGCAAGCGGGTACTGTATCTCGCTTCCAACCCCAGATGAATAAAGTAGTGGCAGTATTCCAAAAAAAGCGGCAAATGCTGTCATTAAAACAGGACGGATACGCAAAAGTGCTGCATCTTTTAACAATATTTTAAGACCAACATTTGGGAACTTTTCTCGAAGTTCATCAATAAAACTTACCAGGACAATACCATTTAAAATAGCGATAGCAAAGATAGCTATAAAACCGATAATAGCTGATATTGAGAGATAAACACCGCTAATTAACAGAGCAATAATTCCACCGATAAATCCAAATGGAGCATTTATTAATATCAAAAGTGCTTTTGAAACTGAATTAAAAGCTGTGTATAGCAATAATACAACTATTAAAATAGTAATTGGAATTATCACTTTTAATTTTTGTGTCGCCTCTTGCATATTTTTAAAATCACCTGCCCAGCTTATATAATACCCATTAGGCATATCAACTTCTGATTTTATTATTTTATCTGCGTCGGCAACAAAAGAGGCAATATCTCGCCCCTTTACACTCAATGAAAGAACCATGTAACGACTTAAATTTTCGCGTTTGATAAATGAAGGACCCTGCTTCACACTTATGTCACAGATCTGATCAAGGGCGACGAGGTTTCCATTTTTTGAACGCATGGTTATTTTTTTAATAGCTTCGATGTCCTTTTTAGCATCTTTTATTTTAGGAACAATTCCAAAACGGCGGATTCCCTCAATTTTTTCAGTTACAGCCTCTTCGCCAATCCCATAGCGGATGACATCCATCACTTCATCTACGCTAATTCCATAGCGAGCAAGCGCTAGATAATTTGGTTCGATATTAATTTGAGCCTGACCGAGTTGAGACTCAAGCTCCATACCGCTTAGACCTCCTACGTTACTAAGTTTAGCTTGGATATTTTTGGCGATGTTATCTAATATTTTTTGATCATCACCATATATTTTGATAGCGAGTTCGGCCTTGACACCCTCAAGCAACTCCTCAATTCGCATAGCGATAGGCTGGGTCGGAACAAACTGGACCTGTTTAAACTTATGCTTTAAATCCTCACTCATTTTGTCTGTTAAAGGTGCCGGATTTTTAATATCATGCTTAAATGTCAAAAGCAGTTCCATGTAGTTTGGTTGAGCTGTTTCGCCCTTTTCACTTCTGCCTATCATTGATAAAACAGATTTAATATCCTCAGGGTAGTTTTTCAGAATATATTTTTCAATTTCTGAGGCTGTTTCTGTTGATTGGCTGAGAGCAGTTCCCGGGATTGCTATTACGCGAAACATAAGAGCCTCTTCGTTTAGCTTAGGTAAAAATTCACGCCCCTGAAGTGTTAAAATATAAGCAAGTATAATAAAAATTAAAGTTACACCGGCTAACAGTGATTTAGCATGCGAAAGTGCAAATATCAACATCGGTGTATATGCTTTTTTGATATTGTTCATAACAATATTTTCACTGGATTTTGATGGTTTTAGTAAAAAGAATGTTAAAACAGGAATGATTGTCAAAGCAACAAAAAGTGAAGCCAACATAACAAATACGATATTTATAGCCATAGGAGAATACAGCTTTCCAGCGATACCATCAAGACTCAGCAGCGGGATAAAAACGGCAGCTATGATAAGCACTGCAAAAGTAACTGGCGTGGCAACCTCTTTTGCAGATTCTGCCATAAGCTGAAGTCTTGGGGCATCCGGATTATGATGAAGTTTTCTAAAACTGTTTTCTACGACAACAACAGCTCCATCAACTATCATCCCAACGGCTATTGCCAAACCACTTAAACTCATTAAATTGGCACTAATATCATAATAATCCATAAGTAAAAAGGCTATGAGAAGTGAAAGCGGCAGTGATATTACGACGACAAAAGCTGAGCGCAATTCAAATAGAAATAAAAACAAAACAATGATTACCAAAACAGTACCACTTACCAATGCCTCTGTCATTGTTGCAACTGCTTTATGTGTAAGATCGGTCCTGTCGTAAATTGTTTTTATTTCAACACCTTTTGGAAGTGCTGAATTTACAGTCGGAATTTTTGCTTTAACTGACGCAACCACTTTAGCAGCATTTGTAGCTGTTCTTTGAAGGACCATTCCCATAACTGCTTCTTTGGTATCGATACTTACGGCGCCAAAACGAGGTGCTGAGCCCACTTCAACTTTAGCGACATCTCTGATAGTTACAGCTTGACCTTTAGTAGATTTGATGACCGTGTCTCTTATGTCATCAAGATTTTTGTACAGTCCTGCCCCGCGAATGAGATACTGTTCACGATTAAACTCTAAATATTGTCCACCTGCGACCTGGTTGCTTTTTTGCAAGGCTGTAACAACATCACCGTATGTTATAGCAAAGTTTTGGAGTTTTTTAGTGTCAATCAATACATTGTACTGTTTTTCATCTCCACCCCATCCTACAACCTCTTCCACTCCACTAACACTTTTTAAAAGGGGAGTAACAATATACTTTTGCATCTCTTTGAGCTGTTGAAGCGAATATTTTCCGGTTTTATCATAGATTTGATACCAGTAAACCTGCCCCAAACCTGTTGTGTTTGGCCCCAAAACAGGCTTACCCCAGCCAGCAGGAATATTTACACTTGCCAATCGTTCACTTACAAGTTGTCGTAAAAAATAAATATCCATACTGTCATCAAAAAATACAGAAACATAGGAAAGTCCAAAAATAGAGTTGGACATGATCAATTTTACACCGGCCACTCCTGAGAGTGCGGATTCAACCGGATATGTAATAAGTTTTTCAATATCCTCAGCAGAATTAGCGGGACTTTCCGTGTAAATCACTACCTGTTTAGGGGTGATGTCCGGAAAAGCATCAATGGGAATCTCCTTATAGGCCTTGAATCCAAAAATTGAAATAGCCGTAAAAAGTACCAAAATCAGGAGTTTGTATTTCAGCGAAATATCAATAATTTTATTTAGCATAATAACCTCCTAATCCCCATCGCCAAGCGATGATTTAAGCAGCATTGATTTGGCATAATAAGATTTATCGCTTACATACTCTTCACCTGCTTCTATTCCATCAACCCCAATATACTGCTCATCTTGAGTAATAACTTTAACAACGCGAGGTTCATATTGTATTTCATTCTCTTTTTGTTTAGCCTCTTTATTTGGAATAAAAACTGCCCATTCATTGTTAAAAAATGAAAGTGCTGATTTTTTGACAGAGACGTACTCTTTGTCTACGTTAAAATAAAGAGTCGAAGGAAGAAAGGCATTGATATACAGATCATCCACTTTTTCATCTACGCTTGAAAGGAGAACAATTCTTTGCGTCTTCTCATCTAACTCAGGTAAAATTTGTGCTATGTGCGTGATAATATTTTTTTTACCATCAGTTACAACAACTTTTTGTCCGATTTTAACAACATTGGCATATTCTAAAGGCAGATATGACTCTATATAAAATGCCTGATCTTTAACAATAGAGACAATCGCTGTATCTTCGCCGATAACCGAATGCAGAGGCTGAAGCAGTGCCGAAACTGTTCCTGCACTGTGCGCATACAGGAGATAGTCTGCCGAAGCTTTTTTAAGAGAATCTGCTCGGATACCCAAGGTTTCCAGTTGGGATTTTAGTGCAGAGATCTGAGCTGACATTGCATTTCTTTGGATGCTCTGCAGATTCAGCTCCTGCATCGAAGTCATCCCTTTATCATATAGTCTTTTCGTTGCCTTGTAGTTTTTGTCCAAGGCAATAAACTGCTCTTTTAAAGAGATATAGTCTGCCGTCATTTTTGAGAGCATGATCGATTCGATCAGTGCAATTTTTTTGCCAGCCTCTACCTTCTCACCCGGTCCGACATAATACTTCTCAATATGCCCGCTGACTAAAGACATGACAGCCTGCTGAGCATTTGACAGCTGGATAACCTTCGAATTAAGCGCAACAGACTCTCCGAATGAACGCATTTTGGCATGCTCCGTCGGAATCTCTACGGCCATTAATGAGGCTGTTATCCATAAACTAAGTATAAAAATCTTATTCATTATAATTTCCTTGCATATAATTAGCATAAATCGCATTTTGATCTAATCCAGTTTTGATCTGGATAAGATGCCCTTTGGTCTCAATAACCTTGTTTTTTATGTCTTGAAGTTCTAAAAGATTGATATTTGCGATCTTATATCCCTCTTTAAACATCGTTAAAAGTTCAAGTTCCGTCTGCAGTATCTTTTCATTTTTACTTTTTAAACTCTTTAGCGAAGTCATCTCTTTTTGAAATTTAATAGTTTCAATATTTAATCGCGCCTTCTCATTTTGAAGTAAAAGCTCTGATTTTTGAGCTTCTAAACGTGATATTGCTTTCTCCTGGGACTTTGTATTGAAAAATGCCAAGGGAACATTCAAACCGACTCTGGCAATATCTTGTTGCGGCTCATTTTCATACTCTGCAGACAAACGCATCCATTCGATCTTATTGGAGTTGACAGCCGCTTCCGAGAGAGCTCTTTTTTCTTGGCTTTCAAGACGAAGAAGATCCGGATTTCGTGTCGTCTCCAGTGTTTCTGTTCTACTGAAATCATAGTGCGTATCAAGCGCTATCTCTTCACTGATACCTGCCTGTTTTAATAAGTTGTAATACCCTTGCATAGCATTCAGACCTAAGGATTCATTTCGTGCCTGTATCATCTCAAAAGCCACTTGTGCCTGCAACATTGTTCCGCGTGAGACTGTTCCATTCTCATAGCGCGTTTTAGAGATATTAAAAATTGTCTCTGCAATACGAAGCTCTTCAGCTCCTAAAGCCAAGAACATTGTTTGCTGTGCATATAGCGTATATGAAAGCGATATATCACGGATAAACTCAGCTTTTTTCTGCGAATATACTGCCTTTGCGTTCTCTACCGAAGCGTTGGCAAAATGCTCTTTATCATTTCCCACGCCCCATAGCCGTATAGGCTGTGAATAGTTAACGCGGTAGCCGTTATCACTATCTCCAATGTCTGGTTTAAAGCGTGAATATTCTAACTTTAAAGAAGGATTCTCATATCTCATAAGGGCAGAACCCTTTTCTTTTACTTGCTCAATACCTAAAGAAGAGGATTTCAAGTAAGGACTTCGCTCAATAGCTTTATCTAAAAACTGCTCGAAATTTTCTGCATATAGACCGGCAGTCATAACAACAAGACTAAATAATAAATTTTTCATTTTACTTCCTCAAGAAATAACACATTAGATCTACCAGGCATTCATAAGAGCACGAATGTTATTAAAAATCTCACCCATGTGCTTTTTAAATTCTTCACCCACATCAACAGCCTGAAGCATATCTTCTATACCAATGGTTGCCAAGGTTGTTACCCCATTTTCTTCATATAAGGAGAGCCTGCAAGGCAGGTAAACCGAAATATCCGGCATACTGATTAAGGCTTCTTGCGCACCGGCAGGATTACAGAGTTCATAAACTGTAATGTCCTTCTCTATTGCAAATCCCTTCTCTGTCAAGATCTTTTTAAACTCATACGAACCTAAGATGCCAAAACCAAACTGTTTGGCTTTTTCTGCAAGTTGTGCTTTAACGGCATCTAGCGGCCATTGTGTCTGTATTTTATAAATCATTTTTATTCCTTCAAACTAATACTTTTTCTACAACTTAACGTGTAAAGAAAAATTACAAAAAAGGCAGATATATACTGTAACGGGTAACTTAGAATTGTTTTTTTTATTACTGTTCTATTGCAAAGTATTTATCTACCCACGTGGGTGTTTTTTAGAGGGATTGTTTTATGAAATAGGAGGTTTGAAGAAGTCTAAATGAGTTTGAAAGCAGTACGACTCATCCTGCGAGGTCTCTGCAAAACTTAACTGCTTTGCGTCCGGTATAGCACTGTTTTGAGGTAGTAAAAAAGCTTGGTGATATTCAAAATGGACATCACAGATATCACCATGAGAACTTGGTGCTTGGAGTTGACTGACATACTCTACTGCACTCAAGTGCTCTTCATCATAAAAAGCAAAGACATACGCATGTACGCTTGAAAAACCTATCGCAAACAGTAACGCCAGCGTAATAATGCTTTTTATTTTCATGCTCCGATTGTACCTTGTTCTGGGAAACGTCATTTAAACAGCAACTTGACTGATTTTTTTAATATAGGGTTTGAGTAAAAAATAGAAGACAAAACCCCATAAAACCAAACTACTTGCAATAGATATAAAACCTGCATTTTCATCCAAATGGACTAATGATTGCGGACTGATATCTGAGATACTGAAGATATAATCCAGACCCAGACCAAAAAGCAGTCGGCAGTTTCTCAGACAGTGGTGAAATCATAAAAAAAACGGTCGTTTTTTCGTCTATAAATATTATATGTGAAAAGAACCCTAAAAATACTGGAAACAGCTGTACCCAACTGTGTCCATTTGGAGTTATAGATGTGATAAAAAGGCTTCTGCAGCTTAAAAACAGGGGGTTTGGTGGAGTTTATTGGATGTGATTGGAGTTTTTGGATGGTGGAGCATAGCGGGATCGAACCGCTGACCTCTTCACTGCCAGCGAAGCGCTCTCCCAGCTGAGCTAATGCCCCACAGTTGAGAATTGAGATTATACTTCAAGAGTTGTTGAAATACTCTTAAAGCTGGATGCTTTTTTTATGGGCAGTGTATAAATAGCTATTATGTAGAATATTTTTGACGATGAAATTCATGCCTGACGTGTAAAAACGGGCACTTTTATCAATACACGACAAAAATCTTACCTAGTCAAGTTTATCTATATAAAATATTTTCTTATATATAATCAGAACAATAGTCCTGCATTTGGTTCTAAGATCCTGAGCAGATATGTTAATTATAATCTTCTGACAGGATAGCTATATGGTCCAATCTACAGCATTTTCAGATCGTTCCGGGACAATAAGAGTTGATGGATTGGCAGTTGGCCTCTTGGTTCTCTTTCTGGCTGCTGTCGTGTCTGGGACAGTGATCTGGAAGATTGAAGAAAACCGTCTGGATAACAAGCGTGCAGAAGTTCTGGAGATCGCTAGGGAAAACAGTGCGCAGCTGCACAGAAATATCGATCAAGCACTGGCACTGGCCTATCCTCTTGGCGCTATGGTCGAGCATAACGGAGAGATCGACAACTTTGAATCGATCGGTGAAAAACTCATCGACTCTTACCCGTTTATTTCAGAAATCGCGCTTGCGCCTAACGGGGTCATAACAGAAGTTGTTCCCCTCTCCGGAAATGAAAAGGCTTTGGGGCTTGACCTCTTGGCCCATCCTGGTCAGAGAACAGAAGCACTGCTCGCTCGTAAAACGGGCAAACTGATACTAGCCGGACCACTACAGCTTGTTCAGGGAGGGGAAGTGCTTGTCGGCCGTCTGCCTGTCTTCAGAGGAGAAGAAAACAACTTTTGGGGATTTGTTCTTATTGCTATTCGCTTCCCGGAAATCCTCAACACGACGTCTCTTGGTAAACTCAAAGATGAAGGGTACTATTACACCATTTCACGCATACATCCCCAGACAAAAAAAGAAGAGATCATTGTCACATCGGGCAATGGGAGTTTGGATTGGCCGGTTGAAACCAACATGGACGTGCCTAATGCGCAATGGACGCTCCATATTGCCCCGGTCAATGGATGGTACGACTTTTGGTTGCTGTCGCTTGAAATCACAGCGGGCTTCCTGATCAGTCTGCTGCTCGGGTTTAGTGCCAAGCAGTTTGTGCAGCTTCGACACTACCGTCAGTCTCTGGAAAAGCTCGTTATGAAGCGAACGGCCGAGATCACAGAGACCAAAAACCAGCTGCATACTCTGCTTGACACGATCCCTGATCTGATATGGCTAAAAGACAGTGAAGGGATCTTTTTGCTCTGTAATCCGATGTTCGAACGTTTTTTCGGTGCCAGTGAAGCAGACATCGTCGGTAAAAGCGATTATGATTTTGTCGACAAAGAGCTGGCTGATTTCTTCCGTGAAAAAGACCGTCAGGCTATGGATGCTGAGGGTCCTAGCATAAACGAAGAGTGGCTCACCTTTGCCAATGACGGGCACCGTGCCCTTCATGAAACGATTAAAACTCCTGTGTATGATGATGACGGTGTGCTTGTTGGTATCTTAGGTATCGCCCGCAATATCACCCGGCGCCATAACAATGAAATAGAGATTCGAAATCTCGCCAAGATGTATGCTGCTTTGAGCCAATGTAACCAGGCTATTATTCATTCAGAGACACCCAAAGAGCTGTTTGATAAGATCTGTGAAAGCGCGGTTGAAGATGGCGGTATGTCCATGGCATGGATCGGCCTGGTCGATCGGGACACAGGGTTTATCGTTCCGACGGCTTCGTATGGCGCGGGTGAACGTTACCTGGACGGACTCAAAAT
This sequence comes from Helicobacteraceae bacterium, assembly GCA_027859195.1. Classification (GTDB taxonomy): domain Bacteria; phylum Campylobacterota; class Campylobacteria; order Campylobacterales; family Sulfurimonadaceae; genus Sulfonitrofixus. Next base: position 22,901 of record JAQIBF010000022.1, read on the forward strand.
CTCTATCGAGGCTGATACGCCGTCCGGAAAAGGCCCTACCGGTATTGCAATCCGAAAGAAGCGACCTTATTGGTGTACCGATTTTCTAAATGATCCTGCTACGGCACCCTGGCATGAACGGGGTGAAATAATGGGATGGAGAGCATCGGCAGCACTGCCTATTTACGAAAACGGGCAAGTGATCGGTGCCTTCATGCTCTATTCTCAACTTCCCAACGCTTTTGACACTATGAGCCGTGAACTGATGATGGAGATGACGACAGACCTGAGTTTTGCAATGGATAATTTTGACCGTGAAGCCAAACGAAAAGCTTCTGAACACGACCTTATACAGACGGAACGGCTTTTGGAAGAGATGAGTTCGGTAGCGCATATCGGCGGATGGGAGTTTGATGTCAAGAGCGGGAAAGGGAGTTGGACGAAAGAGGTCTCCCGGATCCACGATCTTGCTCCGGGACTACCGACGAATACAGCGATAGGACTAAGCTTTTATAAAGACGAATGGCTGGAAAAGATACAGTTCGCTCTGGATGAGGCGATCAAAAAGGGAGTTCCGTATGACCTGGAACTGAAGATGACAACGGCGAAAGGGGACGAGAAATGGGTTCGTTCGATTGGCGTACCCATCGTAGAAAATGGAAAGACCATCCGTATGCGTGGTTTGTTACAGGATGTAACGGCACAAAAAGTGGCTGATGAAAGAGTCCATTGGCTTGCCCATTTTGATCATCTAACCGGGTTGCCTAACCGCACGCAACTGACTGAGCGTGTTGCCCGGGCGATCCATACATCCAAGCGTACTCAGAACTCTGTGGCACTGCTATATCTAGATCTGGACCACTTTAAAAATATCAATGACTCTCTTGGTCACAATATAGGCGATGATCTTCTTATGGAAGTTGCTTCACGCATGCAGTCTGTACTTCGTGAAGAGGACACTCTCTCCCGCCAGGGGGGTGACGAATTCATGATCGTCCTGCCTGATACCGATGCCAACGGTGCGGCACATGTTGCCAAAAAGTTGATCGCAACGGTCTCTCAAGTCTATACTGTTCAGCATCATGAGTTGACGGTGACCCCGTCCATAGGTATTGCGCTTTATCCTATGGATGGTACTGACTTTAATGCCCTCTATCAGGCTGCCGATGCGGCGATGTACCGTGCAAAAGATGACGGTAGAAACTGTTACAGTTTTTTCACTGCTGAAATACAAGCCAGCTCCGTCCGAAACCTTGAACTGGAAAATGCGCTTCGAAATGCCTTGTCGCACAATGAACTTGAGCTCTATTATCAACCGCAGATCGCTATTGAAGCGCAGCGTATTGTGGGTGCGGAAGCGCTGCTGCGCTGGAAAAACCCTATATTAGGGATGGTCTCCCCGGCAGAGTTCATACCGGTTGCGGAAGACAGCGGTCAGATCCTTGCGATTGGCGAGTGGGTACTTCGAACGGCTGTTACGCAGCTTAAATCATGGATCGACAGCGGGATGGAGCCTTTTATTATGGCAGTCAACCTCTCTGCTATACAGTTCCGGGACCCTAAATTGGTCTCACTGGTCTTAGGTATTCTTGAAGAGCTGCAGCTTCCAGCAGAGTATCTTGAGCTTGAGCTTACCGAAGGGACGACCATGGCAGACCCGCTGCATGCGATCAAGTTGATGAACGAACTTCATGATCACGGCATAAGAATGTCCATCGATGACTTTGGGACGGGGTACTCTTCTCTTAACTATCTTAAACGTTTTCAGGTCTATAAGCTGAAGATCGACCAATCCTTTATTCGCGATCTCTCTGAAGACGCTGACGATAGGAACATTGTAAATGCAATCATCAAGATGGCAAACAGCCTAGATATGAAGACGATTGCAGAAGGTGTAGAAACAGCTGAACAACTTGCTTTTCTTCATGAAAACGGTTGTGATGAAGTCCAAGGCTATTACTTTAGCAGACCGCTGCCATCCGAGCCATTCGTACAGTTTGTAGCGGAACATCGTGCCAAACAAAATAGTATTTGAGTCAATTTACCCAATGTGAAGAGCAGGTTTGTCTGTCACGCTGACTCAGTTATAAGCGAGAGTAGTTTGCCGCTTCTGTACGTGATGCCAGCGGGTGTAGCAGAACGCTTTATCCTTCGCTGCGGCATCTTTAGAGGGAGTGCACTCCCGGAATACCATCCATCTTGATCAATGATAAGTTTAATTATGAGGGTTGGGCCCAAGTCGCTGCTGAAGAGGGCAATTGCCTTACGTTTCTGCATTTATAACTCCTTGAAGAAGCACCATGACCTGTCGCTATAGGCTGGCTTACTTCAAAAACAGGTGAAATTTTAGCAAATATTGAGGATTTTAAGAACCGATTCTAGTCTCAACTCCGTGATTAATTCGCCTCTGTATCAGTAGATGAAGAACCGTCGTCTAGGAATTTTACAAATGAAGCCGAGCCTCACTTTTACAGCTGCGGTCGGTCAAGAACACACTGGTCGATGTAGACAAAGGTATACTCTTTAGGATACTTGATGCTAAAGAGGATCGAATAGAAGATCGGTACGATGCCAAGCGTCAAGACAGTGGCAAAGCCGAGACCGAAGATAATGGCGATGGCCATGGGCTCCCAAAGCGGTCCACCGGCAAACCAGAGGGGTAGAAGACCGCCAATAGTGGTCAGTGTGGTAAGCATGATAGGCCGCATACGGCGCTGGGCTGCTTCTATGATGGCATCTTGGGGAGTCAGCTTAGTGACGTTTAGCTCATATTCGATCCGCTCGATAAGAATGATGGCATTGTTGATAACGATACCTGTCAGGGAGATGACACCCAGATAGGTCATAAAGCCAAAATAGGACTGGGTGATAATAAGGCCAAAGACAACACCGATAATGCCTAACGGAATAGTAATCAGGATCAGTCCTGTACGGCGCAGAGAGTTAAATTGCAGCATGAGCAGGATCAGGATGATCATTGCGGCAATCGGTAACTTGGCAGAGACTGCTTTTTGTGCTATTTCGGAGCTTTCTATCTCACCTCCATAGGCATAACTGTATCCCATAGGCCACTCCTGTTCACTAAGGTAGTTGTGTAAGCTCTCTTTTACGTCGAATGCAGTTATGCCGCTGATAAGATCGGCACTTACGGTAATGGTGTGAACACCGTCGCGACTGATGAGCTTTGGCGGTTTCCAGAGTATATCGATGTCCGCGACCTGGGTCAAAGGTACAGATTTGCCCGTTCTTGGAACAAAGACGAGGGTGCTTTCGAGCATGGCAAGGTCAGAGTTGAGGTCATGGTTGGAGCGTAGGACGATAGGGATGATCTTGTTGTCAGTACGATACTGTGTGATCTCACGTCCTGTTAGTGCTGTTTGCAGTGAGTTAGCGATGTCGCTGTAGCTGACACCTGCGTGATACGCAAGCGAGGGGTTGATATTTACCACCAGCTTTTCGGCCCATTTATCCCAGTCATCATGGACGGATTTGGTACCGTAGATGTTAGAGATCTCGACTTTAAGGGCATTGGCTTTAGCCTGTAGTTTACTCATGTCACTGCCACTGATACGGATCTGTACCGGTGCGCTGACAGGCGGTCCGTTGTCAAGTTTTTTGACGGTGACATCTGCGTTGGAGAAGTGGTTAAAGGCAAAGGCTTCGATCTGGGTCTGCAGCTCATCAAAAGTGTCAAGTGCTGTGGCATTGATCAAGATCTCGGCATACTCCGGAGCATTGCCTTTTGGGGTATTGTTGATCCAGAAACGCGGTGTACCTTCTCCGATAAATGAAGTATAGCTTTCAATATATTCAGGTCGTTTGTTGTCAAGATAGAGCTCCATCTCTTTCACTGTTTTAAGCGTCTCTTTAATGTCTGTGCCCAACGGAAGAGAGATCCGCACTAACATAGAGGGCTGATCAGACGGCGGAAAAAAGATCTTTGGTATGGAACCGAAGAGCATCAATGAGAGCAAAAAGATCCCGGAAATAACAGTGACGGAGACCATTCTATATTTTAACGAGAGAGTCAGAAGGGTTTTAAAACTGTTGCATAACGGGTTGTTATAGGTAAATTTCGGCTCGGTGCCGCGCTTTAAAAAGAGGTAGGTCATCATTGGTGTCAGTGTCAACGAGAGGATCCATGAACTGACCAAGGTGATGGTTACGACTTCGAAAAGCGCGCTGGTGTATTCACTGGCAGTCGACTCTGCAAGATAGATCGGCAAAAAGGCGGCTGAGGTGGTCAAAGATGACGTGAGCAGTGAGACTTTAAGCTCATTGACCGCGCCGATGGAAGCGTCGAGAGGAGAGAACCCCTCATCCATCTTGACCAGTACCGATTCACTGATGACAATGGCATTGTCAACGAGTAGACCGAGGGAGATGATCAGGGCCGCGAGAGAGACCTGGTTGAGACCGATGTCAAACTGCCACATAAAGTAAAAGGAGGTGGCAATCGCAGACGGAATCAGCGTTGCGACAATGAGCCCGGTGCGCCAGCCGAGTGTGAGAAACATGACCGCGATAACGATTGCGATGGACATGATCAGTGAGCTCATAAAGTTTTCAATAATAGTGTCAACCAGTTTCGGTTCGTCAAACGCGAGTTTGAATTCGACACCGATAGGGTAAAGGCTCTCGAGATAGCTGATCTTCTCTTTGACGGCTTTGCCGAGTTCAATGATGTTACTGCCCTCGCTCAATGAGATCGCCAGGACAAGCGACTGCTCGCCGTTGGAACGGGTAAGCGGATCGGCCGGTTCGGAATATCCTGAGCGGATAGTGACAATATCTTCGAGGTAGAGGACACTCTCTTTGCCTTGGATGGGAATAATCGTCTTGCCCAGCTCTTCAAGAGAGGTGAGGTTTCCGGTTGGTTCAAGGATAAGCCGTTGCGGTCCGATAGTGACGGAACCGCCCGGAGTGATGATATTACGCTTGCGGATGATCTCGCCCAGCTCTTCGGGTGAGATACCCACTTCAGCCAGCTTTGCATTTGAGAATTCTACATAGATGTACTCTTTTTGCAGACCGAGGATTTGGACTTGTCCAATGGATTTGACATTCAGCAACTCCTCTTTGACCTCATTGGCTATATGTTCAAGCTCAGCATAACTGTACCCTTCTCCGACGAGGGTGACAAGCGTGCCGAACACCTCACTGTAACTGTCGTTCAGAAAGGGTTTGGCCGCCTCTTGCGGCAGTGGCACCTGTTCTATCTTTTTGCGTATCTCATCCCAGATAGGCGTCATCTCTTTGTACCGTTCCTGAATATAGACGTAGATCGTCGAGATACCGTTTTTAGAGACGGATTTAATGTGGTCGATCTCTTCGATCTGACTGATCTTGCGCTCTAGAGGAATGGTGACAAGAGACTCTATACGCTCGGGTGTGGCACCGGGGAACTGGGTGACTATAACAACGGTTCTAATGACAAAAGAGGGATCTTTTGCCCGAGGCATCTCAAAATACGAAAGAATCCCGCCAATAAGAAAAAAGAGGATGATGGCAACACTAATACGATTTTTTTCAATCGCTAACTGCGTTAGGCTCTTCACTAGCGTACTCGAACTTGCTGATCTTCGTGCACACGGCTCATTCCGGCAGTCAGCACCTTCATCCCCTCAGTGGCGCCATTGGTCAAGATAATACCGTTTCCTGTCAGCGGTCCCCGAGAGACATTGTGGCGCTTGATGACACCAACTTCGTCTTCGATATTTTCAACTGTATAGATATAAAAATCAGTTTCATCTTCCATCAAAGCATGGACCGGGATGACAAAACTTTTTGTTGCATCCTCTTTGCCGATGTCATAGGTAACGGATGCCGCCATACCCGGATGGATCTTCTTGGAGGGCTTAATAACACGCACTGTGACCGGAAATGTGGTGGTACGCATACTGGATGCATGACTTACTTCGGTGATGCGGGCATTGAAACTCTGCTCTTTAAGGGCATCAAATCTTACTTTGGTAAGCTGTCCTACCTTGATGGCATCGATCATAGATCCCGGTACGGAGATCGGTACTTCAATGTTTTTGGTCGAGGAGATGGTTGCGATGTTGGTTGCAGCAGAGATATTCTCGCCTTTACGGACGTGGATCTCTGAGACAGAACCATCTAGCGGCGCTATAAGTTTGGTGTAGCTGAGTTCGAGCTGGGCCTGTTCAAGTCTTGTCTGCATTGCGCGACGGTTGGCTTGTGCCGAGTCATACGCAGTACGGGCACTGTCAAGATCACTTAACGAAGAGCTGCGGTTGACATAGAGTTTTTGTACGCGCTGATAGCGCGCTTTAGCATGCTCAAGCTCAGAAGCAGTCTGCTTGAGTGAAGCGCGTACTTCGGCAACTTTTAGTTTAAAGTAGGCGTCATCTACTTTGGCTATAAGCGCCCCTTTTTTAACAAACTGTCCGGGTTTTATATTGACGGATCTCAGACGGCCGGAGACATTGAAACTCAGACGTGCGGCAACATCAGAACGGGCAATACCGTTAAATGTGTGTGAGGAGACAGCATTAGATGCTTTGAGCGTCATGGTGCGGACAGGACGTAGCTGCGGCGCATTGTCTTCTGTTGAACAGGCCGTGAAACCTAGTGCGATAGCGCCACTCAAGGCAAGGTTTAAAATCGATTTTACAGTCATAAATTGTTTCACTCTTTTGCTCCGTCTTTAAAGTCTTTGATCTTTTGTCCCCACTCTTCACGTTCGCGATCTTCAATGTTGAAGTTGACCTGACCGATGTTACGCTGCAGACGCAAAAGGTCTGCCATAAAACCGTAGCGGGTGTTATTTTCAACCAGTGCCGCTTTGAGGGTTGAGTTTTGGGCATCTAAAAGGTGGAGGATGTCGCCGTTGCCTTGCTGATAGACCGCAGTCATGTTCTCAAGGTTTTTGTGCGCCGCGATATAGGCATCATGTGATAGATCGATAGAGAGGTAGGCCGCTTTAGCCTGATAGAGGGCGTTTCGGATGTCTCGTTCGACATTGTTCTGGACATCTTTTTGTCGCGATTGGGCCGTGAGAAGAGATGCCATCGCTAACTCTTTTTCGGCACTCTGGTAGCCGCCGGTATAGAGAGGGAAGGTTGCCAGGATGCCCACCTCGTATTCACTCGCTCCGAATTTTTCTAAACCTTGAACAACTTCGATTTGTGTTTGATTGGGATTGGGGAAATAGGGATCTTCATTGAGAAACTTGTAGCGATACCCTGCCTGAAAAACAACATCGGGACTGTACAGGGCTGCAGCACTGGCCTCGGACAAAAGCTCTTTTGCCTTGGAAAGGGCATCGAATTGGTGCAGCTTTGGTGAGTTTTCACGGCCTGTCTTAACCAAAAAACCTTCAAATACAGCGAACTCGGCAGGGTTTTCAAAGTAGTCACGGATCGTCTTGTCATGCGTTAAAAAGACGGGGTCCTCCATGGTTACTTTTTCAAAGTTAAGCGGCAATTTCTGCGGCAGGTCTAAGAGGGCATTGAGTGTGAATTGTGTCTTTTGGATGAGTGCATGGGTAAAAAGAACATCTTTCTTGTCGTTGGCTATCCGGCTCTCCCAACGGTAGATGTCACTCTGGTTACCGATGCCGATGTCCTGTTTGGTGATAGCAGAGCGAAGACTGTTTTTAGAGAGTTCCAGATTGCTTTTTTGGATCTCTAAACGGTTTTTAAACTGCAGGATCTTCAAATAGAGCAGCGAGGATTGCAGGGCGATTTCTAGTTTTACATGATCGATCTCATGCGCTGTTGCATTCATAAACTCTTTGTTAATACTGATGTTTGCATATTGCTCTTGATTGTAGAGGTTTTGTCGCAGCAGGATCTCACCATTGAGCTGTGTCTGCTGCAAGAGACCAAAACTTTTGACAGCGCGGCCTTCATCGATCTGTTTGCCTTCGAGGTTGAGGTTGATTTGTGGCATAAAGAGTGCATCGGCCATTTTGACATTCTGTTTAGAGACTTCGACCTGCTGTTCAGCCTGTAGAATAGTAAGGTTGTATCCAACAGCACGGTCCATAATCTCTTCGATGGAGAAGTAGTGGCTGTCACTGTCGTCGGCTTCCAAGATGGTTGAACGTGATATAAGGTCCCAACTGGGTGTAAACCCGACATCCTGTGCTGTCTGTGAATTAAGTGAAAGGGCAGGATAGGGTCTAAACCCCACACCTAATCTGGAAGGTTGAAAACCGAGGGAGATCTGTTGGACCTGCAGTGCGATCTGACGGATAAGACGTTTGTTGTCAGATGCAGGAACGTTCCCAAAGAGGGCGCCGAGTTCAACATCATCGCGGCCAAGTGCAGAAAACGATGGCAGTTCTTTAAGACGAAGTGCATCATAAAGATTACGGCGCTCTTCATTGTTTTTCTGAAACAGCGGTGTGACATAGATGAAATCGACATCATCGTTGATGGCGTCGATAAGAAGGTTCATGTCAGGATAAGCAGAGATGATCTGTGTCTCAATCCCCTCTTTTTTGAAAGAGTTTTTGATGTATTTGACGATGTTCGGTGCATTGGAATAGAGGTTAGTGTTAATCAACACACCGACTTTTTCAACACCCACGATCGACTTAATGACCTCAATATCATCTTTTATGTCAAAATAACCGTTGATGTAGGTCAGGTTGTGCTTGTTGGATGTCCCCTTTTTATAGGGGGCTCCCTGCATCGTTGGGTTGATGATCGTTGAAGCGATCAAAGGTTTTTTGTAACTTTTCTTGGTGACAGCTATTTGTGAAGAGAGGGTTCCAAGGGTAATAACAAGGTCTGTCTTGCGTGCGTTGAGTGCCTTGTCCACATCGGAAGAGATCTTTTTGTAGTTCCATTGACCATCAAAACGGAGTTCATCCGGAAACTTTACATCAAAGTCTCGCCCAAGAAGCTGGTCGATCTCATCTTTCATCTGCTCTTCAAAATCTTCATTAAAGTCAGTCGGTCCATCGGTGACAATCGCAATGTTATAGGTGGGTTTGGCCCAGATGCAAAGGGTCATAAAAAAGAGTAGTAAAAATGTACGCATTGTTGTCATCCTAAAGAGAGTTATAAAAGATATCTATACTAGCCAATAAGCCCATAAATAGGCATGAATTCACAGTTTTTTTGAAGAATATAAGGTGAATTCGAAACAGTTTTTAGCGGCATGAAAAGTACTATATTCTGAAGTGATAATTAATATTTTTTCACCCTGTTGTTGCGTGAAAAAGTGCTTGTTTAGAAGCGGTAATTGATACCCAGTGAAAGTGTCATCTGTTCCATTTTTGTCGTGTATTCATAGTCCATATCCAATCCGGGGATGTGGGCATTGGCCGGCAATTGATCGCTAAGGGTATCACTCGCACCTGGCACTAACGAACCGGAACGGGTTGTCACTGTCTCCGGCGAATACATAAAAGCAGCGTCAACCGTTACGTTCTCGCTAAAGTCATAGCCTGCACCGAGAGTGAAATGGGTTGTGGCTATAGCCGGAAAACCTGTCATGTTAAGCATAGAGACAGCTTGGTCAAAGACGAGCGTCCCCTGTATATCGGTCATCAGTGAGCCGATCTCATTGGAACAGTTCTTGAGAGGTGAGTCCGCATAGTTGTAGCCGCCGCGAAAACGGAACTGTTTGTTGGGACGGAACTCAAAACCAAGGGCATAGACACTCTGGTTTTCCCAGCCGAAATCTTTGTACCCCTCTGCCAGTCCCCAGGCAATATAGCGATAATCGCCTGTTACGGTGACTTGATCGGTGAGTTCATAACCAAAACCGATTGCAACTTCCCAGGGTTGTTCCATAGTCAGGTCATCTAGATTTACTGGATTTGTCGCATCTAGTGAGGCCCCAATAGTGCCTGATGGCATCAGACTGATCAGGCCGTCTGCAACTAGTTGAGAGAGTCCAAAATCAGATTGCAGGTATTCTGATAAGGTCTGAAAGCCATTTCCAAAACCTGTTCCTGTTTGTATGTTTTCATCTCTAAAGTTTTGCAATGCACCGTCCGTGTAGTCATTCGCCATATTGACCATGCCGTGTGGTCCAAACTGTTTGAAGTTTGCCACATCTTTATATTTGTACTTGAGGGATGATTGATAGGTGGCCCCGAAACGAAGTTTTTCCGTTACTTTGACATCAAGACCCGCTTGCCAACCAAATGCTGGAACAAGGTCAGAGCCGCCGATGTTGGTTCCGAAAAGCCCTTCACGATTAGATTGGCGTGTATCACGTGTACCATCCGCCTGGGTCTGTCCTTCGTCATAGTTCAATGATAAAGAACCAAGACCTAAAACCGGAGCAAAACCAAATGTCGTATTCCCTGTTCGGTATGAAATACCCGGAATGATCTTCATCAGCATCATGCCTGTTTTAACTTGACGCTGGGCATATTCGCCCTTATAATCAACACCCATACCGGCTGCGCCCATCATCGTTGCACCCCAAGACCAGCTATCATCGATCTTGCTGACATAAGAGACAGTCGGAATAAAGTTGGTGTCCGCGTGGTTCTGGCTCGTCGCTTCTGCCGGACCCGGATTTGCCGGTGTCTCATTCAAAATCATGTAATCCTGAGTCGAAGTGCTGACGGATGCATTAAAGTAGGTAACATCCAAATGCAGTTCACTCTCTTTAACATCAGCGATCAGCGCGATATTTTTGCCCATTGCACCTGAACCGTCAGAGAAAAAAGCGACACCGGTACCGCCCATTGACCGAGAGACCGTCCCGGTACCGATCATGTTGACACCGTTGGTCGCTAAAAGAGAAGAGGCTGCACAGCTGAGCAGGAGCAGTTTTTTTATCATGGAGTAAGGCCTAATGTTAAAATAGTTGATTTATCACTTCTAAAAGTAGTAAAACAAGGATTTTATGCGGCTAAGCAGGGGGAATTAACACCCAATGAGGGTGTTAAGAGTAGAACTTACCCAGCAGTTGTAGTCTGAGTTGTCTGCGCTGCATTATCAGTATCGATACCGATAAGACCTTCACCGATACCTTTTAGATATGCAAGTGCTGCAGCTGTTTGTTCAGGGCTTACAACACGGATTTTGTAGACATAACGAGTTGCAACAAGATTACCGTCAGTATCTTGAGCGATCATTGAGTTATCAACAAGTTCGATACTACCAAACTCTAATGTTTGTGCGAGGTTAGCTTCTGTTGATACAAAGTAGACATCAACATAACCTGCATCGAAACTTAGGTCGATTGATTGATAGTCTGTTTCCTGCACAGCATTTGGAAGTTGTAACCAGTCAATCGCCATCATCCAACTTGGAACATAAGCGCTGACAACACCATCTTCAGATGGGTAAAAATAGTTTCTTACAAGGTCTATCGTACTTAAATCAGCTAACCATTTTGCATCAACAATATCGTTCCAGTATGCAGTTACACCATCTGTTGCAGCTGTATAGGCGAAATTCCAAGTGATCACAGAAAATGCAGGCAGAGAGAAGGCTGCTTCTGCTTCATCCATCGTGTACGAAGTGTTGACATCGTGTTGCGTGTTATAGATGTCTTCACGAATAGCAAGCTCAAGCAGACCGTGGAACCCTTTGACTGTCTCACCTGAGGTAATAACGGTCGTCAAGTTGGAATCAGGAGAACCAACAACAGTGTCATAGGCTTTCAAGGCTTCGTTGTTGAAATATGTAATAAAATCCTGATCTGAATAGAAAACACCAATTAGGTCTGCACCGTCCCATGCTGCAATTACTACGTCCAGAGTATCGCTGATCCAGTCAGAACCTAGTGTGCCAAGACCAGCAGATCTGGCAGGGGAAGCTGCAGCCGTAGTGCTTGAGTCTGCAGTATAATCAGCATATAGACCTTTCGCACCGTCTACAACACTGCCCCAAACATTGACACCGTTTTGTTCTGCCCAAAAATAACCGGCGCTCATGAACTGTGAAGCATATGCCATGTAACGCTCAGAAGGGATAAGACCGGCAAAACCGATGAATGAGCCCGTATAGGTACCGAACCCGTAAGTGTTGATACCTTCATACATACCACCGGCGACAGAGATGATGTTGTAGTAACCCTGAACAGTGTCTTCAGAAGCGAAAGCAGTTGTTGTGTTTTTACCTAAGAAGATCTCATCCATAAACAGTGTGACGTTTGCCGCATTCGCTGTTTCTACATTTTTCATCGCTGTAACAAATGAGTCAGTTGATGTAGGTGTTCTGAACACAGCATAGAAAAACTGCTCATTCGTCAGTTCGTTAGCGTCACCATGACCAGATGTCACATTTCCATCGACTGTTACAACGTCCCCTGTCGTAAACATCAAGCCGGCAAATTTATCGGTGCGTGCATCAACATATTTCGTCGCACTGCCAGTACCTGGTTCAATGAAGTATGTTGTTGCATATGTTTCAAGTAAAACACCCATATAGCCTGTCGTTGAATGTTCAACAGGATTGGTGTAGTCGCCAAAGTTTTCTTCGTCGCTTGAGAGGACCATCGCATCTGTTAGACAACTATACATGGTCGAATCGATCTTTTCGAAGAAAAATTGAGCAAGATCTGGACGTTCATAGGCAAGTGCAGTGAATTTTTCACCAAACTCAGCATTTTCTTGAAGCATAGGGCACATTTTACGTGTGAGTTCCCAGTTCTCATCAAGCGCATTGATCATAATGTCTGTCATAGTTTGTGAATTACGTGCTTGGTCAAGCATAAAGACTGTAACACCGTCGGAGTTAAGGACAACATCAAACATTGCACCTGTTACTGCATCTCCAAGCGATGAATCCAGGATATCAACAAGGCCGTTTGTAATAGCATCTAAGACTGGCCCGCGGCTTGGTGCTTGATGAAATGCTTGGAGCAATGGAACAAGGTCATCTAAGACTGGCCCGCGGCTTGGTGCAGCTCCAGTTGTGCTAGAACCAATGATCGAATTTGCCATTGCTACATAAGCTTCCTGGCGAGTCGTGATACTGTTACTGCTGTCGGCAATTAGACCGTCAACATGTTTTTGCATCTCACTGTTTGTTGCATCAAGAGCTGCAAACTTCAAAGTAAGCTCAGTTCTTATCTGTGTCTCATCAGCTGTTGCATTGTTCACTGTTTCTGAAATCAGATACGATGAGGCATTAAACCTGTCTTGAGTCGTTACACTTTCCTCACTAGTAGGCATAACAACGTTATCCGTTGTCTCACCACAACCTTGAAGCAGTAGACCTGCTACAAGAATTGATCCTGCATAGTGTTTCCAATTTGTCATTCATTTCCTTAACGATGACAGACAAGATAATCCCCCTTTATAATTATTATAAAAGAGGGCTACGATGACTGTTTTTAATATTTTAAACTGCGGCCAGTATAAAAAAATATTATTTTACTAAAGCTGAATGTGTGTGATGAATTTGTGATTATTTTCATGATTTTTTCATTTTAGATATAAAAAAAGTTGATATTACCCATGTTTTTGGGGGTCTCAATGAAAATTAACAGAAAATAAACAAGAAAACACAAACGTGTAGTCAGGTAACAAAAATGTGATAAATAACAGAATGTTATCTTATGAAGTGACGAGTTGACCTCGTTTCAGGGTGGCGATCTTGCCTCTTATCTCTCGGATCAGAAAGGATTTTTTCTCAAAAGAGTCGTGTTGTTGTGTCAACACTTTTTTGAGTTTACGGCTGTAGTGCTGGGTCAAGAAGGTGATGAGCTCGTTGTGCAGGGACTGTTCATCTTTGAAGCTTTGTATGCCTTCGTTGATAGCAATCGCCATTAACGAAGGATGGTCAAATTTTTGTTGCAAAACGAGGTCAAATTCATAAGGATGAAACTGCAGCATGTCGGTTGAGATATAGTCGAGTATCTGGTCACCAAGCGCCGGATGTTCGATCATACTTTTAATAAGGCATAGTTCCCAGACATCATAGGCAGTTGTAATGAGCGGGGCTCTGTTCTGGTTCTCTTGTCGCTGGGTCAGTCTAATAAGCGAAGGACTGATTGCCAGTCTGGATGCCAAAAAGCTTTTATACTCTTCTTGCAACAGCGGTGAGAGTGTTTTAAGATAACCGATACTCTCATGCAAAGCCTGCTCTTTCGCTTTTGGATTACGAAGGTCAAAGGTTCGCAGCACTTCTTCGAGAACAAACTCTATAAAAGGTTTTGGGGCGTGGAACATCGTATTAAGCGTATCGATCTGTCCGGTGTGGACCATGTCGGCAGGGTCAAGACCCCCTTCGAAGATAACAACTCCCCCGTCAAAACCGCCTGTGCTCAAGAGTTTAGCCGCCTTTAATGCCGCAGCACGTCCGGCATTGTCACCATCATAGGCCATGATGACACGGGGCTCACCTTTGCGCAGAAGAGGAAGATGATCAGGGGTTAAGGCTGTCCCGAGGGTGGCAACGGCCTGATTGAAACCGGCTTGATGCAGCATCACGACATCAAGGTACCCTTCGGTGATAATGATCTGATGCTGTTTATAGATCGCTTGCTTGGCGAGATCATAAGCATAAAGCAGACGCGACTTGTTAAAGAGCGCCGTTTGGGGCGAATTAATATATTTGGCTTGATGCCCGGTAATGGTTCGACCGCCAAAACCGACACTGGCACCATTGGGCGCATGGATAGGGAAGATGATCCTCTCCATAAAACGGGCATATTCGCGCCCGCCTTCACTTCCGGCAACACCAAGTTCAACTGCTTCTGCCATACTGAATTGGTTCGACTTGATAAACTGGATCGTCTTAAATGAGTCCGGGGCGTAACCGATACCGAACTTCTCGATGGAGGCCATAGAGACACCGCGCTCTTGCAGATATGCTTTGGCTGTCGGCATGGTGCCCAAAAGGCTTTGGTACCATTGACTGAGTTTCTCCATAAGCTGTGAACGCTGCTTTTGAGGATTTTTGTCGTCGGTGTAGTGCAGGGTGTAGTTATTCTGGTCTGCTAAACGTTCAATGGCTTCAGGGTAGTTTAGCTTTTCATATTCCATCACAAACTTGATAGCATCGCCGCCGGCACCGCAGCCGAAACAGTGATAGATCTGCTTTTGCGGGGAGATAACAAAACTTGGAGACTTCTCATCGTGAAATGGGCAGACGGCTTTAAAATTGGCACCGGCTTTTTTAACCTCGATGTAGTTGCTGATAACGTCTAATATGTCGACGCGGGCTTTTAGCCCTTCGATGGAGTCTTGGGAAATCATGGCCGTATAATAGTTGATTTTGGGTTAGTTCCGGGTTAGTTCCGGACAGAGAATGTTTTTCGAAGAATGTCGTCACAGTATTCGTGCAAGGTAGAAGAAATGATTCGCCGCAGTATAGATTAATAAACTCTTCGTTATACTTCGCGTCCAAATTTTAAAAAGAAAGTAGGTGATGTGAATGCCTGGTATTATACTACGTTCGGACGATAACTTCGACGCTGCATACCGCCGTTTCAAGAAGCAGACTGACCGTAACTTAATCGTTACAGAAGCTCGCGCTCGTCGTTTCCACGAAACAGCGACTGAGAAACGTAAAAAGGATAAGATCAGTGCTCGTAAGAAGATGCTTAAACGTCTTTTCATGATGCGCCGATACGAATCACGCCTCTAAGAGAATGCCTTCGGGCTTCTCTTAATCTCTCAATACTTCAAAGTCCTACATTATGATATCCTCAAAAAAAATACTTTTTATAGACGATGATAATTTTCAAACCGAAACCCGTGCGCAGCTTTTAACCGACACCCATCAACATGTTGTTGTTATTGTAGACTCATTCGAAGAGGTTGAAATCTTATACCAAAAAAATAAATTCGACATTGTTATCATTGACTTTGCCCGTGATTTTGGCCTAAAAAGTCTTCGTTACATTGAGCGTATGGATCCTATGCAAAAAATTATCACTATCTCAGAAAATGAAGAGTACAGTGAACATAAAGGGTGTGATTACTGTGTCTCACATTACTCTCGGCGTCGATTAAAACCCCCTTTCGCATTTCTTAAATTGCTAAGGCTTGTAGAAAGTTTTGAATTGTCAATGTGCGAATTTAAAAATAAGTTTTAGCTTGAGCTTTTTACACACACTTTCTATCGCCTCATAAGTCATTCTTCGCTAAAATATCGTAATTATAAAGCGAAGGTTTTTCATGCTATTTTCAGCCCCACTCAAAAGTAATTCTAAACGTGTATTGTTGCTCGGTTCCGGTGAACTTGGTAAAGAGGTTGCTATTGAAGCACAACGCCTTGGCCTAGAAGTTATCGCGGTTGATCGCTACGAGGGTGCACCTGCTCATGCTGTTGCCCACCGTTCTCATGTTGTCAATATGCAAGATGAAGAGGCGATTCTGGAGATCATTCGTCATGAAAAACCGGACTATATTTTGCCGGAGATCGAAGCGATCAGTATTTCGGCACTTTTTAAAGCGGAAGCTGAAGGCTTTAATGTTATTCCTAATGCAGATGCTGTCTCTAAAACGATGAACCGTAAAAATATCCGTACCTTTGCAGCGGAAGAGCTGGGACTTAAGACAGGTCTCTACCGTTTTGTGACGACTTTGGAGGGAATGCGCAGCGCCGGTGAAGCACTGGGATATCCGTGTGTTGTTAAGCCGGTTATGAGCTCATCGGGTCATGGTCAGTCGGTTATGCGCTCTGCAGACGACCTTGAAAACTCATGGGAGATGGCAAAAGAGGCACGCGGCGATGCAAGTGAGCTTATCGTTGAGGCCTTTGTCAACTTTGATTATGAGATCACGATGTTAACGGCGCGTAACGGTCAAGAGACAGTTTTTTGTGAGCCTATCGGCCACGAGCAGCGTGATGGTGATTATGTCTTCTCATGGCAGCCGATGCGTATGAGCGATCTTGCGCTTAAAAGAGCACAGGAAATGGCTAAAACGATCACAGATGGTCTTGGGGGTCAAGGCCTTTTTGGTGTTGAACTGTTTGTGGAAGGTGACGAAGTCTATTTCTCAGAAGTGAGCCCGCGTCCGCACGACACCGGAATGGTCACATTGATCACACAATCGCAGAGCGAATTTGCGCTTCACCTTCGTGCGGTGCTGGGTCTGCCGCTTGGCTTTACTTTTTACGGGGAGGGTGCTTCGGCAGCGTTTAAGTCGGAGAATGATTCCTATGCACCGGTTGTAGATGTAGCTGATGAACTCTTTACTGACAACTCGTTTGTTCGTGTGTTTGGAAAGCCTGAAGCCCATAAGGGCCGCCGTTTGGCGGTTGTTCTGGTTCTTGATAAAGTCGAAGATGCCTTAGCGCAGTCTCGTAAGCTTATCACTAAAATCAGTGATGTGAAGTAGTCAAATGAAAATAGTTATTCTTGACGCACTTACGTTTGGTGAGACAGACCTTAGCGGGTTTAACGATTTAGGCGAGGTTGACGTTTTCCAAACAACATCGGCTGCTGAGACTTTAGAACGGGTCAAAGATGCAGATGTTGTTGTGACTAACAAGGTTGTTATTGATGCAGAGGTGATGGATGCTTCCAGCCGTCTGAAGTTGATCTGTATTGCGGCTACCGGCATGAACAATGTCGACCTTGACCATGCTTCGAAAAAAGAGATCGCAGTCAAAAATGTGGCGGGTTATTCGACCGACTCGGTTATCCAGCACACCTTTTCAATGCTCTTCTATATGATGGGACATGCACGTTACTATGATGAGTATGTCAAGTCGGGCGAATGGCAGAAAAGTCCTGTCTTTACTAACGTAACAAGATCATTTTCCGAGGTCAAAGGCAAAAAATGGGGGATCATCGGGCTCGGTGAGATCGGTCGCGGTGTTGCCAATATTGCTAAGGCCTTTGGTGCTGAAGTTGTCTACTATTCAACGTCCGGAAAGAATGATAATGCTGATTTTGAGAAGATCAGTTTTACAAAACTCCTTGAGACCTGTGACATTGTTACGATCCATGCACCGCTTAATGCACAGACAAAAGGGTTGATAGGTCACTCCGAACTGTTAATGTTGAAAGATGGGGCTGTTCTGCTTAACCTTGGGCGCGGCGGGATCGTGACGGAGAGTGCATTGGCCGCGATCATTGATGTCAAAGAGATCTATGTTGGTCTTGACGTACTTGAAAAAGAGCCGATGAGTACACCGCATCCGTTGATGAGTATAGAGCATAAAGAGCGTCTTTATATTACGCCGCATATAGCCTGGGCTTCTGTTGAGGCGCGGGATAAGTTGATTGCTATGGTTATAGAGAATATAAAGAGTGCTTTTTAGACTTTTTTGTTGATTATTTTAGTTTTCTAGAGTTCATTGTTTTTAAACTTTTGAATATGTTGGTTGTTTAAATATCCTTGACTCCTCTTTCTTTTTTTACGCCGCAAAAAAACGAAACCAAAAAAGTTTCCACCTTTAAAAAGTCTGAATATAGATGGATTTACATTATTAGGTTTTCTTGCTTGAGCTGTTGATATTTCAGAAATCTATGAGGGTCATATTTTTGATTGTTTTTATA
>JAQIBF010000091.1 GCA_027859195.1 Helicobacteraceae bacterium
AGGCGTGCAAAAATGCATGAAGGTTTAAAGTTACAACTTTACAGCAGTTGATAGTGGCCGAAGGGAATCGCTCTTTTCTTTTTTGGTTACTTCTTCTTTTGAGCGAGCAAAAGAAAAAAAAGCTTATCCACCAATTACACTAATGTACACAAATTAGAAAAAGACATTGTGCAGTACATCTAAAAGTTTCAGATTTGGTGCAGATTGTACAAAACGTTTAGCCGACAGCGTACACTTGTACGCCGAGAGCTGAACTTTTGTGCAAGGTGTGCCGAAGCTGGAACTTTTACTTAAACGCCGTGGACTTCGTCCCAGATTCGTATGTGTAAACGGTCGCTGTAAGTATGGCCTTTGACCTTGCAATACTCTATCAACGGCTCTGCATTTTTCTCAACTTCGGCCTTAGAACTTCCAACAGGCATACAATAGACCTGCGTCTTAGGAGCATGAGCTATGATCTCTTCTATCTGCTCATCAAGACCGATGTCGATAGAGTCTGCATCAATGGAGAATTTGAAAAAGGCCTCTTTCGCGTTTGTGGCTAATGCAAAAATAGTGTTTGGTTTTATGCGCTTGTTATAGGACTCGCCGCTGTTCTCAAGTTTGACTGAAAGTGCGAATACACAGGCTTTATAAACAGGGTAGCTCTCAAAATCAACAGCAATAGAACCGTTCGTCTCAAAGGTGATCCGATGTCCTTGTCCAACCATTGCCTCTAAAAAAGTAATAAAGACCGGATCATCCGCATACATCAGCGGTTCACCGCCGGTCAAAACAACATCGACATTTTCGGGAAGTTCATATTGGTCCAAAACAGATATAAGCTGTTTCGCGTCCTCTATTGCGATCCAGTTTTGTGCGAAGTTTTCACGATTGACCGCATAGACAGTATCGCAGCCTACAACTCGCTTGCCATTGGGTGCCTCTTGTTCACACCCAAACCCTTCACATCGCATATTACAGCCGCCAAGTCTTATAAATAGAGAAGGTACGCCGACATACCTGCCCTCCCCCTGTATGGAGTAAAAATGCTCAACAAGGTAGACCATCAGCCACCTGTCTCGTAGAAAGCTCGTGTAGACGTTTCCCCATCCTCTTCCGACCAGCGGTTTTTCTCAGGCTTGGTTCTAACGACCTCTTTTAATACCGCAGCCGCTGTTTTAATGTCACCTTTACGTACCGCATCACGGATACTCATCGCTTCATCAAAGTATAGGCAGGGGATCAGATCACCTTCTGCGGTGATACGGATGCGGTTACACGTCGCACAGAAGTCATCCTTGTACGGCTCAATAATGCCGAAACGGTATCCATCTTCAAGCGAATAATAGTGTGAAGGCGATTGTGCTTCCAAACCTTCATCTGTATAACTGTATCTTTCAGCGATCAAAGCAAGGAGCTCATCACTTTTCATCCCTTTTATGTCCACTGCGGCATGTACATTTTCCATATATTCTATGAAACGTACCGTCATTCCACGTTCTTTACAGTACGATAAAACATCAAGGATCTCATTGTCGTTCATGCCTTTCATCGGCACCATATTGATCTTCACTTTCAGCCCTAAGTTCAACGCCTCATCCACCCCTTCAAGTACCTGTTTCAAGACGTTTTTCTGCGCGATCTTCTCTGCAACATCCGGGACAAGTGAGTCAATAGAGATATTAATACGCTTAAGGCCCGCATCTTTTAATTTCTGCGCCGCCCCTTTGAGAAGGTAAGCATTGGTGGTCATAGCAAGATCGACCGTCGGAGCATAGTCGTAGATCATCTTGATAAACTTGTCCAGGTCTTCACGAAGCAGCGGTTCACCGCCGGTAATACGGATCTTGTTGATCCCTTCATCAATTGCCACTTTCATAAACTCGAACATATCTTCAAAGGTAAGTAAGTTCTCTTTTGGCACCCAGGTAAAAGGCTTTTCCGGCATACAGTACTGGCATCTAAAGTTACAACGCTCGGTCACAGAGACACGCAGGTAGTTGACTTCTCGACCGTAACTATCGACTAATTTATTCATTTATCATCGCTTTCTGTCCGATAAATAGTATAGGACTTTTTGTTATTGAAAGAATATCCAATAATTTATATTAGTAGGATTATAGGGAAATATTGGCCTTATCAACTTGATTTGGATTAAGAGTAATCAGGATTTCTAGGGAGTCGAAAGACAAAACCCCGTCGGTCTTGTCTCTCTTAAGGAGTTATAATCTGAGTTTAAACTACCGATTATTTAGTAGTGAATTTATAGTCGAGTTGTAACCAAGCTAACGTTGTGTCATCAGCTGTTACTGCATTAGCAGTATCATCCATATACATTGCCGCTTTGACAAGCAGACCAAGATTGTTAACACCCGGGACTTTTGTAGAGTATGCAATATCAAACTCTGTACCGTATGCATCACCGGCACTAACACCTGCCCCGTCTTCTACCGCATTGAACATATGGTAAACACCGATGATCTTACCCGCAGTAGCGAATTGGTAACCACCGCGTACGTTAAGATCGGCTAGACCTGTACCTGGTGTAGCAAGGAACTGATCGGCCCAACCATTGAATTTATGTTTGGTTGCCAACGGTGTATCAAATTTTCCAACTCTACCGTCTGTTAAATCGTCATCACCGCCAAGCACCTCATAATTAGCTCCCACAAGGAAACCTGAGATATTTGCACCAACATCCAAGTTGTAATACATCGCGTCTGTTCTCAGACTTGTGTCCCCAGACACACCGTCAACCTCTTCGAGTGTCGCATCAGTCTGCATTGCAACCTCAGCTCGATAATCAAGTTTTGCACTGTCACCTATCGCAATGTCACCTGTTGCGGCAATACCGTATGTATCACTAAAGCTTGCAAGTAGGTATGCATAACCTGTTACCTTGATCGGATCAGCAATTTTGTAAGAGGCATTGATTGCAACTGAATTTGTACTACCAGACGCTGTTCCGCCTGTATAGACCATATCTCTAGTGCCAAATCCATCATCACCAATCGCATTGACACCGTAAACATAAGCAGCAAGAATATTAAAATCACCAATTCCATATGCTACTGCTGCAAGATCTAGTGTCTGGAAGTTCTGTTTCCAGCCAACAGAACCGATAAAACGCTGGTTATCAAGGTTGACTGTTTTACGACCTACGATACCTGGTACACCTGAGTCCGTATATGCGATATTTGCCTGCGTCATCTTTGCAACATCTGCCTCAGCAGCTGTCTGATGATTCTGCTGGTCAAGCGTATTAAAGTCATTGACAGAGTTAACCTCGACCGTACCGACAAGACCATCGACTTCAAAAAGCTTCCCGCTCAAGTTCAGGTTCGTTCTATTGGTCAATGTGCTACCTGCGTCAAGCGAGCTAACCGCATGATCAGTAAACTCATAACGAGGGCGTAACTCCGCTTGAAACTGAACATCGCTAAAGATATTGAAACCATCTTCCGCTGCACTTGCAGAAACTGCCATCGAACCTAAGATCAGGGGCGTTGCTGCCAACGATAATATTAATTTTCTCAGTTTTCACTTCCTTGTAGTAAAGATATTATTCAATTATAGTCTTTTGTAAAAAGCCTTCTTTTGACTTATATCAAGTTAACGTGGTGACTTCAAACAAACCGATTTTATTTGTTACAGATGAATTCTAGCTTAAGGTCAAGTTGTCAACGACAACACATTGATTAAATTTAATACATATGCAAAACTACCTAAACAACCCGGTTTTTACTGTTAATACATAATGAAAGATTCTTTTGCCACAGATGACAATATTAAACAGTTGTATTATTTATAAGCAATATAGTGATCTGAACTGCTTCATTTTTAAATATAATTTTTCAGTAAAAAGTCAAATCGAGTACCAAGGCTGTCGTCAGTCCATTCTCAATTTTCTTAATAAGGAATATGCCAAATAAGACAAATAACTATTTTAGGCGCTGCTGTAAGAGTAGGTAAGTCCTTTTCCATGTGTGTGTACGTGTAAACACATACTTTTTCACCCTTCTCCTAAGACGATCTAACACCTTGCCGTGTTAGATCGATACAGGGCATTTCTCAAGAACCTTTTATATAAGGCTTTTGACAGACACCCTTATTGTTAAAAACGTATTTCTGAAAAGGAGTTCAAATGCAGAATCTAGTAAAACTTTATGAACAAAACCACCCTTTAATAGAGAAATTCATTGCCTCATCACTTAAACGCGCGCATTTAATGACCATTACAAACAACAGCTATCCACTGCTTAAAGAGTCCTTTCCCAGTCTTGAACTCATCTACGCCTGTGACAAAGAGATGAACCAGCTCTCTGCAAATTTCGGAGACAAGATGGAAGATGAGACACGCATCGGAGAGAACCGTGCATATCTGATAGATCTTGAGCAGTTCAATGGAGAGTTTTTTGCCACTGATCCCTACATATCGAGTTTGACCGGTACACTGTGCATTACCGTCGTTTTCAAGTATGGAGAAGACTTTCTCTTTTTAGACTTCAATCTCCGATCACTGTTAGAACGGTTTCATCTCATCGAAGGTCACAGTGCCTTTCGTATGCTCAGTCGAATCTCATATGGGGTCATCGGCGGGGGTTTGCTCCTGTTCGGTCTTTTTGTGGTCTTCTATGGCATAGGAAGTTTCTTGTACTACCTCTTCTCTGATGCCGAGATGAGTCTTGAGGTTGTCTTTAAACCGGTCATTGCGCTTACATTGGGACTGGCCGTATTCGACCTTGGCAAGACCATCTATGAGCAAGAGGTTATACCGCGTACGCAAAACATCTCAGAGGTCTTCAATCCAAAAAGTCTGGTCACCTTTATGGTCTCGATCATTATTGCACTTTTGATCGAAGCACTTTTGATCGTCTTTAAGATATCGATCAACGACTATAAAGACCTGTACTATGCAGCTGCACTGATCTTGGCCATTTCTGCACTGCTGTATGTCTTTAGCAAGTTTATCTCTGTACCACAATCGACTACGGTTAAACCACAGGAATAGCCTAAAACATAGGAGTCTCGTCTCTTATAGCATCGTTATGGTTTGAGGAGTCTCTCTAAAAATGGTGTAAGCATATAATGTTGCCATCGCAGGAGTGAGGCAGGCTACTCTTTTATAAGCGACTCACCTTTTTTCTCTTCGATCTCCGCTTTGTGTTCCGCCATCTTCATTCTGATCTCATCCATGACATGCGGTGGAACATTGTCATCTTTGTACCAGTTGACCGAATCGATATTCCCGCCGTAATCACTGCCGAAATCTTCGACTTTCGCAGCGTACTCATCCATATCTTTACAGTTGGCAACTCTTTCATCTACCATGTCTTTAAGTTCGATGTACCAGTTCTGATCGTCGTCCATTTTTATCGTTGATGTAAATATGACACCCATTATTTCTCTTTTTTGTCAAAAGTCCTGGCGAAACCTTCCAGATCTTTTTTCTTTAGATCGCCATTGTAGACGATATTTGTTGGATCGATCGTATCATCGTTTAACATTTTCGGCACGGCATCGGCGTTATTGATCACTTCCATATGGGCGTTAAGCTCATCTTCGCTGTAGGCCATCTGCATATCGGCCGCTACCACATGGGGGAGCTCTTCTACCACGCGTAGTTTTTCAAGTTCCTCGCTGACGCTTTCGCCTTCTATCGTGATGATGATTCGCCCTTTTTCATCATGAAAGTGATAGTCACACACTTTGCACTCTTTCAGACTCTGCACGACCTCCTCGAGATATTTCGGTACTGTTTGAACAACGATACTTGATACATTCATTCTTTAATCCTTATTTATAAATTATTTATTTCTGTTTTTATTTTACCATAAAGTGTTTAGCAGGTTGTTGACATAAGTCATAAAGGCTTTAACGTTCGTCAGCAGTCCGATGCCCTTAACGGTCACTCATAGATAATTTTTCTTATTTTTTCGCCGTTCTCTGTCCGCATCTTGTCATAGAGTTTTTGTGCTTCCAGCTTTTCTTCATGACTGATAGGGGTACGCAAGGATTTGTATTCGACCAGCACCCCGTCTTTATAGACACCGGAAACGATCGCTTTTACCCAGTAAAAGCCTCTGTCTTTACGAAGGTTTTTGACGATGCCTGACCACTGTTTTCTAGCTTTTATCGTCTCCCACAGCTCTTTAAAAACCGCGCTTGGCATATCCGGATGCCTGACGATACTGTGCGGTTTTCCTACGAGCGCATCCGCATCATATCCGCTGATCTCGGCAAAGGTCTCATTGGCATAGGTGATCACCCCTTTGAGATCCGTCCTCGAAATGATCAACTCGCCTTCAGGAACGATCGTCTCGATTAAAAACTCAGATTCATTGTACTCCATGGTTCACCTCTCCTTTACTTGATATAGATTGATCATCGTATCGTCACTCGACACTAAAAACTCTTTTTCGTTTAAAAATAAAATTTTGGTCAATGTCATCTTGTTTCCGCCAAAGAGACCTAATGTCTCCTGTGTTGACGTATTAAACAGGGTCACATTGTTATATTCATCGCTTGCAAAGCCGACAACTTTACCGTTGGGAGAGAGTCCTACGCTGTAGATCAGAAAGGGTGCTGTTTTATAGTAAGCGGTTGACAAAGCAGAGTTATAGATAACGACCCTTCTGTCCTGGCCAGCTGTCGCGATAATACCGTTTTTGTAATCGACTTGAAAAACATTATCGAGATTTTGGCCGGCTAAGGTCTTGATCCAGCCCCCATCTTTCGTACGGTGTATCTTCAGATCGCCGCTCTCGTCTGCAATCACTACCTGATCTTTTTTTTCGTTAAGCATAAAGTCTGAAAATTTCGATTGCGATACTTTCACCCTCCAGTTATCTTTATTGTTTTTAATGTCATAGGAGATGATCTCGCTGCCTAGCAGGGCCAGCAGCAGTGTGTTGTCATCCAAAAACCGTACTTTGGCGATGTAGAGTTGATCGGAAAAGGGGATGAGCAGCTCTGTTTTTCCATCTTGGTATAGGTGGACTCTTCTGAATCCGTGCTCCGCCTGAGAGAGCAATACGACTTTGCCGTGAAGGGCATCAACCGAATACACCTTCGAGTCGATGACATCTCCCATAAAATCGGTGATCTTCTCGACGGTTATTTTTTTAATGATTTTTTTTGTTTTCATATCAAAAACATCGACACAGCTGGCATCGGTAGCGCTGTAGAGTCTATCGTTATCAACGACGATATCCGTCACGCCACCGCTCGATCTAAACTGCGCTATAGGCTGTTGGATCTCTGCCGCGAAAAGGGCAGCTGCCAACAAGATAAACACTAAAAAAAATCTCATCATACCACTCTTACTTCTATGGCTTCAACCGGGCAGCGGCTGATGCAAAATCCGCATGCCGTACATTTTTCGGCATCAATGATCGGCTGAAACAGCGACTTGAATGCTATCGCATCATCCAGACACGGGTCTTTGCACGAAAAGCACATCACCGAACTCCAGCTCATGCAGAGCGAGCGGTTTATCGTGATCTTTGCGTTGATCTCTCTTTTGTTTTCCAGCGTCAGCACGCCGAACTCGCACGCCGCTGCACAATCGTCACAATAGGTACAGCCGCTCTTTAAAAGGTTGAGATAGGGGCTCTTATCACTGCCGATCTTGATAATTTCTTCTTCACAAACAGTGGCACATCTGCCATCGCATTTTTGACACTCATTATGAAAAAGAGATTCCTCATTGTTGTAGGGTGGTCTCAATATGCTCTCTTGCTTCTTTGCAGAGGTTTCACCCCTGAGTTTTGAAGCCAGAGAGCCGAACAGCTCTCTTCTCTGCATATTAGTGCTGATGTTTAAAAACTGATTCACCTGCAGGTGAATTTTTGTTGGCAATATCTTCTGAGGTTACATTAGAGTCTTTGCCGACAGTATCCAGATCATCCAGAACAACATCTTTCCAGTCTGACTTATACTCACCATCTTTTTTTGTATAGTTTGCCTCAAACGTATTTTCTACGGCAAGATTGCCTTGTGATTGAGGGGCATGACATTGAGAACAGTTAAAACGTGAGTATGAAAGATGATCCATCTGTTTGACATCTGTTTGATTTTTCATATTGTCAATCACTTTTGAAAATTCCGTACCATCCCATTTGTGATGTGGTCTCATGTCTAAAAAGTGTGTTGAAGGAATCGGCGTTGCCCCCATTGCTGAAGCAATTACCGGCATATGACATCCTAAACATGCATTATTGTCCTTCGTGATCGGAAGAAAATCCGAAACATTATGCGGAATCATCGGCGGGGCATCCTGGTATGCTCTTTTGATCTTAGTACTTGTCCCCGCGTCCGCAGTTCTGTACTCAGTCTTTTCTGCCGCAGTTCCACTTTCGTTGTAGATATCTGTTTTTCTTAGCCCTAAAGACTCTTCAGATACCATTGGCGCCGGTTTCACCTCTTTGACAGGTGTAGCCTTCGCCGTGCCTTGTCCGCTACATCCAGCGATCAGCATTGCTGCTGCAGCTAGAGCGACCGTTATCTTACTTATTGCTTTCATCTTTATCTCCTGTTGTTTTGTTATCTACAAGTTTTCGGATTGAAAATCCTAAAGCATCATCGTCACAAACCTCAATACAGCGCGCACAATTGGTACACTCTCCGGAGAGAACAGGAATAGTTTCCTTACCGACCATATACAGCACTTGAGGTTCCGGACAAATTACTTTACACTTCATACATAATGTACACGCTTCTTCATCGTGATGTACCCGTATGAGACTAAATCTACCTAACAGCGAATAAAATCCGCCTAGCGGACAGACATGTCCACACCATCCATTTTTCAACACAAAAAGGTCGAAAAGGAAAATAACGAGCATCGCTGCCCAACCAAAACCTAAACCAAAGACAATCCCTCTGTGTACCATCGAGATCGGCGATATAAACTCAAACGCTGCCACGCCCATCGCTGCTGAGATGACGAGACTGAGACCTAAGACCCAGTAACGCATGTTGCGTGAGATGGGTACTTTCCCGTTTTGAACACGGTTGATCTCCAGTTTTTCTCGTAACCAGGCTGCCGCATCCGTTATCATATTGACAGGACAGACCCAACTGCAAAATACTCTTCCACCTATAAGTAGATAGAAGACAGTTGCAACCGCTACACCGATCAATAGGTCAGAAGCCAAGAGTACTCCTGCCGCTAGCATCTGCAATGCCGCATACGGATCGCTCATCGGCACCATATCAAAGATTCTAGATGAACTGAGATTACCTCTCAAGATCGTCCATCCCCAGGCATTGCCTCCAAAATAGAGAAACAGTAACCCGACCTGAACCACTCTTCGCATTATCAGATAGCGATAGTTATTCCATACAGTTTTCATTAGTACAGATCCTCGCTATCATTTAAAGAATCCATAGCGGATTTTTCACTTAATTTGGTCGTAGTCGTCTTCATTTCAGCATCTTCTAGACGTTTCTCATCTGACTTGTCCCACCCTTTGATGTAGTGAGAACCGGCTTTACCCATTGACACTTCTCTAGGAAGTACAAAGATAGATGCTTTTTCGGTCACACACGCCAGTTCACACATACCACAGCCGGTACATGCATCTGAATGGACGACCGGTGTCATATACGCATGTTTACCCGTTCGTAAATTTTGTGCATAATCGATCGTGATCGCTTCTTCCAGAATAGGGCAGGCTCTATAACATGCATCACACTGGATACCCCAAAATGCAATACAACTTTCAGCGTCGATCACCGCAAGCCCCATCTCTGCACTGTTGATGTCTAACACACCATTCGTCGTGACACTCTCTTCATCAAGCGCACCTGTTGGACAAACTGGCACGCACGGAATATCCGTACACATGTAACAAGGAACATCTCTGGGAATAAAGTAGGGTGTTCCCAAAGGTTTATTGTCACCCGGCTTTGCAAGCAACAGCGTATCGTATGGACAGGCTTCTACACACAATCCACACTTAATACACGTCTTCAAAAAATCTTTTTCCGCAAGAGCCCCCGGCGGACGAAGCAGCAGCGTTGAGGCTGTCACTTCATCGACATAAGCACTCCATACCAAGCCGCCCAATGCAGCAAGTCCTGCACCGCGCGCCATGCTAAGAATAAACTTTCGTCTATCGCTGATCGGTTCTCGCTTCTTGTCATTCACGGCTCTGTTTTCCTTTTATCTTATGCTGCTCGCTACGCTTTGTAGATCTTGACAGCACATTTTTTAAAGTCATTTTGTTTTGACATAGGACATGTCGCATCCAAACAGACCTTGTTGATAAATACTTTTTCATCAAACCACGGTACAAATACCAGACCGCGTGCAGGTCTGTTTCTGCCACGTGTCTCAACGCGGGCCTTGACACGGCCCCGGCGAGACTCTACCCAGCATAGTCCGCCCTGTTTAAGCTCTTTGTCTTTTGCATCTTTGGGGTGCATATAACAGAGCGCTTCAGGAACAGCGCGGAACAGTTCAGGCACACGCATCGTCATCGTTCCAGAGTGCCAGTGCTCCAGTACACGACCTGTACATAACCAGGTGTCATACTCAGCATCCGGCATTTCCGGAGGATCCATGTAGGGACGCGCAAATATTTTGGCTTTGTTAGGCAACGGTACCTTCACG
The DNA here is from genome assembly GCA_027859195.1 of Helicobacteraceae bacterium. Lineage (GTDB taxonomy): Bacteria > Campylobacterota > Campylobacteria > Campylobacterales > Sulfurimonadaceae > Sulfonitrofixus. Next base: position 10,601 of record JAQIBF010000091.1, read on the forward strand.
CTCTCGTTATCCTTGCCGGTCAATGTGCCATGCTGCAGCGCTTTCGCGATTTTTCCATAGAATGCAAACTCGTCATCTGTTCCTTTTGTCTCTTTCGCTGCATAAGGATCATATTTGGAGTTAAATCGCCACTGTGTCTCTTTGCCGTCAACGACCGGCCATTTAAGACCGCGGACTTTATGGTAAACATCGAACGGGGCAAGGTCATGGCCATGGCCGCGCCCAAATGCCGCGTACTCTTCAAAGAGATATTTTTGAATAAAGAAACCATATCCTTCGAAAACTTTATCGTCAGAACCGACAACATTCCGGCTGTCGCCTGAACACTCTGAGTTGTCGTAACCCTTTTGAATCGGATCATTTTGATCGATTTTATAGCCTTTTGCGACAGGGTTTGCATATAAGATATCGAACATCGTGGTATCGCCGCTGTAGCCCATCGCTTTTGCTTTGTCGCGAACATCCGGCAGCGCCTCTTTTCTATCACCTGAAGGTTTCCATTCGCCCCATAGATCATCGACGGTAAAGCGTTTAGCGAACTCGGCCCACTGCCAGGTATCGCTCATCGCATCGCCGACAGGAATGACCTGTTGTCGCCAGTGTTGTGTGCGGCGCTCGGCATTGCCGTAGGCCCCCCATTTTTCATAGATCATTGCTGATGGCAGGATAAGGTCTGACACCTTAGCCGAAATACCTGGGTACCCGTCAGAGGTCACAATAAAGTTATCCATTTCACGGGCCGCTTTGATCCAGTGGGTAGCACTTCCAGAATCCTGATACGGATTACAGACGTTGACCCAGGCAAATTTCACAAGGCCATCTTCGATATCTCTGTGGATTTTCATAATGTGTTGCGTACCGACACTATTGAGTGTTCCCTCAGGGATCATCCATTTCTTTTCTGCAATTTTTCTATGGGCAGGATTGGCCACCATCAGATCCGCCGGAAGTCTGTGTGTAAAGGTGCCGACCTCACGCGCTGTACCACAGGCAGATGGCTGACCGGTCAGTGAGAATGCACCTGAGCCCGGTCTCGCCTGCTTGTTAAGCATGAAGTGGACGTTGTAAGAGAGCGTATTGTCCCATGTGCCACGTGTATGTTGGTTCATACCCATCGTCCAGAAAGAGACAACTTTTCTATCTTTTTCAATATACAGAGCAGCTAAAGCTTGAAGTTTCTTCTTGAAACCTTCGATACTCTCATCGGGGTCGCCTTTTACAATTTTCGCTGTATAGTCCAATGTGTATGGCGCCAGCGATTTTTTGTACTCTTCAAAAGAGATCTCCCAGTGTCCCAGTGTACCACCGGTGTGGTTCATCGTATCGCCTGCTTTATAACCATACGGCTCTAATGCCGGCCCCTCTTTTTCAGAGACTATCGTTTTCATCTCTTTGTTGATGATCTCCATCTCTTTGGCACTGTACTTACCGGCACTGCCGTCGGGGTTGACCGGAGTTATCGATTTTTCACCCGCTCTGCGCATACCGTAACCGATGTTTACGGGACCGGCAGCAAAGATAATATGCTTTTTAATAAAATCCCAGTCAATTGCTTCCGGATGGTTGTAGACAATCTCGCGTGCGACATAATTCCACAACGCCGTGTCGGTGTTTGGCGAGAAGATGATCTCAATATCGGCCAGATCCGATGTACGGTGTGTATAGGTTTGGATAGAGACAACTTTGACACGGTCCGGATCAGAGAGTTTCCTATCGGTAACACGCGACCAGAGAATCGGGTGCATCTCTGCCATATTTGAACCCCATGCCACAACGGTATCCGTAAGCTCTATATCATCATAACAGCCTGACGGCTCATCGATACCGAAGGTCTGGTAGAAACCGACAACCGCAGATGCCATACAGTGACGTGCATTTGGATCAAAAGCATTCGAACGGAATCCCCCTTTCATCATCTTTTGAGCGGCGTACCCTTCCATAATGGTATATTGGCCGGAGGCAAATACAGCGACACTTTCCGGGCCGCCGTGCTGCAGTGCCTTTTTAGCATACACTTCCATCTCATCAAAAGCTCTTTTCCAGGAGACCGGTGCAAATTTACCATGTTTGTCAAATTCGCCCTTGTCGTTCATACGCAGCAACGGCTGAGTCAATCGGTCAGCACCATACATAATCTTCGCGTTGAAATACCCTTTAATACAGTTAAGCCCGCGGTTGACCGGTGCTGCCGGGTCCCCTTTAACGGCAACAATCTTGCCGTTTTTGGTTGCCAGCATAATACCACAACCGGTACCACAGAAACGACAAGCTGCCTTATCCTAACGCCAATCACTCTGCGCAGCATCTGCCTTTGCCTGAGCGGCAGTCGGGACCGCCATTCCAATCGCGCTGGCAGCTGATGCCGCCGCGGCTGACTTCAGAAAGTCTCTTCTTTCCATTGACATGTGAACTCCTTAAGTTTAGTTAAAATTGAAAAACTACAATTTTCAATATAGATAATAGTAGCACTTCATAGTAAACATGATTTTGATATAGGTCAACTTATACAATACCACATAAGGACAAAGGCCTGTAATAAGGAATTAAAGCTTGTTTATTGAAGGTTTTAAATATGCATTTTTAAAAGGATTTTAGAGGAGGTATTTTAAGTTAAAAACAGTTTTTTTGATATTGAAAAGTAAAGAAGGACGTCAAGAGAAAATTCTCTTGACAAAGAAGAAACGATCTACTAGTGTAGATCTTTCCAGATTTGGCGTTTCCAAAGGTAAGCGAAAAGGACAAAGAAGATCATGTAGATCATCACATTTTTACCCGTCTCATTACGTTCTTCAACTAACGGATCACCCGCCATTCTCATATACTCAATAACTTTCTCAGCAGAGTGAGCAGTCACACCAGTACGAGGCATCGCAGTACCATGAAGCTGGCTCTGCGGATTCTCAATAAAAGTTGATATAAAGTGCTCGTTGCGTGAACGGATGTACATCGAAAGATCCGGTGGCAATTTACCCATATAGGCTTTCACTGCATCCTGATAGTCAAGTACATCTGCTTGGAAACGAAGGTCATCTTTTTTATATTTAAAGTTTGGCATTTCACCTAACTGCGTCCAATTTGTGTAACGAACAGCGTGACAACGACCACATGCATTTTCAAAGGCCATTGTCGGTGTTACCTCTTCTGCTTGTACAGCTATAGACTGCATGTAGGCTACGATGTCAGCGATCTCTTGATCGATGTCATCGCCGCCAGCACCGTAAAACGCCGGCATTGGGTGCATACGCATATCATTGAACTTGTGTTCAACTATTGTTGCATGCGCAGGATTTTTGATCAGGTCAGCAAGGAATTTTGCATCATAGATCGCACCTGCATTACTAAGATCTGGAGGGTTGACACCATACGCTGAAGCTGCATCTTTAGCAGACATCCCAGTCTCCATACCAAGTGCTTGTACATTGTGACAACCGATACAGCCGCCTGCCATAAATGTATCAGCACCGCGTGTAGCATTACCCTCTTTTGTCAATGCAGGAAGATCAGCATAAGCAAAACCTTCACTCTCAACATGTGCATGCATTTGAGAGTGTGCAAAAGGCTCGACCAACCAATATGTCAGTAAAGAAAAGAATGTGACTACCGCTAATATTATAAATTCTTTCATTATCTTCTCCCTATAACTTTTTTTCTAATTTAGTGATGATCGGCAATATGATCCATAAAGCGATGAATACAAGTGCTGCGACCAGACCGATAGTACTGTAAATACCTTCCGGAGGAAGTTTACCCATCGCTGTCAAAACAATAAGATCGACCAACATTGCCCAGAACCAAATGCTGAACAGTCCACGGCGATTTGCCGGAACTGCATTCGGACTTCTATCAAGGAATGGAAGTAGGAAAAAGATCACTTGTGCAAAAGCAAAAGCTACTAGACCAATATCTTTCGAGAATGGACGCAAGATCTCATAAGACCATAAGAAATACCATTCAGGGTAGATATGTGCCGGTGTTACAAGGCCGTCTGCCGGGTCAAAGTTTACAGGATCCATCGCAAAACCGTAGTTCCAGAAAACAAGGTAGAAGAAAAACACTAAGAACACGGCAACGACAAACAGATCTTTCGACATAAAGTCATTAGCAAATGCAATGACTTTAGATGCTGCTTTATTACCGGCTTTATATTTTTCAGCCTCTACAGCGAAATCGATCTCTTCACCGTTTTGGTTGTTAACGTGAGGAAGACGAAGAGCACCAAAGTGAACACCGATCAATGCTAAGATCGCAACAGGGATCAACAGTACGTGAAGCATAAAGAAACGGTCAAGGAAGGCCTGCGCAGGAACATAGTCACCACGGATCCATTCAACAATACCGTTAAGCTCTAGCGAACCCATACTGAAAAGGTTGGTAATAACCATTCCTGCCCAGTAAGACATCTGTCCCCATGGAAGCATATAACCTGAAAAGGCCTCAGCTGAGAATGCAACAAAAAGAAGCATCCCTGAGATCCAGATCAGTTCACGCCCTTTTTTATAAGAACCGTAGTAGATACCCGTAAACATGTGGATATAGATGATCAAGAAGACCACTGATGCTGCTACCGCATGAACGTGACGCCATAACCAGCCGTAACCGACTTCTTGCATGATCGTGAAGTTAACACTGTCAAACGCCAAATCGACATTTGGCTGGTAGTACATCAACAAGAAGATACCGGATACCAACAAAATACCAAATGTAATTGCCAGAACCATTCCCATAGCCCATAGGAAGTTAATATCTTTCGGAATCCAATACTCTTTTGCCAATACACGGTTTAGTGTGTTGATAGCAAGTCTTTGGTCGAGCCATTCGTTTAAACTTTTTGCTTTTTCAAAATGTGCCATAAAATTTCTCCTCTATCGCTAGGCAGTAATGCCCGACTCTTTCATTTTAGAATATTCCGGACCTGCTTCACCCAAAACAACTGTAGTACCAGTAATCTTGAAAGGAGGAATGACGAGAGGACTTGGTGGTGGTGCTTTGGTGTCGATACCTGAAGCATCAAACTCTCCACCGTGACAGGCACATAAAAAACCATGTTCATTCTCTCTATAAGCAGGAATACAACCCAGGTGTGTACATAGACCGACTGCGATCAGGAAGTGCTCGCCACCGACAATAACATCACGGGCTGTCTGCTCTTCGTTCTGTGCTGCAACCATCTCTGCTGTCTTTTTCAAGATAAAGATAGGTTTACCACGCCATTTTTCAACAATTAATTTGTTTGGTGTACATACCGACATATCTACTGTCGTAAATCCTGCTGCTTTAACGCTTGGAAGCGGATCCCATGATTTTTTCATGGCATATAAAGCACCTACAGCTCCGACACCGGCAACGGCACCGAAAGCTTTACCCATAAAACCTCGTCTAGTTTGATTCATTGTGTTACTCACTCTGTGTGATATTTTCAAAGGCTATAGTAGATTAAAGGAGATTAATATCTTATAAAGACAAGCTTTCTTTAAGGAATTTACTGATTTTGTGGGTAGATTGCTCCAAAGAGTGATAATTATGTGATGACACACCTTTCATAAACAGTGATAACTTTGATGGATAAAATCCATCCACAATAGGAATGTTTAGTGTCTCAAAAAGCGGAATAAAATCGCGCACATAGTCAGGACGCTGAATGTAAATAGGTCTGCCGCCAGAAGCGAGGTTTTCCAAGGCGGCTTGCGGTGAAGAGGTGACAAATATCTTCGAGCCTTGCACGACCTCATCATATTCTTCAAACTCATGCTGTTTTGTAAAGGCAGGGGCCAACTTGTTTTCATAATTTATAAAATAGTAAAACCCTATTATCATCTCCATCTCTAAGGCTTGAAACATACCAAGATTAGCGAAAAGATCCTCTTCGTAATCATCATCGCCGAAGAAAAAACTTTTCTCTATTGTTTTAGGTTTTTGTACAAAGTATTTTTCATCTACCGCAACCCCTCTGCAGATCCCTTCGCCTTCAAGATAAGGCGAGATAAGCAATTCCCCCTCAAGTCGAGTCCCATTGGAATCATCACAAACACGTATAAATGTAGAAAAAAACTTCACCATGTCAGCATGCAGTGTCGGGTTCAGTTCATCAGAGTCGAAGATTATTTTGTCGCCAAAATGGGCAATCTGCGGGATATTGCGGACAACATCAATACCGACAGAGCGTTTGATGCCGAAATCTCTGGCCTCTTGCGCAATACGGTAATCCGAAGTCAGCAGTGTGATGTCGACATCCCCTAAAGAGCGGATAATAGTCGCCGCACGTCTAAAACGGTCAAGTCCGATCCGGTGGCCGGTGTGTACATAGTAAAAAAGTCGCATAGTTATACTTTATAAATGGATTTATTGAGAAGAATTATAGGGTAAAGAATCTACGAAAGACTGAAGCGAAAAGATTAGCGTTTGTATGTCAAGCAGGAACCAACAACAGGTGCTTGAACTACTTTTAGGAGATTGCGGTTAAACCAGGTGTCTAAAGCAGTCTCCCGCTGGCAAGGGGGAGGGTATGCCCTCCCATGCAAAACTTGGGATTCTCAAAGACCTCTGGAGACAATGATGGCGATGGCCATCTGCTGTGCCGCGAGGACAGAGTTTTGCGTTGCGAAAAGGTTCGCGCTCTGAAACTGCTGTGTTGTGATAAAGGTATCGGCCACCATTCCGATATTGTCCGACATAACCAGGATAGTATCGCCCATCTCCCCGATCCGGTCGGCCATGACGCCGATATCGGCTGAGAGCTGCAGCATACTGCTGAGCGAGTCTTTGAGTGTCAATGTCGATGTTGAAGGAGCAAGACCCTCGATCGCGATGACATAGCCGTCGACCGCCGTGGCCATAAATGTCAACATAACCGACATGTCATAAAGCTGCATCATCGATGTGCTGTCGATATAGAATGTGCCGTTCGCCGCATCGTTATTGATAGTGTTACTGAGCGTAGAGGCCTGAGCAAGAAAACTTTCGACGTCATCTGCAACATTTTGAAGTTGGTACTTCATTGTCCATGGGCTGAGCATCACAGCATGCATACGCGAGGCCAGTTCCGTACCGTCGGCGATCAATGCATTGTAGTCGAGTTCGCGCGTGCTCGTCTCGACTACGGAGACCAGCGTCAGCGCATTGGTCTGTGTATGGAGCAGGGTCTCTGTACTGGAGGTCATGTTCGCGCTCTGAATCTCCTGGGTCGCGATAATACGGTCAGCCATAATGTCTATATTGTCGGCCATGACCAGAATCTTGTCCGCCATCTCCCCTATCCTGTCCGCCATCGTACCGATATCATCGGAGAGCTGGAGCATGGCGGTAATGCCGTCTTTGACGGTCAGTGCAAAGGCCGCATTATCAAGCTGCTGTAGGTCGAGGGAGAGTCGCAGCGCTTCGTTCGCCAGATTCAGGTTAGTCACCGAGAGCTTTTCAAGGGCATCGAGCGTATCGGCATCGATCTGTAGCGGGGCGGAGATGCTTTCATCGACGGCGGCGATGGCGTTGACTATGTCGCGTGCCATCTGGTTTACCTGCAACAGCGGCGAACAGACCGATGAGGCATTGAGCTCAAGCGTGTTCAATTCACCCTCAAGCGCCTCGGACTGAAGGACAAGCTCTTGCAGGTCTTCGTTCAAGGCAGCGGCTGCCGGCATACCCATAAAAAGCACAAAAACGGCGGCAGCGCCGATACAGTTGTTCCATAGTTGTTTCATTCGGTTCTCCTCTTTATTACAGTCCATAGGACTCGATTATGCCGATAGTGATGTTTTGCGATGTACTCAGAGAATCGACCGTATAGCCCATGTTCGTTGTCTGGATCCCTTCGACCTCGACAATTCTGTCACTCATCACACCTATGTTGTCGGCCATAACAATGATCTTGTCACTCATCTCCATGATGCGGTCGCTCATCAGCCTGATATCCTGTACCAGTTTCAGCATGGTAATCGTGGCATCAGAGAGTACAGGTGTCTCCGTCAGCGGAGCGATCAGCTGGACGGTTTTAGCAAAATTTTCGGTACTCTGCGCCAGGGCCCTGTTGATCTCTGAGAGGTCGCTGAAATAGGTCAGCGTGTCACCGTTGATATAGTGCGAAGCCATCGCACTGTTCAGGCTGGCGAAGGTATAGAGGCTGACAGCTTTTCCCATCAACAGTGCCGACTGTGCCTGCAGCTGGCCCAGTTCATCCGCCATGTTAAAGTTGGTCAGTATGGTCATATTCATATCAGAATTCAAGGTATTGCCGTCCGATTGGATCTGGTCGAGGGTAAGGTTGTAGACAATCGACGACAGAGAGCTGTTAAGCGCTGCCATATTCTGCTGTATCGTTAATAGGGAGGCCTGAATAAACTGCATGTTGCCGCTTTGCAGCGTCATGGTAACAACGATCTTGTCCGCCATCGAACCGATATTGTCCGCCATGACCAGAATGCGGTTGGCCATCTCCAGGATACGGTCTGCCATCGTGCCGATATCGTCAGAAAGGCGCAGCACCGCGCTTAGCCCGGCCCGGTATTCGAAAAGGTCGGCAACCGATTCGATGCTGTTGAGCTCCAGTGCTATACGAGCGCTCTCTACAGCCATCGATCTGCCGATAGTGCTCATAGCATCAAGCGATGTCAGATCTTCCTGTGTCAAGCTCAGAGGTGAAGAGAGCTGCGCAGAGATCACCTCAATGCTTTCTATATATTCTTCAACAGAGGTGTTGAGTGTGCCCAGTTGGGAACAGTCATCTCCCTGACTAAAACTGAACGCTGAGAGGTTAGCGTCGAGTGCACTGCCTTGACTAACAACTCCCTGCAGATCGGTCGTGAGCGACGCCTGGGCATTAGCCAGAAACAGGGTAAGCAGCAAAAATAACGCGGCAAAATGTTTGTTGGACATCATGGTTTCCTTTAGTTTGAATATGTTATTTTTATAATAATAATTTATTATAAAGAAAGCTTGGCATTATACTTGTCCTAGATTAGGGAGTCATAAAACAGCGTGTTCTCATATTCTTGGAAGGATCATCAATGTTCTCTGTGTCAATGCGTAACAAAAGAGCCGGTATTCAGGGGTTAAACCTCTACAGGTCATCATTGTGTCGAGACGAAAGAGTATAAGCATAAGGGTTATTAAAAGTTTTATTGCTGAAATTGCACCCTGGAGATTGAATCTAGACGGATAAACCCAAGCAGATATCGCACGATGTCTAAAAGTATCAAAATCCTTCATCCCCAAAATCAAAAAAAAATGAGGTGCAATCCATGGAGTGTAATGTTGTCTTCCCTCTTATTGTGCTAACGAAGGACCGCCGCTAGAAGTCGTATCGTAATAGTTATTACTTATGTAATCATCCACTCCAGATGGACTGTCACATCTACCTTTTGAGCAATCTGTAAAACATGTATCCGATTGTTCTAGTTGTTGTGCATGTCTAATAACTGCATAATTTACTTGACGGTGTCTTATATCGCCATTACGTGTATGCGTATATTTCTTATGCCCGATCTTGTACAGCGTACACTCGCCAAGAGAAGAAGGACCACAATCGATCTTTGATCCAGCGCTCCTGTTCTTGTAAAAGTCAACTACAGGCACATCACCACCTACTGAACCATCATCAGATACTACCCATTTACTTTCCACATAATAGGTGACACATTCGTGCATCTGCTTTGGTTCTGGTTGAGAAGCCGCCTCTGTATAATTATACTGAAGCGGCTCGGAATCTGTTCTGTTATTTTGAGCATAGGTAGTATTCTTATTAGTGGTTTTTCTCAGATCCGCAGAGGCTCTATACCCATGTTCTCGATCTATGCGTTGTTCATATTCGACTTGCTGATAGGTCTTGATACCTTGTTGTATCAACTCCGGATTTTCGGCTGCATACGTTGCAACTTCACCAACACCCTGGATCGTACCGACTACTAACGCTCCGGGTATTACTGCGACAGGAGCAATATATGTGCGTACCGCGTTGTCTACACTTACACTTCGTTCATGACGATCTGTGAGCGCATCTTCTGCATACATATCTTGATTTTTTGCTACACAACCTTGTAAGATAAATCCAGCGATCATAAATAGAATATACTTTTTCAACAAAGTCCCTCTTTATTAAAAATAGTATTTCAACGCAATTGTCGGCATACTTTTGTTTACAATTGTGTTAGTTAAAAATTTATACCCAACAAATAATGCAAATCTATTATAATTGATTCCTATTGAAGGTTCTGTATAAAAGATAGACAGGTCGTCATCACGAACCCCTTTTAAATAACCATCTGTATCCGTTAGTTCTAAGTCAGTTAACAAACCGCTAATACCCACTCTTAAAGCAAAATCATAACTCTTTTTTCGACCAAAAAATGTTTTGTGGACCACTCCCAATTCAGTATAAAAACCGTATGCTGTAGCATCTCCATCACCATATTGCGAATCATCTACGATTACTATACTTCCCCCTAAGCCACCTTCAAAATACAGTCGACTGTACATTGGCCATGAGCCATTTATACCTAACTCAATAATATTGGCATCATGCTCTTCTCCAAATCCTGACGACTCGCTGCCCAATGCAATCGTCGTAGGCAAATAACGTACTACAATACTTGGAAGCGATACTTTTTCCTGTGGTTCCAACTCCCTACCAATAATTGAGTCAGCTGCGAATATATTTTGTACTCCAAGTATAAAAACTATTGCCAATATTACCTTCATATCACCATTCCTTTTATAGTTCTTTTCTAAACACAACCACTTCTATGACGAGTCATTGTCTTATTAAATTATTTACCTCTTAATACGATTCTTTAAGATTTTAAATAAACTTATATATATCATAACAAATAATTTTTCAAAATAGATTTAAAAAGCGCCTAAAACCTGCTATTTTTTTATGAAAACTTCTTCAGAACCTTTTGGCTGCAAGCCGTTTGTCTTAAATTGAAGAAAAAACTTACTGCCCTTTTTCTGAATTCTGCCATCAGCATCCTCTGTCAGTAACTCAATGATAATCTGATGATTAGTCTCGTCATATTCCCAAGAAACCTTTTCGTCATAATCATAGCTGGATGATTTGTTGCTATGATAAGTCCATGCACCGTAGCCATCGCTGTTTAGCACAACAGTTTTTACATATCTCTCTTGATCGCAAACGTATTGACCAATATAATCATTTGTACCGGCATAAAGTGAACTTAATGCCAGCAACAGCACTAATAGATATTTCATTGTAGTCCTTTATCATTACGATATAAACTTAGTGTATTACGTTTATAGTAGCACTCTTAAACTCTGTTCAATGTCATTATTGAAACTCAAAGTTATAACCAAAACGCAACATTATCACCTGTTGATATTCTACGTTATATGAGGTAAAAGCATCTTTAGTGTAGTAACTGCTTCCCAGAGAGTCAAGCATATATGAGTACTCCAGCAGCAGTTCTAAACTGTGATCTGTATCAATGGTATAGAGTGTTCCAGTGCGAAATACAAGAACACCATTGCTATGGTCAATGGTTTTACTATTTATCTCATATTTGCTCTCGGCAGCACCAATACCAAAACCAATAACTGGTTTATAATCATTTTGTGCACCGAGCCTATAGTCAAGATTAAACAAGAATCTTTGTAGTTGTATCTCTGAATAGTAATTTATGTCGTATGAGATAGATAGCCGATACAAAGAGTTTTGCAGACCAATATAGCCCCCAATAAAAGGTTTTATGCCTATAAAATTGTAGTTATTTTGATCTAATGTGTTGTCTGTCGAATCTATAGTGATCTCTGTTGATATTGCAGAGCCTCCGCTGTAGACACCCGCCACGACCTCTGCATCTTGAGGAAAAAGAAGAAGTGCTCCCATATTGGCTAAAAGAGATGTGTGCACAAATATGATCAATACAAAAACAGGTGTTTTCATTTTTATCCGTTTATAACCTATATAGGTAGTTTTACCGTAGAAGAGCTAAATTCTTTAATAGGCTATTATGAACGAACTAAAAAACAACATTGCAGATTAAACAATATCTAATTAGTCGAACTTAAATCTCCAGCCTGCTGTTTTTTCTCCGCCATCTTGATGTAGATATGCAGTATCTCGATCGCTGCCGGGGTGATGCCTGAGATCTGTGAAGCGGCCTGCAGGGTCGGCGGCTGGAATGTCTCGAGTTTTGAAATCACCTCTTTAGAGAACCCGCGTACCGCTGCAAAGTCAAAACCTGTCGGGATCTTGACGTGGATGTTTTTCTTCATCTTCTCAATGTCTTCTTGCTGCTTCTCGACATAACGGGCGTATTTTGTCTCAACCAGGATCTGCTCTTGAATATAATCGTCAAACTTTGCCAGTTCCGGCAGAAGCATCGTCAGTTTGTCCAGCGTAAAACTTTTACGTGAAATGATCTGCTGGGCATTGATCTTGTCGCTGATACGCTCTTCACCGATACTCTCTAAGAAGGCAATGAACTCTTTATTCGGCGTATAGTCAGTGGCGTTAATAATCTCAACACCCTCTCTGATCTGCGCTATTTTTTTCTCAACATTTTCAAAAGTATCCTCATCAATAAGCCCGCACGCATAACCATACTTGCTCAAACGCATATCTGCTGACTCTTCACGAAGCAGCAGACGGTACTCTGCCCGCGAGGTAAACATACGATAGGGCTCTTTCGTTCCCTTTGTGACCAGGTCATCAATAAGGACACCAATATACGCTTCATCACGACCCAAGATCAGAGGCGCTTTCTCTTCAAGGCTCAGGGCCGCATTGATACCTGCCATGAGCCCCTGTGCGGCTGCCTCTTCATACCCAGTTGTCCCATTGATCTGACCTGCCAAGTAGAGGTTCTTCACCTTTTTGGTCTCTAAGCTGTGCGTCAACTCTGTCGGATCGACATAATCATACTCTATCGCATAGCCGTAGCGTACGATCCTGGCATTTTCCATACCCACAATAGAGTGAACGATCTCCTGCTGAACATCAGGCGGCAGCGAAGTACTCATACCGTTGATGTAGCATTCTGTATTCTCCATCGTCTGTGGTTCAATAAAAAGATGGTGACGTTCTTTGTCGCGAAAGCGGTTGATCTTATCTTCGATACTCGGGCAGTAACGCGGGCCAACACCCTCTATTTGGCCCGTAAAAAGTGGGGCTCTGTAGAAGTTTTTTTCGATGATCTCGTGTGTCGACACATTAGTGTAGGTGATGTAACAAGGGAGCTGTTTTTTGTCTTGTTTAAATTTCTCACGGTCTGTACGGAAACTAAACGGTGTCGGAAGTTCATCACCGGGCTGCTCTTCCATCACCGAAAAGTCAATAGTAGAGCTGTCGATACGGGGACAGGTCCCTGTTTTCAGACGGCCGATGGTAAGACCTGCATCCATCAAAGAGATAGAGAGTTGGTTCGCTGCAAACTCACCGAAACGCCCTGCCTCTTTCTTCACTTCACCAATGTGAACAACCCCGCGCAAGAATGTGCCCGTTGTTAAAATAACTTTTTTAGCGCCGTACTCATTTAGAAGATCGGTACGAACACCGACGACCGCACCATCTTCCATCAACAGATCATCGACGGTCTCTTGTATAAGTTCAAGGTTTGGTGTGTTTAAGACGATGTTGCGAGCAATAACCCGGTACTGATCCATATCGATCTGTGCACGTGTGCCACGAACCGCCGGTCCCTTGGTGTTGTTCAAAATACGGAACTGGATCCCTGCTTCATCGGTAATAAGGCCCATTTCGCCGCCCAGTGCATCGAGTTCGCGCACCAAGTGGCCTTTCGCCAAACCGCCAACGGCAGGGTTACAGCTTGTCGCACCGACATTCTCAGCCAGCATCGATACCAGTAGTGTTTTATGTCCCATACGCGCAGAGGCCAAAGAGGCTTCTATCCCGGCATGCCCGCCGCCAACGACGATTACATCATAATTCATAGTGTGTCCATTATTTTTGGCAGTTTTCTGCCTTTTAGTAATGCAATTATAGCGAAAGCAACCGTAATGGGATTTTTTAGTGTTTGGATTTTAAAAATAGTAAAGGAACTTTTCTTCTAAACGAACTTTGATAAGACTACTTATACACCTTGCACTTCTAATTTTTTATTGCCTCCTGGCACTAGTATGCTACTTTTCACGACTCGAAGCCAATCTTCTCCCCTCCGTTTTTGCGCACCCACAAAAATTATCTCCGGACGTAGCAATGTATCACTCTCTGTGCTTTTATAACTGCTTAGAGATGAGATCCAATATCCTGCTGCGGCACAAGTAATAGCTACTTTCAAACGATCTAAACAGGGATAAAAGCGTAGCTTTTACTTTAATAGATGCGTTACCGCTTGGCTCTTTTCGTGGCATCTGCAAGGCAGACTGGAAGGAGAGAAGGAGCGGTCAAAAAACGCATTGAACGAAGTGACCCGCGCGTTTTTAGCGAGAGAACGACTGGAAGGATGGTACCCGACAGCTGTCGGGCCTGAAGCCGTCCACGAGAGGTTTTTTTGTTTCTTTTTTTTGTGGTGACACAGCGCTAAAGCGCCGTACAGGGCGGAACTAAATTTCGCATCGTGAAAAAAAGAAAGGGAAGTCGATAAAGTAAAAACTTAAACACTGCTGGTTGAGTCTTCTATATATCAACTTTGATCTTGTATCTTCAACTCTATAGACACCTGTACTTCTCTAATTACTTCATAGCATTAGTATTCAACTTTTTTTCTCTGCTCGTACAGAGAAAAAACCTTGAGGAAAAAAAGAGAGTACGATACCCTCCGGCCACTATCAACTACTATAAAGTTGTCACGTTAAGCCTTCGTACATTTTTGCACTACTGCAAAAATCAATGTCCTCACGTAGCGATGTATTACTCTCTGTGCTTTAGAGATTGCTTGAAAAAACATCTACTCTCCTGCTGCGTCACAAATATTTTCTATTATCAAACAGTATTAACAGGGATTAAAACGAAGTTTTAACTTTAATAGATGCGTTACCGCTTGGCTCTTTTCGTGGCATCTGCAAGGCAGACTGAAAGAAGAGAAGGAGCGTTAAGAAAACGCATTGAACGAAGTGACCCGTGCGTTTTTAGCGAGAGAACGACTGGAAGGATGGTACCCGACAGCTGTCGGGCCTGAAGCCGTCCACGAGAGGTTTTTTGCTTACTTTTTTTGCGGTGAAAAAAAAGAAAGGGGTGGTCAACAATGTTTGATTATTTGAATAATTCAAAAAGTCCGATACTAGATAGACACAAAAGATATGACTCAGAAATAACCTTATCTGCTATAATTCCCGCATGAAAAAATACATCCTCTTTGACAACGACGGCGTACTCGTAGAGACCGAAAAGTGGTATTATAGAGCCAATGTCGAAATCCTGAAGACAATGGGTATCACCCTCGACGAAGATCGATACCGAGAGATCATGGTAAACGGTCAGAGCGCTTTTTTGCTGGCAGAGGAACAGGGTTTTGACAGCATCAGCGTTGAGACAGCCCGCGACAGACGAAATGAACTCTATCAACACTATTTGCTAACAGAAGATATCGCTATAGAAGGGGTCAAAGAGGTGCTGGGTGCGCTTAAAGAGAAGTACCGCATGGGCATCATCACCTCGGCACGACGGGAAGACTTTGAGCTGATCCATGCCAAACGCGGCATCACTGCGCACATGGAGTTTGCCCTTTGCAGCGGCGAGTACGGACGCTCAAAGCCCTATGCAGACCCCTATCTCAAAGGGTTGGAGCGTTTCGGCGGCGAAAAGCATGAAGCCCTAGTGGTCGAAGATTCGCAGCGCGGACTCCGCTCAGCCGTCAATGCAGGTATAGAGTGTGTGATCGTTCACAACCACTTTACACTCAGCCATGACTTCAGCGATGCCACCCACCGCATCCGAACTTTGCACGAGCTTGAAGCACTGCTGTAACACATAAAGATAGTTATCAACATTACCCGTCAAGAACAGACCGGTTATCGTAAACTACAGTACCCCATTCTCTCTCAAAACAGCGGCAAACGCCTCCGCCATCAAGCCGTATCCTAAAGCATTAGGATGGATCTGGTCACTTTTTAGTGAGTTATCACTCTCAATCTTCTCAAGAATATTCCCTTCATATAGTACATTTTGCGCTAGTGACACTTCTTCATAGAGCGGTACAGTTGAGAGGCCAAGCAGACCAAATCCGGGAACACCCACCAGTAAGACCTCTGCTCCGCTCTGATGCGAAAGTTCTATCATCTTGATAAGGTTCGCTTTGAGCGCTTCTTTAGAGTAGCGCCTCAATATGTCATTGCCCCCATGGCAAAGGATGACCAAAGAAGGGCGATAGCGTTCAAGAAGTTTTGGCAACCGTTTCAGTCCGGTTACAGAGACCTCACCCGAGACACCGGCATTGACCACCCTGCGACCGATCAGCGTTTGCAGTTGTGTCGGGTACGCCTGAGCAACAGCGCCATACCCATAGGTCAGACTGTCTCCAAAGGCCAGCACAACTGCATCTTTCCCAAGGTGTTCTGTATGAACAGACGTGCCAGTCGGCCGCAGTAAGAAAAACAGTACCAGTGAAACAGCGATGAGAAAGGAAAACAGACGTGTCATATTCATATAATAAACTCTACAGATAGATTGTTACATAAGAAGTATAAATGGAAAAAGAAAACACAGAACATTGCCTCTTTCAATATTCTAACGATAATGGCTTGATATGCGACTGCTAAAGTTCTATTATAAAAATAGTCACATAAGCAGAGGTCATAAATTTCGTCACAATTTCTACCCTGTTTTTACTGTCAGCTACTCGCTTGTTCCTTCCAACTATCTATTCCTTTGCTCATCAGATGCTGATGGTGTGATTAGTGCTGTACTTTGATACAAGTGTCCACTATTATCGCTCTTGTACGCCTTTGTTCATGGTGTTTGACTCTGCCATAATAGTAATGTTGGTAAGCAAAAAGAGAAAGAGAGTCCGAGCAAACATTCAAAAATTATCTAATTTTATTCTTCAACTCTAAAGCTGATATAATAGTACGAATATTATGCAGGACCATGACATGAGTTTTATACATTATCCTAAAGAGACCCTTCCCTTTTTGCGATCGATCCAGTTGAATAATAATAAAGAGTGGTTCGAAGCCCACAAAGATGAGTACACGAAGTTTATTTTAGAACCAAACCGTGCCTTTGTTGAAGAGATGGGCGAACACCTCCAGGCCCTTGTTCCGACCATCAATGCCATTCCCAAGATCAACCAATCCCTTTTTCGCATCTACCGAGACACCCGCTTTTCAAAAGACAAGACACCTATCAAAGGCAGGGTCGGTATTATCTTTTGGGAAGGCAAACATATCCGTATGCAGTCGAGCTGCTTTTATCTTCAGTACTCGCCCAATGAGCTTCTAGTCGCGTCAGGTGTCCGTACCTTCGATCCGGACCTGCTCGCGGCCTACCGTGACTACATCAAAGTCGACAAACATCGAGAAGAGCTGCACGCGATTTTAGAAAAATTACAATACAGTGGGTACATTATCGAAGCGCCACACTTAAAACGTCTTCCAAGAGGGTTTGACAAAGCAATAAGTCTGGAGTATTTGACACGAATGAAAGCAGTTGCCGTTTATCACACGACAAAACCTTCACTCCTTTCCAACAAAAAGTTAATTCCTGAACTTTACCGTCATTACGAACAGTTTCTGCCGCTGCAGCAGTGGCTCTATGAGATGACACTGACGAAAAAAGAGATCGATTAATTCGACCACCATATCCTAAGTAGCAATCCTAATGTCGAGGTATAGCCGACTTCACTAAAGCTTATCTCGCCGGAGGAATCATAAATAAAAGTCGTTGGGTATGCTTCAATGTTAAATTGTTTTGCCCACTGCCCGTCTTCATCATTGATGACTTTATAGTCAAACGCACGGCCATTCATATACGTTGTCAAAGCGTTATCATCACCAGATTTTACGGCAAATGTAACGACTTCATAATATTTCGACAAGCGTTGAATGTTGTCAGCCTCAGCTTTACACGTCGGGCACCATGTTGCCCAGAAGTGAATAAGCAGCGGTTTACCTTCAAAGGCGGCAGCATCAAACTGTTCACCGCTGATCAGTAATGTCTTGATCGTCGTGAGATGACTCTCTGCAAGGTCTGGCTTGCGTAAGTAACTCAGGACATTAGTGACAACCAATACCATAAGTGCCATAATAGCGACTTCTTTAAGTATCTTTTTTACATTCCATGTTTTATAGTCAAGTAGTTTCATGTGAGGATTATAACGGCTGTGTGTTGGAGGTTGGATGTTGGATGTTGGATGTTGGATGTGGGATGGTGGATGTTGGATGCTGGAT
>JAQIBF010000072.1 GCA_027859195.1 Helicobacteraceae bacterium
CCACAATTGAGACTCTTTTTCCAACATATAAAAGGGCGATATCTCACGCTCTTTTTTTTGCATGTTAAACTTAACATACTCACCGACTAATTGGTACTCACTTCCTTTTAATGTCACGACATGACCAAAAAGCTCAAGTTCGGTACTGTTGGTGTCATACGTAGCCCGGTCTGCAGTAATGTAAACATCTTGATAAATAACAAGTACATCGCCTTCGGCAATCACCTTCGTTGTTGTCTGTTCTAGCTTTTCAGCATAAAATTCTACCTGATCAGCTGCATACACGCTTGATATAAGCAGGAAGAACAAAAAAAAGCATCTAGACATTGACGACCAAAGTTCGAGCTGTTTTATCGTGCCAACTCTGTCTATTGTTACTGTAAAAGGCCCAGATAAACCCGAGGTAAAATATCATCTCGCTTATAATGCGAAAAACACTACGGTTTAAAGCACTTCCAAAAATAGGTCTCTGCAGTGTAACGGCATCGACAATCTGAATTTTCATGAGTATCTTGCCCAAGGTCGCACCATAGAAATAGACAAAAAGTGTCTGATAAAATATTTTGATAAGCATATATTCGAAGGTAAACGTATTGATCAATGCAACAACCGCATCAGGATCACCGACGGCTGCAATTTGATCGTAGATAATAAATAAAAAGAGGAAGGCGAGAAGCAACTCGTCAATAAAAAAGGCAAATGCACGCTTTTGGATAGTTGCTAATTCTAACCCAGCACTCGAAAGGCGTCGTTTGACCTCATCATTCACGATGTCTCCTAAAGTGCTTGGTAAGCGATGTCTGTACGAAGCTTCTTACCTGCAAAATGCACTTGTCCGCAAAGGGCATAAGCGCGGTCGCGTGCTTCTTGAATACTATTACCCAAACCCACACAGACAAGGACACGTCCACCGTCAGCGTACAGTTTGCCTTCATCATCAGAACTGACGCCGGCATAAGAGATATGCGTGTTTGCTCTGATATCTTCATGAACAATTTCGTCGACAACGATCTCAGCAGGAGGTGTAGAACTGTATGGATAATCTCTGCTCGCCATGACCACACCAACAGCATATTCGTCTGAAAACTCTATCTTCAGAGTGTCTAGCTGCTTCGTAGCTGCTTTGTAGAAAAGTTCAGATGCCGGTGTTTTAAGCAATGGCATTAAGATCTCGCATTCAGGATCACCAAAACGGACGTTAAATTCCAACGTGATCGGCTCACCGTTGACAACCATGATACCGATAAAAAGGACACCTTCAAACGGTGCACCTTCTGCTTGCATCCCTTTTAGTGTTGGACGAATAACACGCTCTTTTACTTTTTCATAAAGAAGATCATCGACTAACGGTGTTGGCGCATATGCACCCATTCCACCGGTATTTGGACCTTGATCACCGTCTAGAAGACGTTTATGGTCTTGTGCTGCTTGAAGCAATATGAAATCATCACCGTCACATATAGCAAACATAGAGAGTTCATAACCGTCCAGGAACTCTTCAACAATAACTTTTTTACCGGCCTCGCCAAATGACTTGCCGCTTAGCATTTCTGAAACCGCTTTCTTTGCCTCATCATGGCTCATTGCAATGATCACACCTTTACCGCCGCAAAGGCCGTCGGCCTTAACAACGATCGGGGCTTCCAAAGTCATGATGAATTTGAATGCCTCTTCGATATGCCCTGTCTCAATATAACGGGCGGTAGGGATCTCATACTTCGCCAGGAAGTTTTTCATATAGACTTTTGAGCCCTCAAGCTGCGCTGCTTCTTTGCTTGGCCCAAAGATCGTTAAACCCTTTGCCTTGAAAATATCAACGACACCGTCAACAAGAGGTGCTTCAGGACCGACAATCGTCAGATCAATATTGTTGGCTAGTGCAAAATCTGCAAGCGCGTCATACTCTTTAATACTAAGGTTTTCACCCAGTTGATTTGTAGCACCGTTACCCGGAGCAAAATAGAGTTTATCAACCGCTTCATCTTTTTTCAGGGCACGTCCAATAGAGTACTCGCGTCCGCCATTACCTAATATCAATATATTCATATTTTCTCCAACATCTTTCTATCATCTATCTAATTTTTAGAAAGTTGACATAAATACTTTTATAGTCAATTTTCTAAAAACTAGACGTTCTCCCGAGTGGCCGGTCCGCAGTTAGCTTTGGTTCTCAAAGCCGTAAAAACAGCAAATCGAGCGTTCCATCAGGCAGCAATCTCTCTGGTTTAACCCATCAAACAAGACCACCACACACAAGAACATCTACAGAATTCGCTAAAAGAAAATGTAGAACCCTCATATTCGCGAGAAATCGCACCACCCAGGCTAGTTCTTATTATACAAAAGCAGAGCTTTTCTAGCCATAAAATGGGGGCTATAAGTACGCTAATATAGAGAAAAGAGCGCCGCTTTCCTTACCCCTTATGAGTGCCTGTTAAATAAGGTTCACAATCGCTTCGCCAATGCCACACAAGCTTCTACATTCGGCGTCTCCGGCATCAAGTAAAGCACCCCTTCAGGAAGAGCCTTCGCCGTCGTTGTCCCAATGACAACGACTTGATAACTTCTCTTAAATTCATAAAGCTCTAAAAAGCACTCGATTGTAAAAGGCGAAGTAAAGATCAGTATTGCATCGTCAGGCAGTTTAATATCACTACAGGCTCTATTGCATGAGGTTTCATAAACAATAACATCGTCTATATTGATGCCATGCTCTTTGACACGCTCTTTAAAATCTGAAGCCACAACTCTAGGACGAGGATAAAGCCAACGCAGTGAAGCATATTTATTGACGATAATATCATCGAGAGAATCACCATATCCATTGCCTTTGTCAAGCAGTGTACCACCAGCTTTTTTGACCATATCTTCCGTTTTGGAGGCAATACTCAAGGCAGGTACATCTCTCCATTTTGCCGAGATATTTTCCAGTGCTGTCACGGCCTGTTTCGAGGTAAAAACAATGGCATCATAATCGCCAAAATTGATAGTCGGTTGTAAAAAGAGCGTCTTTAAAATGGGAATCTGTGTTACGTCTGGATGAGATGTTTTGGAAAAGAGGAAGAGAGAATTTTTGGTCATTATTGGCTCGATTTGATGGACAAAAAAAATTTGTAGAGTTCTATTTTAGAATTCACTATCATAACCGCAAAAACGAGGAGTTTGGTGCAGGTTGTGCGAAATGTCTGTCCGATAGCGCACTGGTGTGCGCAGAGAGGCAGACTTTCGTGCAAAATGCGCCGAAATCGTCGTTTTTTACTACTCCCACTCGATTGTTGCTGGAGGCTTAGAGCTGATGTCATAAACAACGCGATTGATTCCGTCTACCTCATTAATGATACGACGCGAAATACGCTCTAGCAGCTCATGCGGAAGGTGCGCGAATGTTGCTGTCATACCATCAACTGCCTCGACAACACGGACACATATTGTGTTGTCATAGGTGCGGTTATCGCCCATAACACCCACAGATTTCACATTAAGAAGTACGGCAAACGCTTGCCAAGTACGGGCATAGTAACCGCTTGCTTTAAGTTCATCAAGCAGGATCACGTCTGCTTCGCGGAGAAGGTCAAGATCGGCAGGGTTTACATCACCCATAATACGAATAGCAAGACCCGGTCCAGGGAATGGATGACGGTTGATCATTCCCTCAGGAAGACCAAGTTCCAGTCCCATTTTACGGACTTCATCTTTGAACAGTTCACGTAATGGCTCAATAAGCTCAAAATCCATCCAGTCAGGAAGGCCGCCAACATTGTGGTGTGACTTGATCACTTCTGATGGACCGTTTACAGAGATAGACTCAATAACATCCGGATAAAGTGTCCCCTGTGCCAGGAACTTAATGCCATCGTGTTTCTTCGCCTCTTTTTCAAACTCTTCGATAAAGGTATGGCCGATGATCTTGCGTTTTGTCTCAGGATCAGAAACACCTTCAAGTTTGCCCAAGAAGTTGTCAACGGCATCAATTGTGACCAAAGGTACTTTCAAATTGATCTTAAAAACCTGCTCGACCTGCTCTCGTTCACCCTTTCTAAGAAGACCGTTATCGACGAAGACAGGAATCAGTTGATCACCGATCGCTTCATAAAGCAGTGCTGCAACAACCGAAGAGTCCACCCCGCCGCTTAGACCACAAAGAACTTTACCGTCACCCACTTTTTCACGAATGATCTGGATCTGTTCTTTTAAGAAGTGGCCCATCTCCCATTTTTCGGTGACACCACAAATCTTGCGAGCGAAGTTACGAAGCATCAAGTAACCCTCTTCAGAGTGGTTTACCTCGGGGTGAAACTGCATCGCATAAACGCGTTTCTCTTCATTTGCAATGGCTGCAAACGGTGAGTTATCTGAGATAGCAATAGGTGAAAAACCTTCAGGTAGGACGTCAACACGGTCACTGTGGCTCATCCAGACGGTTGAGCCGTTGTCAACATTATCGAAAAGTGGTGATGGTTTGACGACCTCAAGCTCAGCTTTACCGTATTCATGGTGGTCCGAACGGATCACAGATCCACCAAAGTCTACTGCAATACGCTGCATACCGTAACAGATACCTAGAACAGGAATACCCATGTTATAGACCTCTTGGTCTACCTCATAGGCATCTTTGTTATAAACTGACGAAGGACCGCCACTAAGGATAATCCCTTGTGGGTTTTTAGCCTTAATGGCATCGATCTTTGTGTGGTACGGAAGAATCTCACAATAGATCTTCTCTTCACGCATACGACGTGCGATCAACTGAGTGTACTGAGAACCAAAATCTAAAACAACTATACTGACGTGTTTCAAAACAGTGCCTTTATAAAAAATAAGTAAGGAAGGATAACTTAAAGAGGATTAGAGGTCGCTTTTACAGAAATAAAAGCAGAAATATCAATGAATAATTGAAGGGCACCTTTGTCAAAGAGCAGATGCTCTTTGACAAAAAGCTGTTTAGTAGATACCCAGGATCTGGAATTGAATATACCAAAGACCCATAGAAAAAATATAACCTGCAAGGATAGTCCATGAGTATTTCATATGTGAACCGAATGTATAAATACCACGAAGACGACCCATTACACCGACACCTGCAGCCGAACCAAAACTGATAAGACTGCCACCGATACCTGCAGTCAGAGTCACCAGCATCCATTGGTCAAGGGACATTTCAGGAGAGGCTTTCAAAATAGCACTCATAACAGGCACGTTGTCAACAATTGCTGAGATAAAACCCACACCCATATTTGCCGCGGTCGGTCCGACCAGACTGTAGAGATCGTGAACATAGTTCAAAAACCCTAGATAATGCAAGGCACCTACCGCCGAGAGTATCCCGAAGAAAAAGAGAAGTGTGTCGTTTTCGATCTTTTTCATATTGACAAAGATATCGAATCCGCCAGCATGTGGTTGCTGCGTCAAACGGAAAGCGTAAAGTTTGAGGACCGATAGCCCGAAGAGCATACCCCACATTGCTGGAAAATGAAAGAAATGGTGGCCAAGAACAGCGACTAAAATGGTACCTGCACCTAACCATACAATGACCATACCGCCATCACGCATCTTAGGTTTCGATTCACTTGCTGCATCAAATGGAGGCTTTCCGTCCGGAACGAATCGACTCAACAACCATCCGGTTAACAGCCATCCGCCTATAGCCGGTACAAACAGGAAAAGAAAGTCAACAAACTCACCTTTTTGCGCTGTCCATGCCATCAAAGTCGTGATGTCACCAAATGGACTCCAGGCACCACCGGCATTCGCAGCAACGACGATATTGATTGCACCGGGAACCAAAAACTTGTGGTTCTCTTTATCTATCGTAAACAGTACGGTTGAAAGAATCAATGCTGTTGTCAAGTTGTCCGCTACCGGAGAGATGAAAAACGCCAAAAGCCCGGTTAACCAAAAGAGCTTCTTATAGTTATAACCCTTCGATACCAAGTTGAATTTCATAACGTCAAATACACCACGTTCGATCAGCGTCTCGATAAAGGTCATGGCGACAAAGAGGAAAAAGAATATTTCGGCGATCTCTTCGATCAGTATCTTCATCTCGTCATGTAATGGGGCTGGATCCATCGCATTCAATGTGTAGTAAATACCTATTAGCATAAAAGAGAAGGTACCGATAAACAGTGCCGGTTTGGCCTTGTTTATCTCATATTTCTCCTCTGTCGCTATAAAATAATACCCTATAATAAAGACAGCTAAGACCGCTATCCCCACCCATGTTGTTGATAAATCCAGCACGTTGTCATGCATATAATACTCCCAGTTTTGATAAATAAGACACCTCCCGGTGACTTAATCTTGTCGGTAGTGAACACCTACCGACTCTTTACGTTCCAATGCCGAACGCACTATTTTCTGTGCCGTCAATAATCGAAGTTTCAGCAGACGGCCGATCGAGCTTTTGAGCATCGTATCGATCGCAGCAAGTGCACCTTCAAGTCCTTCAGTCGTTCGTACGATCGAAACATTATCCCACATTATACGGCGCAGCTGCTCTTTTTTTTCTTTATCACCTTCTATATAAAGTGTTTCATTGTTCTTTACAAACGGACCACTGCACTGCGTTCCTACGTCATGGATTATTGCTGCGGCTGCACGTTTGGCAAACACCAAGCCTTCAAGCAGTGAATTGCTGGCAAGACGATTCGCACCATGCACACCGGTAGAAGCGACTTCACCGATCGCGTAAAGACCTTTTACGCTGGGAACATGTCCTTGAAGATCAGTTTTAATCCCTCCGATAGCATAATGAAAAGCCGGTGAAATCGGCACTTTATCTTTAGGCAGGTTGAAACCCAAATCTGCAAAACGATTCTCTATATTTGGAAAACGGTGCTTGAAGTAGTCGTAATCAAAACTCTTAAACGAGAGATAAACCTGTTTTTTTGTTTTTTGAGCATAATCAAAAATTGCACGGCTGACGATATCACGCGGTGCCATTTCACCACGTTCATCATAATCAAACAAGAAACGATAGTCTAGATCATCTACCACTTGGGCCCCTTCGCCGCGCAACGCTTCGGTAAGCAACTGTTTTTGCGCTGTAGAGTTGTCTACATATACGGTAGGATGGAACTGCAGCATCTCCATATTTTCGAGTTCGATACCTTTTTCTAAACAGATCCCATGCAGTTCACCGCTGATACTTGAGGCGTTGGTGTGATACTCAAACAGTGCGCCCACACCGCCGCTTGCTATTACGACCGAGTCGGCCATGATCTCCTTACGCTCACCTCGATGCATTACCACTATTCCACAAATCTGATCTCCTTCAAGCAAAAGATCGATTACAGTCGCCTTTTCAAGCATAGGATGGGGGTTTTTTTCAAGTAGGAAATGGTGCAGGTACCTCCCCGTTGCATCTCCGCCTGCATGCAAGATCCGTTTTTGCGAATGGGCTGCTTCTTGTGTATAGAGCAGTTCGCCATTTGCATCAGCATCAAATTCAAAACCGCGATTAATCAAGTCCTGAATCACCTCTTGAGAGTTTTGACTTAAGACTTCAACAGCTTCTTTGTTACAAAGCCCTGCACCCGCGGTCAAAGTATCATCAATATGGACCGGAATATCGCTATCGTCTTTAGCTGTCGTGACACCACCCTGAGCATAAAATGTATTACACTCCCAAGGGTGTGCTTTATTGACGATCAAAACTTTTTTATCACGCGGCAGATTGATCGCAGTATAGAGACCGGCGATACCCGCTCCGATGATCACAACATCATAATGCATCATATCACCTACTTCTCTTGCGCAGACGGCACATAAAATGGATCATCTTTATACCCGCAGCCTACGAAAGTTAATAAGCTAACTGTTATAATCACTGCATGAAAAATTCGGCTCAGGTTCTCTCGCATATCGTTCATCAACCTCAATATAAAAAATTAGCACAACACCAATGTATCAATGCCATTAAAACACTTTTACCCCCGCATCTGCAAACGATGGTCAGCTTTGCATATGTCAAGCATAAGGTACTTTATTTTGTTCTCAACCATCCCGGCGCTAAACAAGAGTTCGATATTATCATCGCTTCAATTAAAACGCCTTTAAAACTTTACCCACCGCAAAAGTGCCAGGAGTTGGATTTTGACGATATCCGCGCATATGTCTCGCATAAGCCTGTCAGTAAAGAGTCTGAACTCACAATAGAGACAGTTCCTTTTTATGAAGAGCGTGCAGCCGGGGAGTTTAATAATCCTGTCAAAAATGAAAAACTACATAATATTATAGAAAAGATACGTGCCAGCATTCATGATCACCAAAATTAAGAACCTTCCAAAATCACCTGGTATCTACCAATATTTTGATAAAAACAACAAGCTTTTGTATGTAGGTAAAGCAAAGAGCCTTTTTCACAGAGTCAAAAGCTACTTCTTGTTCACACCTGAACTGCGGCCAAACCCAAAACTGTCACCCCGAATTGTCAAGATGCTCAGCGAAACAACATCTATGCATTATATTATTGTAAACAGTGAACATGACGCCCTTATTTTAGAAAATTCACTGATCAAACAACTGAAACCTAAATACAATATTTTGTT
Organism: Helicobacteraceae bacterium; assembly: GCA_027859195.1. Taxonomy (GTDB): domain Bacteria; phylum Campylobacterota; class Campylobacteria; order Campylobacterales; family Sulfurimonadaceae; genus Sulfonitrofixus. The sequence goes on from JAQIBF010000072.1 coordinate 8,550, forward strand.
GCGTGATGATAAGACTTATCCCTACATCTACATTGACACAACTGAAAGCTATCCCCGATTTGAGATCACACGTAAAGTTCTCAAGGGGAAGAATATCCAATATTTCGGTCCCTATTCTATCGGTGCCCGTGATATTTTGGACTCTATTTATGAGCTATGCAAGTTAGTGCAGAAAAAGAGTTGTCTTAAGGGGAAGAAGGCCTGTCTATATTACCAGATGGATCAGTGTCTGGCCCCTTGTGAAAAAAAGGTCTCAACAGCGCTTTACAGCGGTATTGTAAAAGAGGCGATGTACTATATTGAAAACAAAAAGTTTCTCATTGACAAACTCAAGGAGAAGATGGCCTTTTATGCCGAAAACCTGCGTTTTGAAGAGGCTGGCATGCTTCGCGATCGTATAGAACGTATCTCTAAAAGTGAGTTGATCTCGCAAATCGATCTGGCCTCAACAGAGGACTATGACATTTTTGCCATCAGTTACAATGAGAAGCGTGCAGTCATTGTTCGTCTCTTTATGCGAGCGGGCAAGATCATCTCATCGACACACGGCTTTATCAATCTCAATAGCGGTTTTGACATCGATGAAGCATATGAGCGGGCTCTACTGGAGTTTTATGGGCAGGAGAAGCCACCGGTTATCGCACCGATCCTGGTGGCCCACGATTTTGGAGAAAAGAGACTCGTTCAAAAGCACCTTTCTCTTCTTTTTGAAAAAAAAGCGATCATTACACTTCCTCAACGTGGCAATAAAAAGCATCTCATCGAACTGGCTTTAACAAATGCTGTTGAGCTTTTACGCCAAAAAAGAGGTGATACGATAGAAGATATTGCAAAACCCCTGCAAGAGCTGCTTTCACTCGACAGTACACCGCGCCGTATTGAAGCCTTTGACAATTCGCATATGGCAGGCGAGGCGACTGTCGGCGGCATGATCACATTTGACGGTGACAATTTTGATAAATCAGGGTATCGTCACTACCACCTTGCGGCACGTGACGAGTATGGGCAGATGAGAGAGACCCTCACCCGTCGTATTCAAAGTTTTGAAGAGAACCCTCCCCCGGATCTTTGGCTTATTGATGGCGGGAGAACGCTTCTGGCCTTAGCAAAAGAGCTGCTTGATTCAGCTGGCGTCAACTTGGATGTTATCGCCATCTCAAAAGAGAAGATTGATGCCAAATCTCACCGTGCAAAAGGAAGTGCTCATGACCAACTTCACACCAGCACAGAAAGTTTTAAGCTCGCACCGTCTGACAAACGGCTTCAATGGATGCAGCGCCTTCGCGATGAAGCACACCGTTATGCCATCACTTTTCATAAAAAAACAAAGCTAAAGAAGGATCAGGCATCAAAACTGCTGAACACCCATGGTATATCCCAGGCAAAAGTCGTCAAACTACTTCAACATTTTGGGACCTTTGATTCACTAAAAAATGCGTCACTTGAAGATATTACAGTGATACTGAACCAAAG
>JAQIBF010000166.1 GCA_027859195.1 Helicobacteraceae bacterium
TTGACACGACCAAAAAAGGTAAAAGAGTGCTCAAGCAGGCCGGTTTTGCAGGCTTTTCATGGGCTGACGATGACGATTACACCAAGGTCGTGGGTTCTTTTATAGAAAAATATGATGCCGCCATAGGGATACCAAAATGATCTTTTCCTCACTCTATCGCCGATACAGAGACAGTCTGCAGACCAGGCTTATTGTCAATGTCATTATCATCCATGCCGTTTTGATGAGTCTCGTGGTCTATGACCTGATCGAGAGGGAGCGGCAGTTTATGCAGGAGCAGCTCTCGCACAAAGGGTACGAGAAGACAACCCTTCTGATCTCTCATGCGACCATCCCTCTTTTAAATAATGATCTGGTTGCGCTCGATGAGCTGCTCGACGATAGGCCGGCGCTTAAAGACCACTACATGACCTTCATCCTCGATAAGCACGGCAGGGTCAGGGCATCAACAAAAAAAGAGTATTTTAACAAACAGCTCAACGACCCTCTCAGCAGGGAACAGCTCACCCACCTGAGCGATTCCGATCTCTCCATCGACCAGATCATCCATGATGATCTGGTCGATACAATAGGGGTCATCACGGTCAATGATGCCATCATAGGTTACGTGCGGACTATTATCGACAGGAGCACTCTTTCGCAGGAGCTGAGCATCATGACCAATAAAGGAATGTTCTATGTCCTCCTCGCTATTCTGATAGGGGCGCTCTTTGCCTGGATTGTTGTCAGACAGATGACCAGACAACTCAACCTTGTTGCTTCGGCTGCCGAGCAGATCGCCAACAAAGACTTCAATGTCGATCTCCCCGTCACCCGGAACAATGACGAACTCGCCAAGATGATCGCCGCCTTCAAGGTGATGAGCGAGTCGATACAGGAGTATGTTGATGAGCTGCAAAAAAGCAATACCATCATCTATCAAGAAAAAGAGCTGGCAGAGGTGACGTTACGCTCCATCGGGGACTGTGTGATCGTAACCGATGCCTATGGTAAGGTTAAATTTATCAATCCTCCCGCAGAAGAGATACTGCTCTATACAAACGCCGAAGCCGCCGATAAAAAAATCGAGACGCTCTTCACAATTTTCCAGGAGGGTACCGCCAAGCAGATGGAATCACCGCTGTATACCTCCATTCGAGAGGAGAGAGTCGTCAGCCTCAGCAACCATACCACTCTTATCAACAGGGAAGGCAGACCTTTCTTTATTGAGGACTCTTCCGCCCCGATCAAAAATGCAGAAGGGGTGATCGAAGGGGCGATTCTGGTCTTTCATGACGTCACAGAGAAAAAGAAAAGCGAAAAGGCTCTCCAATGGCAGGCGACCCACGACGCATTGACCAAACTCCATAACCGGACCGCTTTTCAAACCACCCTCAAAAACACTGTCCGACAGGCAACACATGACAATACCCATCATGCGGTGCTCTTCATGGATCTGGATAAGTTCAAGCGCATCAACGACACCGTCGGCCATTTGGCCGGGGATGAAGTGTTAAAACAGGCCGCCTTTCTTTTACGAAAAAGTGTCAGAGAAGAGGATTACCTCTGCAGGTTCGGCGGAGATGAATTTGCACTCATCCTGTTTGACTGCGATACTGCGATGGCTGAAAAATGGGCGCAGAAGCTCATCGACACTATCCTTGAACACACCTTCTACTGGAACGAAAAAAACTTTAAAATCGGATTGAGCGTCGGTATTGCGGAGGTGAACGCAGGTAACAGCAACGTCACGGCTATTTTAAGCCAGGCGGACCTGGCATGCTACCTCGCAAAAGAGAAGGGACGCAACAGGTTTTACGTCGCGCAAAAGAGCGACCTCGATCAGCTGGACAACCTCGATGAGCTGCAGTGGATCTCGCGTATCGCCAACGCCATCAAAGAGAATCATTTTCGTCTCTATATCCAGAAAATAAAAGACCTCTCTGGCAACAGTGACCATTATGAGATCCTTCTTCGGCTTATTGAAGATGGCGAGACTGTACTCTATCCAGACTTCTTCCTACCTCAGGCGGAACGCCTAAACCTCATGCCTAAAATTGACAGGTATGTCATCGAAGAGTTTTTCCGCTGGTTTACGCTCAACAAAAAAGAGTTATCCGAAACGCTCTGCTTCTCAGTCAACATTACCGGACAGAGTATCTCCGACAACACGTTTGTTGACGATATTCTATTGCTGGCCGATCAATACCATATGGACTGCAGCCGTGTCATCTTTGAGATCACCGAGAATACTGCCATCTCCAACCTCAATGAAGCCCAGTACTTTTTCAATACGCTAAGTGCCAAAGGGTTCCGGTTCTCTCTGGATGACTTCGGAACAGGGCTCTCCTCATTTGCCTATCTGAAACTGCTTCCGGTCACTTTTTTGAAGATCGATGGCATTTTTGTGAAAGATATTATCAACGATAAGATCGACAGGGGGATGGTCGAATCGATCTACCGGATCGGTTCACTGATGGGGCTGAAGATCATCGCAGAGTATGCCGAAACAGATGCCATCATTACCGAACTGACTGAGATGGGTGTCCACTATGCACAGGGTTATGCTATTGAAAAGCCGCACCCTATCGACGACATCTTGACGTAAAACACACTACTCTTTATACACCCCTATTGCGAGCAGGAGAGATCTTATACAGAGATAAGGCTCAACCCTACCTTCCCTTTTTCCTGATCGACAGAGATCACCTCTATTTGAGGAAGGTACTGGTTAATAGAGAGCACTTCAAGAGGATGAGAGATACGTTTTGCACTCATCTTTGAGATATGGATCATCCCGTCATTTTTCAAGCCTATATCGACAAAGGCTCCAAAGTCTGCGATGTTTCGCACGACACCGGAAATAAAACTTCCCTCACGCAGCATCTTGATATCCGTAAGGCCCTCTTTGAAAGGAATAGCCGGCAACTCCTCGCGCGGGTCGAATCCCGGTTTTTGCAGCTCTTTGATGATATCTCTCAAGGTCTCTCTGCCGACCTTTAGCTCTTGGGACATACTGTTTATATCGATCTTTTGCAGGTCCAGCCCATCAAGCTTTGCGGCGACCTTGTAAGACTCAGGGTGAATACCGCTGTTGTCAAAGACAGAGTTCCCCTCTTTTATACGGATGAAACCTGCAGCCTGTTCATACGCTTTGGCGCCAAGGCCTTTGACTTTTATGAGTTGGGACTTTGAGGTGAAGTTTCCATTTTCCTCTTTAAAGGCAACAATGTTTTGTGCTATTTTTGGGCCTACTCCTGCAACATAGGAGAGAAGGGCAGCTGAAGCTGAATTGATATCGACACCGACCCGGTTTACAAGGTCTTGGGTTACATCACCAAGTTTTTTTTCCAAAAGCTTTTGGTCCACATCATGCTGATACTGGCCTATACCCAAAGACTTCGGATCGATCTTGACCAGAGCCGCCATAGGGTCGCGAAGTCTCTGTCCAATGGAGATCGCCCCGCGAATAGTAACGTCAAGGTCAGGATACTCTTCAGCCGCAAGTTTTGAAGCAGAATAGACGGATGCACCTGCCTCAGAGACGACGGTATAATTTAACGCGGCGCCCTCCTCCGAGTTCAACCTGGAAAAGAACTCTTGCGTCTCTCTTGAAGCGGTCCCGTTTCCGATAGCAACAGCCTTGATATGGTACTTCTTGGCAAAAGAGAGGACCTTCTTCCTGGACGCCTCATAATCATTTCTTGGATCAGTAGGATAGATAATCGCATGTTCCAGATAGGTCCCGTTCTCATCGATGACAGCCAATTTACAGCCTGATCTGAAGGCGGGGTCAACGCCGAGTATGACGCGTTTCGTCACAGGCGGTGTCATAAGAAGCTGACTTAGGTTTTTACCGAAGACACTGATGGCCGCCAAATCGGCTCTCTCTTTTAACTCAGACTGCACCTCTCTTTCTATAGAAGGGAGAAGAAGACGTTTCAATCCGTCTCTGTAGGCTTCAAAAAGCAGTTTCTCTGAGCTTGCCGCATGACGGGGGATCTTATAGCGCTTGATGTTCTCTTCTACACGCGCAATATCGATGCTTATCTTTACAGAGAGCTCTTTCTCTTTCACCGCACGCATAATTGCCAGATAACGATGAGAAGGAATATAGGCAACTTTTTCAGTGTGTTCTGCAAGCTTGGCGTAAAGCCCTTTTTCATCAAAGCCCTTCGCCTTCTTGACCTCAAGGAGCCCAAAACGAAGCATTGTGTTTCGCATGGTCTCTCTTTCTCTCGGCTGATCGGCATACCGCTCTGCGAGAATATCTTGTGCCCCCTTCACCGCTTCATCTGCCGTCGTCACCTTCCCTTTGACAAAACCTTTAGCCTTGGCGGTAAACTCGCTTTGCGAAAGTCTTGCCTCCTCCAGGATGTTGGCGAGCGGCGTCAACCCATTGGCGATAGCCGTCGCAGCTCGAGAACTCTTCTTCTCTTTAAAAGGGCGGTAGATATCTTCTAAAACACGCAGAGTCTCTGCTGCATCTATGCTCTTTTTAATCGCATCCGTCAGGACCGCTCTTTCAGAGATAAGCCTCTCTATTTCACGCTTGCGTTCAAGAAGTTTTTTAGCGCTTTGGTAGATGTGCTCGAAGTCACGCAGCACTTCATCACTGGCCGCGCCCGTCATCTCTTTTCTGTATCTCGCGATAAAGGGAATAGTTGAGCCCTCATCGAGGAGTTTTAAAATATTATTGATATGGTCTTTTTTTAAGGAGGTTTTTTCTTCTAATACATTGACGAGATCATTCATGGGTGAGCCTGATAGTTGTTTGCAGGATTATACTACGTAAAAGTATAAGAGCGTACTACAAGCGGCTGCTCCCCGGAAGACAATTCAAAAACAGGGCTCTCTATCTTCTAAAAATCTAGAGATGACATCTCTTCTTCCAGCCGGTGGTAAACAGTTTATACGCCGAAGCAAGTACAACGGAGCGGCAAGCCAGACCTTATCTTTACTTTGAAAGAAAAAGCCCGTTGCTTGGGTACTTGAGCGTAAAAAAGTGTATAATAACTGAAAATTATCCAAGGAATATTCATGTTAAAACACCTCTCTACACTCCTGTTCGCTGCCCTTCTAATGGTTGGCCTTACAACACTCAATGCAGCTGATATGAAATGCGGTGCCGGCAAATGCGGCAGTACTATGTCTAAAGATATGACCCAAAAAGGGTGTACCAAGTGTAAAGACTGTCCCAATCCCGACTGCGCGGCTAAAAAAGATCCAAACCTTCCGTGCGACTGCCCGGTAGATGCAAAAGGGAAGATGAAGTGTGGTGCAGGAAAATGCGGGACAGCGACGAAGTCTGACAAACAGATGAAATGCGGCGCAGGAAAGTGCGGCGCAAACAAATAACGCTGATCTTTTTTCGAAACGAGACTAAGTCTTAAACCTGCGACAGTGTGATGGTTACAAAATGGATTCTGCGCTCAACCTGTTGGTCAGATACATTTTGTACAGATAGCATAAAGCGTGTATTAGTAATTGAACGCTCCGAACAGACCCAGACCTGGCACAGATAAACTTCCAAATCCTGAAACTAACAAAAAGCACCCATCTGGGAATGCGTTGGTTTGATATCCCGCAAATGGGCAGTAGCTTCTTACTTCAATTAGCATACAATGATAAAATGATGAACAGATGGATGAAGATAGCTTATGATGAAGCGACGGCAGGGATGCTTGCGAATGATGGCGGTCCTTTCGGCGCCGTCATCGTTCAAGATGACAAGGTCATAGCAACAGCACATAATGAAGTACTCAGAACCAATGATCCCACCGCCCATGCTGAGATCATTGCCATCCGACGTGCCAGTGAACAGCTTGAGAATTTTGATCTTTCCGAGTGTATCCTCTACTGCACCTGCAAGCCTTGTCCAATGTGTTTAGGTGCCATATTTTGGGCACATATCGGTACGGTTTACTACGGTGCAACTGAACAGGATGCTGCCAGAGGCGGTTTTGATGACCACCGTTTTTACGAGATGCTACGCGGCCGTAACAGTGACGTAATACTCAAACAGATCGATTATAAGGTCAATGCCAAGCTGTTCGATCAATGGCTTGAAAAAGAGGACCGGCAGATCTATTGATCGCCTGAAAATGCTGTGTATGGCTGACGCCGGCTGTTACGCGCCATTATTTTTTATAGACTCTGCAACAATATTAAAAACTGCTCACCGTAACGTTCAAACTTCACCTCTCCGATACCGCCGATCTGCAACATCTCTTCCTTGCTCTGCGGACGTTTAGCGGCCATCTCTTTGAGTGTTTTGTCCCCGAAGACGATATACGCCGGAACGCCCTGTTCCTGTGCGATCTCCTGACGCAGACCTCTGAGGGTGTCAAAGAGTTCGACATCATAGTCAAAACTCTCCGGCGCTGACTTCTTAACGGTTTTAGCTTTGACATCAAGACGCTCGCTTCTAATCAGCAGCGGTTCATGTCCCTTCAGGATCTTCAGTCCTCTCTCGCTCAGCATCAGCCCTTGATGCTCATTTACATTGAGTGCTTCAACCTCCAAAAGACGGTCGATAACGACAAACCACTGCTTCTTGCTGAGTTTTTCACCGACACCGTAAACACTCAAGGTATCATGCCCGTTGGAGAGGATCTTCTGCTCGCGGGACCCGCGAAGAATATCGATGAGATAGTTCTTGCCAAAGGACTGTCCTGTACGATAGACGGTTGAGAGCAGCATCTGTGCCTCAGTCGAGATGTCGCGTTTGTCATGGTCGGGTTCCAGACAGTTGTCACATTTGTCGCCGCACGCCTCAAGTTCATCATTGAAGTACGATGCCAACTGTTGATGCCGGCAGGTCTCGCTGCTGGCAAAACGTTGTATAGTGGCCAGTTTTTCGAGCATATGCGCCTTATACTGCGCATCCCCGTCGTTCATCTCCACAAACCGTTTCTGCTGAATGGTGTCTGCCGCGCTAAAAAGCAGCACAACATCGGCATGATCGCCGTCACGTCCGGCGCGACCGATCTCCTGGTAATAGTTTTCCAGGGTCTTAGGCAGCGACATATGCACGACATAACGGATGTTGCTTTTGTCGATCCCCATCCCAAAAGCAATCGTCGCGACAATGATCTTGACCTCATCGTGGACAAAGTCGTGGAAGACCTTGTTACGCTGCTCGCTCGGCATCCCTGCATGGTACGCTGCTGCTGCGTAGCCCTTTTTCTGAAGGTGTGCGGCAATAGCCTCCACGCTTTTACGGGAGAAGCCATAGATGATACCGCTCTCCTTTTTGTGGTCGTTCAAAAAGTCCGTCAGCTGGTCATAGCCATCTTTAATACGGTGACGCGCCGTTATCTGAAGGTTCTCTCTGAAGATCTGTCCTTGCAGCAGTACAGCGTTGTCCAGTCTGAGGTTACGGACAATGTCATGGCGGACATGTTCGGTTGCCGTAGCGGTAAAGGCGGCAACACTGACATGGGGGTAGGTCTCTTTGAGCTGTGACAAGACTCTGTAATCCCCGCGAAACTCATGGCCCCACTCACTGATACAGTGGGCCTCATCAATCACAAAGTAATTCAATTTGATCTGTGAAAGGATGTTGCGCATACCGTCCGTGTTCAAACGTTCGGGAGAGAGGTACAAAAAGTCGATCTCCCCCGCATAAAGACGGCGGACAATGTCACCGCTCTCCTCGGCACTCTGCATAGAAGAGAGCATCTCGGCGCGCATACTCTGAGCCTTAAGGCTTTGGACCTGGTCGTGCATAAGAGCGAGCAGCGGTGAGATCACAACCGTCGTACCGTCCATTAATAGGGTCGGCAGCTGAAAAGAGAGCGACTTTCCCCCGCCTGTCGGCAGGATCATCAGAAGGTCTTGACCGTTTAAGATAGCATCTACCGCCTCTTCTTGCAGCGGCCGAAACGCTTTATGCCCGAACTGGGACTGTAAAACACTGTACTTCTCTTTTTGTCGGTCTGTTTGCGGCATCTGCTCTTCTTTTCAATTATTCATCAAATAGTAGCAGTTTTTTGACAGGAAGAGATTTTAATAGGCCATTACGACACGGTTTTAAAAGATTTGCACGTAACCTGAAATATTTAATTTTCATGGTAATTCAATTACATTCGAACAGAACTCTAACTTATCTACTTGTATTACCGCACAAGCGCATCGAGGCGAGCACCCATTAAAAAGTCTGGACCAGACCATGCATTCATTTCTGGTATACAAACCGTTCCCCTCTTTGGGGTATAATTAAAAAAATTGAAGGAGCTTTTTATGAAAGTTGCTATTCCCGTTAAAGACAAAACCCTTACATTCTTCGCAAACGCCGGTCACTCCCCCTATTTTGCAGTCTATACTGTCAAGGGTGCCGGCATGTTCAAAGCCTTTACGTTCGAAGAACTGCGTGCCAATCCACGCACCGACATTGACCCTGAACATGATGAAGCCGGTCACCACTGCTCGCATGGGGACAGTGATGAAGCCCATGAAAAAGAGCATTACGACATGGCGAAAGTACTTGAGGACTGCAACTACCTTGTTGCCAAACGTGCCTGTAAAAACACTGCTGCCGCTATGGCAAACTATGGTATTACCATTAAAAAGTACAGCGGCGACGCGACCAAGGCCGACGCCATTCTTTCAGGTGTCTCGGCACAACTGGGATAAGCAATGTCTGAAAAAACTATTCTCCCTTTTATCGCTCCTTTTAAAAGCGTCGTCATCGGTACAATCGGTAAAGAGGGGCTCCCGTTCTCATCGTATGCCCCCTTTGTCCATTATGATCATCGGTTCTATATCTTTATCAGTGACATCGCAACCCATGCACAGAACCTTAAACGTGAGGATAAAGCCTCGCTCTTTTTCATCGAGGATGAGACTCAGGCAGCCAACATCTTTGCCCGAAAGCGGATCTCTCTTCAATGTGACGCAGCCCTCATCCCAAGAGACAATGCGAAATTTACGCCGGTCATGGCATATTTTAGCAACAAGTTTGGCAGCGATATGATCGATATGCTGCTGAATATGGGTGATTTCAACCTCTACGAACTGACAACGGCTAGCGGCGAAGCAACGTTTGGCTTCGGCGAAGCCTACATTGTGGGCGGAAAAGACGGGGAGATGCTGTTGCCGCGGCAAGGTGGAAGCGGTCACAAATAGGCTGCCTGGATAAACATGCCTCTCTCCAAAAGAGATGCTCATAAACCGGGGTGGCTTCCTTGCATACAGAAGATTTAGGCAGGCAACGTTATTGAGTTGGGCCTGTTTGAGCGAAAATACCGTTTAATGGCTTAATGACGGGGCGAAGGCTTTAGTGTTGACCTGAACACGCTGTCCGATCTTGAACGACGAGGCCTCAGCCTCATCCAGTACCACTTCGACGATCTGCTGTCCAATGGCGACTACGGCAATGTAGATGACATCGGCTTTGATGATGTCAAGCAGTTCACCTGTCAATGAAAACTTCTGAGACCCCCGAGTATGCAGCAATACCTCTTTCGATGTACCCTCTTGGATCACCCTGCCTTGCTCAAGCATGATCACACGGTCTGCCAAGCGGTAGATCTCGCTGGGATCATGGGAGACCATGATCGTAGTCGTGCCGAACTCTTTGTGCAGCATCAAAATATCATGCTGCAACTTGGTACGCATGCCAGGGTCCAGTGCTGAGAGAGGCTCGTCCATCAAGAGAAGTTTCGGACGGTTCATTAGGGCTCGGCAGAGAGAAACGCGCTGCTTCTGGCCGCCGCTTAGCGTGTTGGGCAAACGGTCTTTAAGTTCAGAGAGCTCCGTAAGCATAAGCAGGTGTTTTGCAAGTTCCCTGTCCTTATTGACATAGAGCAGATTCTGCTCAACGCTCATATTGGCAAAGAGCGCATAGTCCTGAAAGACAAATCCGATATTGCGTTTTTGAGGTACAACACTCTTCTTTTCATCTTGCCATAACACACCGCTAACATCGATAACACCTGCTGCTTTTTCGAGCCCAGCCAAGATACGCAGCAAGGTTGTCTTCCCGCTGCCGCTTTGACCTGCTAACGCGACAAAACTGTGTTCTTTTATGTGTAGATCAACATTCAGCTCCATCGCACCGCTGCTGCCTTGGAGCTGCTTTTGAATATTAATATTGATCATCACGAGACCCCTATTCGTCTGTTATGGTGCTGGTTAAAAAGATAGACGCCAAACAGTACCGAAAAGCTCAGTACCAGCATGATCACACTGTAGATATGCGCCTGGGAATAGTCCATCACCTCGACAAACTCATAAATGGCTACCGAAGCGACTTTCGTCTCGCCGGGGATAGAACCACCCACCATCAATACCACGCCAAACTCACCGACAGTATGGGCAAAAGTGACGATCAAGGCCGTCATCAATGCCGGTTTAATGTTGGGAAGTGCCACGCGCAGCAGTGTCTCAAACCTACTTTTACCAGCGATATATGAGGCTTCGAGCATATTTTTGTTCAGGGTCTCAAACCCACCTTGAAGCGGCTGTACCATGAACGGAAAAGAGTAGAAGCAGCTCGCTATCACAAGCCCGGTGAAATTAAAGACCAGCTTCATGCCGAAAGTCTCTTCGAAAAAAATTCCGATCGGGGAGTTTTGCGAAAGGGCAAAGAGAATATAAAAACCAAGCACTGAAGGAGGAAGGACGATAGGCAACGACGTAACCGCTTCCACAAAAGGCTTGCATCGACACCGGGTCTGCGAAAGCCACCAGCTCACCGGCATAGCAATAATGAAAAGTATCAGTGTTGTCATGCCCGCCAGTTTGAACGAGAGCAGGAAAGGTTCAAGGTCTAATGCATTCATAGGTTCTTCCATTTACTGGTAAGGTCGGCCATCCCTGCCTGATAAACACTGCTGGTCACAATCGCTTCGACACCGCTCTGTGCATATTGCACAACATTTTCCCTGTTTATTCCGCCTGCGGCAATAATCACGGAATTGGGAAACTGCTCTCTCTTATAAGCAACAAGTTCCGTCAGCACTTCAGGTCTGCTTTTATCCATCTGGATCACATCTGCGCCAAGCGTCAACATCTGCTTCGCATCTTCGAGCGTCTCCGATTCAATTACAAGCTTCTTCTCGACACACCGCTTCTTGATCTGCGGCAGTGCCGCTTCGAAGGCCGCTTCATCTTCGTAGAGGGCCCGATGATGGCCGAAGATCAGTACACTCTCGGAGAGCCCGAGCCGGTGCGGCATTGCACCGCCGCTAAGCAGTGCGCGCATAGCAAAACGTTTAGCAAAGGGAAAACTTTTGCGTGTGACCAGCACCTCGCAATCCGGGTTCACCGAACGGGCGTTTTGCACCATTGCGTTGGCATAGCTCGACATCCCGCAGGCATACTCCAGTAATACCTGGCAAAGTTTCCATGCCTGATGCAGTGCCTCGCCGCTGCCCTGAAGCTCCAAAAGCAGCCCTTCCTTTTCGACTGTCGTTCCCGATGCAACCGAATAGTAGACGTTACACCCCAGTAGTTCGCCGATACGGGCCGCCTCTTCGGTACAGGCTGCCACAACTTTGTGGCGGGTAATGATACCGAGCGATGCTTTCTTGCTAGAGACTTCAAGCAGGTGCGTCGTCAGGTCAAAATAAGGCAGGTCCTCGCGAATATACTCCCACAGTTCGTGATCGGAAAGTCTCATCTTCTATTATCCTTTCTATACGTCAACTTCTTGGCCGCGGTCACTTTAAGAGAGATCATCTCTTTATCTCCAGCACCGAAAGTTCACTCGCCTTGATCAAAGCCGTCACATGGTCTCCGGGTTGAAGGTTTATTCGCTTCGAAGAGTCGCGGGTAATAACGCTTATAAGCAGCGACTCTCCAAAACGCAGTTTGACACTGCTGAGCAGCACACCGTTCTCTACACTATCAACAACGGTATCAAGACAGTTAGAGATACTAAGCATCTCTAACGCCCCTTTCGCCAGTGCAATATTCGATGCCTTCGCTCCGAGCAGGACCTTCGAGCCTACCTGAAGTGTCTCGTCAAGTTCAAGCGCCATCATACGCATCGGCTGGCTAGCCGACTCGAAACTGACAATCGTGATCCCCTCAAAGCTCTCTATTGCCGTAATGACCGCATTCATCTTGTTCATTCGACGATATACCCGTACGTGTTTAGAATCTTTTTAGCTTTTGCACTCAGAATAAAGTCATAAAAAGCTCTATATTCACTGCTATTTTCACTATTTTTTAGCAAAACAATCCCCTGTTTGATCGGCGTGTAGAGTGTCGGATCGACCGGTGCCCAGTTCACCCCTTCTTTGTATTGTGCCATCTTATCGCTGTAAAGTGAAGATTTGGCGATCAGACCGATATCCGCCGCCATCACCGTGTAGGCAACAGTCTGCGAGATTGATTCGGCATAGACAAATTTAGGCTTTACCGTATCGTAGATACCTGCCTTCTTCATCGCCTCGACTGCCGCCTTGCCGTAAGGGGCCGTTTTAGGATTTGCCACGGCGATCTTGCTGATCGTATCGCTGGTAAGCAGTTTAATACCCTGTGTAAAATCCTGCGTTTTAATACTCAGGTAAGCCAAGCCACCCTGCGCGTAGACCACCGGCTCCGTTACGGCGATCTTGTCCGCATAGAGAGCCTGCGGATACTTCATATTGGCCGCCATAAAGAGGCCGTAAGGGGCCCCGTTTTTGATCTGGGCCGTTAGCTTGCCGCTGCTGCCGAGAGTAACCTGTACATTGGTATCGGGATTGCTCTTGGCAAACTCGGTTTTCAGTTCGTCGATTGCATAGCTCACATTTGCCGCTACGGCAATGTTGATCTCGCCCGCGGTAAGGTTTACCGCGGCAAAAAGTAGTGATATCAGAAACTTTTTCATTGTTCTTTTCCTCTCGGAGTTATCTATTATATTATTAGCGATCATCACATCGGTTGATTTGATGATCACAACCACGTTGCTGCCCTCTTTCAGAGCCAGATCGCCTGCAGAATCATCAACTACGCCTTTAAAAGAGGTAGTTGAGCTCGAAACGACCGTCGAGACTGTCTGCATCTGTTTTTTCGGTATCGTTATATCCCAGTCTCAAACGCCACTGAAGCTCGACCAGTCCCGGAATGTTCTGCACAAAACCTACATAGTAGTAGTTCTCGTCAAAATAGCCCTTGCTCTCATCCGCATCGGTATGCAAGATCGAGGCCTGGATGAAAAGGTCTGTGTAGATTCCCTTCTTGTTGGCATTTCGCTGCAGCTCGATACGGTAGCTTTTGGTGTTTGCCATCCAGTTGTAGCGCGCCATTGAACGGGTGTAACCTGCCGTCGGGAAACCGCGCCACGGCGTGATAAGGTCAGCTTCGTCAAAAACCTGGGTGTAACCGAGGTTAAGCTTGTAAAGACCGTAACTTCCAACCAGTCGCGCCGCCACCATCTGTGAATCGAGAGAGTCTGCATTTGTGTAGCCCAGATATTCACCACTGTGTCCTGCCAGCTTCCCGCTGTAAGAAGCCCCGCCGATCGCACCCGCGCCGTTGTCAAACTGTTTGATGTAGCGCACGCCCGGCGTTAACGAAAAATCGCCCATTGCGATCTTGTAGTTCGCCTCAGCCATCACCTCAGAGAGCAGTTCAGGCACCGCATAGAAAGAAGCATCAAACTGCAGGTTAGGTACCGACTGGTTGTGAAGGTCACCGACGATCAGCGGTGCGTTGGTGCTGACACCGGCCTCTTCCAGACGGGTATAGGTGAGCCCTTTGTGCATCGCAGAGTCGTCGTTTTCACTCCAGCTAGGATTATCTGAGGCGGTTGAATTGGCATCACCGTACATCAATACCGAGTGGGCCTGCGTGTGGTCGCGCAGTTTCTGCTCATAAAGGTAGGCGAGTTTGATACCCGTCTCCGGGATCGCTTTCGTCTCGACGACCAGACCGTCGAAGGTGTTCGGGATCATCTTGGTGTCGTTAGACTTGGTATAGAAAGTCTCGACCAGTTGGCGGCCGGCGATGACCTCTGTCTTTGGAATGCCGCGATAGCGCAGATAAGCCTGTCCGAGGACGCCCATAGCCTTGTTGCCCGTGTTACTGTAGTCAAAACGACTGAGAACATCCTTACCCGATTTCAGAGCAGAAACCGGGTCCTCCAAGGTGTCAAAAAAGGCCCGCGAGTAGTAAAGAGCACCCGCAAAATCAAAATTGGCCAGCGTCGCGCTCTTGTAGATCAGCGATCCGCCTAGACCGCTGACAAGATGAGAATTCTGCGTACTCGTCTCATTTTCCCAATTATAGTAAAAGGTGTTCGAGCGAAGGCGCCCGTAGAACATCCCCTCGGAGAAGATCTCGGTAAAGCTCTTCGCAGAACCCGGTGTCATGTTGTACACCTCCTGATAGTTCGTTTTCAATGTGTGTTTCGGCATCTCGTCCACCCCAAATACGCTTGATGACATTGTCATCAAGACAGAAGCGGCAGCAGCGACTTTAACTAGCGTCTGTTTCATCTTGTCTCCTTGTTATCTACACTACGTTATGCAATAAAGATGCCAAAATTCTATCGTTATATCTTCAAATACATAACGAAACTGTCACTTTTTTCGTTATGTTTTAAAATATATAACGAAAATGTTACGAATTGTCTCTTTTTTACTTTTTAGAGGAGTATTCTGATCCTCGACACAACATTGATAGAATCACATATTTGGAAAGAGCACCCTTAGGAGATCAATCTTGTAATTTTAGCTTACCTTAATGGCATGAGTGAGAAAATGCCGGATTACAAAAGGGCAGACATGACACTTACCAGCCAGCAGATCAGTGATTACAAAACCAACGGATTTCTCCGTTTAGAGCAGTTTGCCGACCCGCAGCTCTGCGATGATATTCGTAATCTTGCGGCACACCACCTCTTTGAGAAGATCGAACCGATAGAAAGTGAAGAGGAGTATCTGCAAAAAGAGACCGACGCCAAGACAACACGCAGGCTTCGGCAGGTCTATGACAGAGAGCCTCTCTTTTCCAAATGGATGACAAATCCCGAGATGCGACCTGCTCTTGAACAGCTTCTCGGAGAAGAGCCTCGCTTGCTACTGGCACATCACAACTCCATTATGACAAAACTGCCCCACGTCAGTTCTGTCACCACTTGGCATCAGGACATCCGTTACTGGCACTTTGAAAATGACAATCTGTTAAGTGTCTGGTTAAGTCTGGGGGATGAGTATCTTGAAAACGGTCTGCTGGAGTTTATACCCGGTACCCATAAGATGACATTTTCGCCCGAGCAGTTTGATGAAAACTCTGCATTCAGAGAGGACCTTCCGCAAAACCAGGCAGTGATCGCCCATCGGG
>JAQIBF010000181.1 GCA_027859195.1 Helicobacteraceae bacterium
GAGGTTTCTTTTGTTTTTGCATGCACAGCCTGTTTTAATCCGTTCTGCTCTATTATAAATAAATTGGAGTTTTTGCGTGCATTCCCCTATTCTAATATGCTCTCTTTTATTGTAAACTAATAGGAAAGGATACTGAGCAATGTCTGAGATGATCTCTATTTTAGAGTTATACATACTATTAACAGTGGCATGGGCCTATATCTTAATATACTCTGTTTTTCAGTACCGTTCTTCAAAAAATGGTCCTCTGTTGATCCGCTCTATGTATCTTATTATTGCACTGTTCTCATTTCGGTTTTTTAGTGCATATGCTATCAACCTGCTTCACGACGCTCAGAAACAGGCGCTCTTCGACGAAAAAATGAGTGCAATATTGACCTCTTTTTATCACTCGATGACATTAGATATGATAGACAGTATTGTCACCTTCGCAATTCTTATCATCATCGTGCTGGGCTTTTTTGGACGTCAACGTATCCAGCTTCAAAATGAACTGGACCAATTTTTTCGGCTCAAGTCTGATGCACGGCGTATGAAAGAAGATGTACATCGTAAACGCGATTACATAGCACTGTTAGAGACTGTCTCAGCAATCAAAAAATTGCTGATAGAAAGTTCGACGCAAGATGAAATATTGACGTATGTCTGTGCGTTGCTAGGCAAGGTTCCGCACTACAAGGTTGTTTGGATCGGTCTGCAAAGAGACGAGAACCCTATAATTGATATCGCTTACAGGGTTGATCTTGTAACGCCTCCTTATTTAACCAAAGATTTTTATGTCACTCTTGATGAATCAGATGCCCACGCTTATGGACCTGTGGGTGAATGTATGCGTACAGGAAAAAGTGTACTGATCGAAGACACTCAGAGTGATCCGAGGTTTGAAGCGTGGAAATATCCGGCTAAAGCGTCAGGGTTACACTCTGTTCTCTCTCTTCCTATGAAGATCTTTAACCGGGAAAAACTCTTTGGTGTTATTACGATATACAGTGATGCCGAGCATCAGTTTGTCAATGAAGAGCTTAGGATTCTTGAAGATCTGATCCAAAATGTCAGCAGTGCAATTGCTTATCATGAAGCTAATAATCGCCGTAAAGAGAGTGAACATGAGCTCAGAAATACAGTGGCGCTGTTGGAAAACATCATCTCTACTGCACCAGTACGAATTTTTTGGAAAGACAGGGAACTGCGTTATTTAGGCTGTAATAATCATTTTTTGCATGATGCCGGCCTCGCTCACATTGATCAGCTTATCGGAAAAAAAGATACGGAACTTGTTTGGGCCGAACATGCCGACGAGTACAATAGAGATGACCGGCAGGTGCTACAGACTGAAAATCCTGTTGTGAACCGGGTTGAGCGTGAGAGAGAGATGTGGCTGCTGACCAACAAGGCCCCTCTCTATGATGAAGAGCATAAGGTCATCGGTGTCGTCGGAAGTTATATCGACATCACGCTACAGCGCCGTGCAGAGCTTTACCTGAAAGAGAACGAACAGCGTTTTAGAGAGTTGATGAATGTCCTGCCAAATATTTCAATACAGGGTTATGACAAAGATCGCAAGGTTATCTATTGGAATAGACAGAGTGAGGTGCTGTACGGTTACAGCGAAAAGGAAGCGCGAGGACGCAGACTTGAAGAACTTGTCATCCCTGATGATATGCGTGACCAGACTATTACAGATATCGATAACTGGGTACACAATAACATCGTAATACCGCCATCAGAACTTGTGCTGCGTAAAAAAGACGGTTCGGAGGTGCTGGTCTATTCGTCACATGTTATGTTACGATCACAAGATGACGAACCGGAGATATTCAGTGTCGATATTGACTTGACACAACAGAAAGAGGCTGAAGAGTTGTTGGAACATCTTGCCAATTACGATGTTTTGACACAGCTGCCTAACCGCCAGTTCTTTTTGCGGCATGTAAAAGCATTGATCAATAAAGCCGAGCGTAACAAGAGTGCGTTTGCGCTCTTGTTTGTGGACCTGGACGACTTTAAGATCTATGGTCATGAGAACGGAGACATCGTTCTGGAAGAGGTAGCAAAACGGTTGCTCTCTATTTTGCGTGATTATGATTTTGTTGCCCGCTATGGAGGCGACGAGTTTATTGTGACGATCGAATACGAAGGGGACAGGGAGTTAGTCCAGACCATTGCAGAGAAGATCATCAGCAGTCTAAAAGAGCCGTATTACTCGAAAGATATCACGCTGAAGATCGGTTCAAGTATCGGTATCAGTCTTTATCCTAAAGACGCGACAAACTTACAGACACTTCTTAGCCGTGCTGACCATGCGATGTATGTGGCGAAGAAAAATGGTAAAAATGGGTTTAAATATTATGGAAAATAGTATTTTGATATTTTTAAGAGATAGCATTCTGAAGGTTTTTAGAAGTACAAAAATAGCGGATAAATAATGGTTTACAAATTCTAAAGAAAGTGGTCGGGGCGAAAGGACTCGAACCTTCGACCCCCTGGTCCCAAACCAGGTACTCTAACCATACTGAGCTACGCCCCGACAACGGATCGCATTATACGCATCAAAAAGTAAAATCAAGTTGAAATATCAAAATATAACATAATTTTCGTCCGATAAAGTGTCAACCTTGATTGACATGCACTCAACCTTTTTGCTATAATTGATGCAAACAATAGATTATGTATATCAGAGGAAATATTATGAGTAAAAGTTTATATGAGACCTTAGGTGTAAGTGAAAATGCAACTGAAGCTGAGATCAAAAAGTCATATCGTAAATTAGCACGTCAGTTTCATCCGGACATCAATAAAGACCCCGATGCGGAAGATAAGTTTAAAGAGATTAATGCAGCGTACGAGGTCTTGAGTGATAAAACTAAAAAGGCACAGTACGATGCCCACGGTGACCAGATGTTCGGTGGTCAGAACTTCCATGACTTTGCGCAGGGCCAAGGCGGAAATGCTGACCTTGATGATATCTTACGTCAAATGTTTGGACAAGGCGGCGGCGGTGGTTTTGGCGGGGGTGGCTTTAGCGGTTTCGGCGGCGGCCATCAACAACAGGTCAACCTTGATCTTGAAGCAAATGTCACAGTGCCTTTCGCCACAGCTATTCTAGGCGGAAAACACAATGTGTCGATTCAAGGCGATAGCTTTGATATAAAAATTCCTGCCGGTATAAAAGATGGTGAAAAAATGCGGGTCAAAGGCAAGGGTAAAAGTATGCACGGCCAGCGCGGTAACCTTATTTTAAACATTAAAATTGCGGGCACACCAGATTATGTGCGTGAAGGCGACAACTTGGTTAAGACCTTTGATGTGCCACTCTATGACGCCCTGTTTGGAGGTAAGATAGCCATACAGACTCTGGAAAAAGAGATCAACCTGAAAGTTCCTCAAAACACTAGAAATGGGCAACGTTTTCGTGTTAAAGAGATGGGTGCAATGAACCGTAAAACGGCAGAAAAAGGTGACCTCTATCTTATCGCAAACATCGTCCTACCGAATGTGGACGAACTTGATGAAGAACTTGTTGCGATGATGAAAGATAAATTAGCGACAACAGATTAAGGAGTTTGGTATGATGCACACCTATGATGAACCTGTTTACCTCATTAGTATCGTAGCAAAGATATTAGAGATCCATCCGCAGACGCTGCGTCAGTACGAGCGTGAGAACCTGGTGATGCCTTCACGTTCTGACGGACGAATCCGCCTATACTCTCAACGTGACATTGACAGGATCAAGATGATCTTGCGTTTGACACGTGAATTGGGTGTTAACTTGGCTGGTGTTGATGTTGCGCTGCGTTTGAAAGAGCAGATGGAAGAGATGGAGTTAGAGATCGCTGAACTTCGTCATGCTCTTGCCGTTGCGAAGAACAAGGGTTCTGTTTCACCTGATAAGTCGTTGGTAACAAAGAGAAGTCAATATGATCTTATAATCTTTACCGACAAAAAAAACTAAAAATTCCAACTTCGGCGTAATTTGTACCGGAGTTCACCTTTCAACGCATAATTAGCGCGTTTTCTGGTTGACATCCGATACGACTATACCAAATCTGTAACTTTTACAAGTTTTATTAACCATTCGCTTGAATATTATTCCGTCTGTCTAGCGGTCGAAATAGAATTATTTACGGGTATTCAAGCGTGAAAAATATTCTTGCGGGTGTTTACAGACCGGGCAGGATTTAGGCGCTTTTTTACCGTGGTGCACATGTCCACAGACTTCGCAGATCCACTCTTCATCATCATTTTCACTGACATACTCTTTGCCGTCTTCAAGGCGTGCTAAAAGTGCTCTGTACATCTTTTCATGTTCGACTTCTACCTTTCCGATTGCTTTAAAAAGGCGAGCGGCATCTTTATGGCCTTCTTCTTCTGCAACAGCTGCAAAGTCAGGATACATGGTCAGGTTCTCAT
>JAQIBF010000168.1 GCA_027859195.1 Helicobacteraceae bacterium
GCCTGTTGTCTGTCTGCCCGTATGTCACACCTAAAATAATATCAAAATGGTGACTGTTGACAACATTTTTTTTGCGACAGCCGCTCATATCTACAAGATCACTCAACGGGGTATTAGGGCATCTGTCCACTCTGTCTTCGACACCATCAAGATCACTGTCTATATCAATGTATGCATAAGCAAATAGCGAACTAGATGCCACCAAGAGTATCAATAATATTTTATTCATCATCATCCCTCAGTACATTTACCCCAAGCACTCTTCATATGCGCAGTGGCTCTTTTTAGTACTTTTTATTGGTATTGACCAAGAGATCATCTTCGCTGAGATTCTCAAAAAGTGCTCTTAGGTTTTTGAGAGAAAAGAGTTTTACACTCTCCCCTTTCTCTTTTTTAAGCTCATTTGAAAAGCCGTTTTTAGAGAAGACTACAAATATGTCAGGGGCAAGTTCAGCCTTTGAACAGCTCTCTTGAAGCTTCGTAAGTTCGCTTTTTTTGGCCTTGGCCTTAGAATACTTGCAGGTACCGGCAATGATCTTGCCTGATTTCGTCTTTGCCAAAATATCGATCTCGACATTTTTGTCCCAGTAAGAGCCGATCTCCGCTATAGGGTCATCTTTGAAACTGCTTTTTAGAAGTTCCATTACCAGCTGCGTGTAGATCAGTTCCGAAAAGTCTTGTGTCATGTTGCTCAAACGCGCATTGACCTCTTTGTAGTCACCCTCTTTAATACCTTTGTAATAAGGAGAGATGGAAGAGAACCAAAAACGGAAAAAAGGGAGTGCAAACAGAAATTTGTCCGAGACCTCTTCTTTCTCATCAACCGGCTTTGCTTGTGATTTGTCACGGATTAAAAGAGCGTTTTCGACAAGAAAGTCGATAGACTCTTCGCCCTCTTTTCTCGTGACATTTGCCCGTTTAAATGCAGAGTGCTCACGCCTGTCGCCAATAGCAAGACCGGTCAGAAGTGCATGATGCGTCTTATTGCTCTGCGTGATCTTCGTAATATCGCCGTGAATGTAACGGTAATTCTTTAACACCTTCTCTTCGATCAACATACCCAAAGGTACCGTCATATCGACCGTCCAGCCCATGCCGCCGAATACAGCAAAATATTCAACCGCCTCTTCAAAATCAGTAGCGTTGTTTTGAAAACAGAATGAGCGAAATTGTTCTAAAAGTGTCGGGTATTTTGACATGGGAATAAGACCTTAATATATTTTCAACATTATAACCTAATGGCAGGTATTATTACTGCACCAAAGAGAAGCCGACCCGCTCACGCATCTCGGCATCGGATAGACGGAGTCATCGTATATTCTGGTACTATTACAAAATGACAGCACAAGAGACAGAGAACCTTTTTTTTATTGCAGCCTATGAAGCCGGTGCAGAGAAGACACCCGTACCGACATGGGCAGCTAAAGGGGAGAACCCTTTAGCATTGGATGCGGCATGCGGGAAAACGGTACGCAGAGTTGCGGTCAACAGCGTACCGGGTGCCTTTCAGCTTTTAGATCTGCTGAGCGCAGAAGAGTGTGAACACCTTGTAAAAACAACAGAACTGCTCGGCTACAGTGAGGATGCTTCCGTCTCGCTGCCTCGAAGCGTACGCCACAATGAGAACCTTGTCTGGGTTGTTGATGACACAACGCATAAGATCATCTGGAATCGCTGTAAAACTGCTCTACAGAGGATCGACAAGATCTTCAGCGGTAAAAAGCCTTTAGGACTCAACAAACGTTTTCGTTTCTACAAATATGCCAAAGGGGACTTTTTCAAACCACACACAGACGGGGCCTGGCCCGGCAGCAGCATAGTAGAGAAGAGACTCATCACCAATGCCTACAGAGACAGGTACAGCCAGATGAGCTTTTTAATACTTCTGAGTGACGGGTTCACCGGCGGAGCTACTGAATTTTATATTGACAAAAACGATCCGGCGAAACCAGCCACACGCTTACAAGAGACAATGACCGCAAGGGTAAAGACACCGATAGGCAGTGTACTCTGTTTTCCGCACGGTACGCACCCCCTGCACTGTCTGCACAGTTCAGCCGAAATTCTCTCCGGTGTAAAATACATCATCCGTACAGATCTGCTCTTCGAGATCTAAAAAGATAAATAAACAGCCAGGGCTCCTTTAAAGGCGTCCACAATAAGTTCACAAAGAGCGGTTAGATTACGACATGCTAATTAAAAAGCACCTCTGAAAAACAGCAGGTGCCTAAAGGAGTTCAGCATGAAAACCTTACTTCTCGCCGTCGCACTGATCTTAAGCACATCGGCTATAGCCAACGGCACGCATAACGGCTATCAAAACAAAAACGGCAGATATAACGACGTACACGCCGTACACAATATCTATAAAAAGAAAAACCGTCGTTTTGTAAAAGTGGCAGAGAGCAGACCGATCTATAAAGAGGTCATCACCTACCGCGAATGTCATAATGATCCGCATCGTATAGAGCGGCATGAAGGGGCTCTCATCGGCGGGATTGTCGGTGGAATAATCGGCAATAACCTTGCATCGAAACATAAACTGCCGCACACCATCGGCGGTGCCGTTACCGGGGCTATCATCGGTGCCAATCTTAACAGACATCGCCAACGAAGAGCGCAATATTGTGAATATGCCGAACAGCAGTTAGTCGGTTATAAAAACATTGCCTACTGGCGTGGAAAGAAGATCGTGCGTATCAGTGACAAGCCCCTGCATAAGATCCATGTCGATCGCAAGAAGCGCGATAATGACCACCGCTATGTAAACGGTAAGGGGACAATAACCCTTTAGCCGGCTCGCATACTTAAAATCTCTTGGACATTGATATCGTCATCATAACGGGCAAAGACTTCGACTTTTGTCTCGCGTGCATGAACGGTCATCCTGTCCGCAAGTTCATTGCCCTCAAGACCTGCATGCGCCTTAATATGCGAGAGTGATACTTTGTTTTTTATCTGATTATAGAGGGCATAGGAGAGTTTGATGATCTCCAGGTTTTTGATCTCTCCCCCTTTTTTCGTCCACCCTTTTTTTTCCCAGCCGGAGGCCCAGACCTTGATACAGTTTATGGAGTACATCGAGTCACACTTTATCTCGACCTTGTTCCCCGCTTCTATCTCTTTTTGTGCAATAAGAAGCGACTCATAAAGGGCATTAAGCTCCGCCGTGTTGTTGGTCCCCCTACGTTCATACAGACCAAACCAGAGTTCACTGACCCTGCCCTCTCTGTAAATGGCAACTCCTGAACCGGACTCACCCGGGTTGGGAGAACAGCCGCCGTCACAATAGATCGTCACATCACCGGTTGCCGGCGCTTGAGGTTCAT
The DNA here is from genome assembly GCA_027859195.1 of Helicobacteraceae bacterium. GTDB lineage: Bacteria > Campylobacterota > Campylobacteria > Campylobacterales > Sulfurimonadaceae > Sulfonitrofixus. The sequence continues at coordinate 3,330 of JAQIBF010000168.1, forward strand.
CTCTTTTGCTCTTTTGTACGGCGGGGGCTTTTCTAAACGTTTGCAGTGCCTTATAGTTTTTAATGACCTTCTCTTGATTGGCCTTGGTCGTTATACCTTTGAGCAGTACAAAAAGTTCCGCTCTTGCATCAGAGATACTTTTTCCCAGAGCAAGGCTATACCATAAATCTTTGTCAGCGACGTCAATATCAAGCAACAGCAGCTGCTTGTCGCTTATGTCTGATGGTTCCCGAACCCCTAGCGATAAAAATTCCTCACTGACTATCTGCATGTACTTCCTTTATTTTGAAGAATTGTAGCATATAAGAGGTCTCTCTTCCAGCTTCACCCCTTAATGGCAAAACTAAGTGAAAAATTAAAAAGAGTACAAGATTCCAAACACTGTGCCACAATACAAAAGAGCTTGGTTACAATCGCTTATATTTTTAAAAGGCCTATATATGTTTGAACCTATCAATGCGCTTGGCGGTCCTCTGGAACCCTGCAGTACAAAACCCTTAACAGGGTTTTACAGAGACGGGTCATGCCAGACCGGCAATGACAATCCGGGTGTGCATGCTGTCTGTATCTATGCAACCCAAGAGTTTTTAGACTACTCGAAACAAGCCGGCAATGACATATCGACACCGATGCCGCAGTACAATTTTGCAGGTGTCAAAGCGGGACAGAGCTGGTGCCTTTCAGGCCCCCGTTTTGTGCAGGCCGTCAAAGACGGTCATGCTCCGGGCATCTTCATCCACTCGACGCATCAGGCGATGCTGCAGCTTATCGACCTTGATACACTGAAAAAGTACGCGCTCGATCTCTAAATCTGACAAAGGAACAACGTATGGAAAAGAACTATGAACTGGTACACAACGAAGCGGAATGTCAATACGAATACCACATCGAAGGGCACCTTGCACGCCTTCTCTATGAAGACAATAATGGTGTTTTACACCTGACACACACTTTTGTGGCTGAAGAGCTTAGCGGCAGAGGAATTGCCGGAGCGTTGGTGAAAGACGTTCTTGCGAATATCGAAAAGAGATCATTGAAGATGAAGCCTGCTTGTTCGTACATCGTTGCTTATGTTGAAAAGCACCCGGAGTATGAAAGACTGCTCTAGCGGTGTGCCTTTCGTAATGCACGCCATATATCTTCAACTATAGTGCGTCGGCACCTTTTTCTGTCAACATCAGACTAAATCCATCTTCTTGTGTTTCAATAAGACCGCCGGAGGTCAGTTCGTTCATCGCTTTTTCCAAGACATCGTCCTGTTTAGGGTCCAGGTTTTTAATGATATTTTTCAAAACATCCGTTTTAGTCATAACATGACCGGCAGCAGCTTTCTCTTTTTTAAACCACTTCATGAACAGGTCTTTGACTTCATCTTTATAGACAATTTCTAATGCACTTTTCTTTGATGCTCTTCTTCTTAACTCTTGCGCGGAAAGACCACCCTTTCTCTTAGGTGACGATTTTCTGTTAGGTGATGGCTTACTTTTTTTAGCGGGTTGTTTGATACGTAGTCCTTATAATGGTGCGTTTTGTTTCAGTAGTCGCATTGTATATGATTTTGCCTGACAACACAGATAAACGACCGCATATAACATTTCATTAGTGACATCTTTGACCCACAGATCAGAGCTCCGGGATCCCCTCTTTTAAGTTGTAATGTCGCAGATGAACTTCCATATTGTTCTCGCGCAACAGCGGCAGTGCGGCGAGCTGCTCCTCTGAAACGTCTACCACGTGATCAAACAGCAGGACAAAACCGTCCCCGTGGTAACGGAAGACCATCGCCTGCGGATAAAGTTCTTTCAACATTGCCCCGAAATCCTTTAAAAAACGGTTCCCGCCATTCCAGCCCATTTTCTGGTTGTAATCGGCAAACCTTTTGAGCTGAACCAGTGTCAAATACCCCTGTTTACGCTCCTTTGTACCCAGGACTGTCTTGAGGTAGTTCTCGTTATAGAGATCCGTCAACGCATCCAGAAAGAAGTAGGAGAAGCGGTGGTGTTCGAGCGTGTTGTCCGGAAGCTGGGTGGTCTCGACGATGCTGACATTTGTGAGGGCTTCAAATGCCGCAAGGGACACATCCGGATGGAACTGTGTGCCGCTGCATCGCATGATCTCCTCAATCGCATCTTCACGTGACTTGGACGATTTGTAGATCCGATTCGTCGTCATGGCATCGAATGCATCGGCAGCTGCCATGATATACGAAAGCAGATGTACCGATTCACGGTTGTAGTCCGGGAGGGCCGGATACCCTTTTCCGTCGTAATGGACATGGTGAAAATAGATAATATCGGCAAGGTCTTTATACATATCGATCTCTGAAAGCATTCTAAATCCGGCGTCTGAATGCTGCTTGATCAGCTCATACTCAAGTTCTGTGAGTTTTCCAGGCTTGAGCAAAATCGCATCGGGGGTAACCACCTTGCCGATATCGTGCAGGATCGCCGCTTTTTCAAGGGTAACGATCTGCTCTTTTGGCAGATGCATCGCTTCTGCGATCAGGCGGCAGTACTTTGCGACCCGGATCGTATGTCCGGCAGTATAGCTGTCACGCTGTTCGATGATGTTGACGAAAGCGAGGATAGTCTCTTCATAGTTGCTGATCTTCTCTCTTTCCAGTGCTTCGAGCGCACCTCTTTGACGAACGGAGTGGAGCGTCATACTGATATCTATCGCCAGTTTTTCAAGACGCTTTATCTCTTCCGGTTCAAAGCCCTCTTCACGATCAGAGAGAATAGTGAGGTGTCCAATTGGAGCCTCTTGTTCATTGTTCTTCAACGGCAGCGTAATTATACGGCATCCTGAACAGCTGCAGCGTGTCGTTCCAATGTCACAGCGGTACCCTTGGGGAAACTGTTCTATGACAGGCCGGTTTCCTTCCAACGCATTTTTCACAGAGCCGGAGAGGACACTGCTCTCAAGCGCATCTAGGTTAAATTGACACTGCTTGATGGTTCCATTGTCCGTTCCGGAGCAGTTGACCGTCTCAAGCCGGTTTTCCTCCGTCAGCCCTATGAGGACAAATTGGTAAGGGACATGCTTCACAAGGGTAAGCAAGCTGTTGGTGACAACATCCTCTCTCGTGAAAGAGGTGATAAGAAGTTCATTCACCTCTGAAATCGTATTGAGGTTATCTTTCAGGTATTTCTCTCTGCTGTAGAGTTTTGCCAACTCCCAGGTACGTTCTTCCACCTTCTCTTCCAGGTCCGCATTCAAAGCCTCAATCTGCACTTTTCCATCACGCAGACGGCTGTTTAGCCGGAAGATGTAGAGTAGTACAGCAAACACGGCCAGCAAGCCTGAGATGAGACCGAGAAACCAACTCTTATACTTTTCATAGAAGTCTGAAAAGGTAAGATATTTCGGTTCTATGTGGTGAAAAAGGTACAGTTCATTAAGAACAGTGTGTACACTGGTGTAATCCTGCGGGATAGTCCAGCCTGCTGTCTGTGATGCCCTGGCCGCTTCGAACTCCGGTGAGATCTGCAACAGGGCACTCAGCACTTTAGCAGCCAGAGTGTCCGATGTCGAGAGAAGTTTGGAAAAAGGCCACTCGGGATATAGAGCCGTACTGACTTTAAAAGGAAACCCTTCGTATTGCTTTTGCGCCAGTATCCTATACGTGTTTAGATCGACACTCCCCTCTTTCGCCATCTGTTCAAGAGTGTCCGTTCGAACCGTACCCGCATCGATCTCCCCGCTGTCAAGACCGGACACCACTCCGTCATGCGTGCCAAAGAAAATAAAATCGGAAAAATCTTCTCTAGTGATGCCGTGGTCGTAGAGCTCTTTCTGTGCCATGACCCAACCGCCGAAAGAGTCGCTGTCTACTGCACCGAACCGCTTTCCTTTAAGTGCCTCCAAGCTCTCGATACCGCTACGCTTTTTCGTTACTATCACCCCGCCAAAACGTGTGAGAACATCACCTTTGCTGCTGATGTTTTTAAGCGTGGCGATCCTGCTTATACCGTAATTGTGTTCAAGTTCGACATAGAGCATGGTGTTTGTCAAAACAAAATCGATCTTCGCATTTGCAACGCTCGCAGAAAGTTCGTCAAAATCCAGTGGTACGATAACAAATTCATACCCCTCAACCGTACTGTTAAGATACGCCGCTGTCGCCGACCACTTGGCCATGGTAATGGCAGGACTGCGTTTAGCGAGCACACCTATTTTGACCGTTTCAGTTGCCATGAGAGAGACTGATACAAAAAAGAGAAGCGTAAAAAGACGCTGAATCACCTGCAACCTTCCAATCGTGAATAGAACAATTCTAGCAGAAAAGATTGTTAAGAAGTTCATTATAAACACCAATCTAACAAAAAAAGTCCTTTGAAAGTGTCTGTTAAAATATAATGATCTATTATAAATATATTGTGTGAATATATATTAAAAAAAGTGTATTATGCAGCAGTAGACTATTCATTTTCAACTGACTGTCAAGGCAAAATCGAAGGTAAAGACACTCAGAGTAAACAGGAATATTTTTCTTTCATCAGCAAGAAGGGTT
>JAQIBF010000172.1 GCA_027859195.1 Helicobacteraceae bacterium
TGCAGCATAACTGTTGTTGCACTCTGTACTTGAATTGGCGTCTGCTTAAATTTTTGGGTAAAATATCGAAAAAATAGGAGTTGTGATGATCGTTCATATTGTAATGTTTACTTTTAAAAATGAGAATAAAGCTGAAAATATTACCAAAGCAAAAGAGATGTTGGCGGCCTTAGTAGAAAAGATTGAGCCGCTTTTGAGTATGGAAGTCGGTGTTGACTTCAACGGAGGAGAGAGAGCTATGGACCTTTCTCTGATCTCGACGTTTGAGACAAAAGAAGGTTTGAATGCGTATGCAACAGATCCGGCACATTTGGAAGTGGTCTCTTTTATTAAAGAGGTAACAGAACTAAGTAAAGTTGTGGATTACGAGAAGTAGGAATTTTTATTATCTTCTGCCCGCAGGGTGCTTTTACTCAGGCGAACTGGATAACGTTATTTTTTACCAAAAAGACCAAAAAGACCACCGCGTTTTTTCGGCGCTGTTTCTGAGCCCTCTTTAACCGTCTCAATCGCCGCACATCCCTCTTCGGCAGGAACAAGCTGTGCATTACGTTTTACCATGATTGCGGCACCGCTTTTACTCTCTATCCCGATATCTGTAAAGGCATCAGAGAGTAGGTCGAAAACGCTGTCATCAGCACCTTCACAGTTTGTTCCGGCAGCACAGACCGCATAGTGCGATTCACCATCAATAAAGCGAATACCGACAACCATGTCGATCCCTTGTGCGCGAAGGTCGATCTTGACACCACAGATATTACTGTCCTCTTTATGTTTTTCACTAAATTCTTTAAGCGCTTCTTTAAAGAGTAGTCCTGTTGACATCTTCTCCGACATTGTGATTCCTTGTATAAAGCATAATTGATATGGTTATTTTTGTGATTGTAGCACAGATGGTCAGAAAACTCTTTCCTTCTGTAGTAAAACGAGTTTTGTATCATCATGATAGAGGCATTTCATCCCATGTTGTTGCGCGAGTATCTTAAAAGTATGCGGACGGAAAAAAGAGATGTGGGTAGGATCGCGTCGATACCACCAGTTAAGATAGGCCTCTTCGTCGTCTGCATGAAATTGTGTCATCAGTGCCAAATATCCGCCGGCATTGAGATGTTGTGCAAAAAATGCCATTACACTTTGCACATCGCTGATATGCTCAATGACTTCTGTTGAGGTGATAAGATCATATCTCTTATTTTCGTATGCCTTTTCCGTAGAGAAAAACTTGTCATAATGGTCCGTCACAAAGCCGTCTCTCTCCAGTATCCTGGCCAGTACCGGGTTGGGTCCGGAACCAAAATCGAGGGCTGTCATTATATGCTCTTTATGCGGTGTGATAGTCTTGTCGATGAAATCTTGAAACATCGCTACATAACCAAGGTTCTCTTCGGTGTTGTTATGCTGCTGGTAGACCTTGAGCTCTTTCTCTGTTGAGATGATGGCCTCGTCATCCTTAAAGATAAAAGCACAGGCTCTACAGTGATAGGTCTGACACTTCATATAATCATCGTAAAATGATGCGGCAGGTTCTTGGCAGATCTTACAGTTCATAGTTATGCTTTTTGCGCTTCGATCTCTTCAAGCTTCTCTTCGATACGCAGCAGCTCTTCGACCTTGGCCTCATAAAGTGCTTCTGTCTCTGCCAGCTCTTGTGCAACGGCCGATACACCTTTTTCGCCGTAACACTCCGGGTCGGCAAGACAAGCATTGATCTTGTCGATGTCGGCTTCGATAGATTCAATCTCTTTTGGAAGTGTATCCAACGCGGCATTCTCTTTATAGGTGAGTTTGACCACTTTCGGTTTCTCTTGTATCATCTTTTTAGGGACACTCTTTTCCGCTTCGTTAACGATACTTTCGATCTCACGCTGTTCTTTCTCATTTTCAAGGTACTCTGAGTAGAGTTGATACTCCTCTTCGATAAGACCATCATGATTTTTAAAGACAAAGAGTTTTTTAGCAATCTTGTCGACAAAGAAACGGTCATGGCTGACCAAAATAACAGCGCCAGGGAAGTTTTGCAGCTGCTCTTCCAAAATATTGATGGTAGGGATATCAAGGTCATTGGTCGGCTCATCGAGGATCAGGCAGTCCACGTTTTTGGTAAAAAGAAGGGCCAGCGCAACACGGTTTTTCTCGCCGCCGCTGAGTGTCCCGACCTTTTTATCCAGAAACTCTCTGGGAAAGAGAAAGTTTTTGAGGTACCCATAGACATGCATGTTGGCACCGCGAACATTGACCCGGTCACCACCGTTGGGACAGAAGGTCTCGATGAGGTTTTTGGAGTCATCCAAGAGCTCTCTATGCTGATCAAAGTAGCCTATAGAGAATTCTCCCTGTTTGATAACACCTTCGGTCGGTTTTATACGCCCGAGGAGGACTTTAAGAAGCGTTGATTTTCCGGTTCCATTCGGTCCGACGATGGCGATGACATCTTTTTGCAGGATCCGTGTGGTAAACCCTTTTATGAGCAGTTTGTCTCCGAGTGTGACACCCAGGTTCTCGACCTCAAAAAGCATCTTCTGTTTGTTGACACTTTTGTCACGGTTAAAGTGTTTATCCTCACGCTGTATCTCGACGCTCATCTTGCGGATCTTTGCCGGGTTGGTCTTTGCCGCCTCTCGAAGCTGCATCAGTCGCTCTTTGCGTCCCTCATTACGTTTAAGACGGGCCCGGACACCACGGGCGAACCACTCGTTTTCAGTTTTGAGTGTATCTACCAGGTTGTCATGCTGTTTTTGAAGTGTACGCAGGTATTCGGCTTTCTGGGTCAGATAGTCTGAGTAACCGCCTCTGTATTCCCGGAGCGAACCGTCTTCAACCTCGATGGTCTTTGTCGCGATCTGGTCGATGAAGTAACGGTCGTGCGATATAAAGATCAGAGTGTACTGCTCTTTTAAAATGAGCTCTTCCAGAAACTCGACCATATAGACGTCAAGGTGGTTTGTAGGCTCGTCTAGAAGCAGGATGTCAGGTTTTTGAAGCAGCAATCCTGCAAGAGCTACACGACGCTGCTCCCCACCGCTGAGCATGACGATGGGTTTCTCCTCCATATGTTTGAGGTTGAAGTGGACAAGAATACGTTCGATTTTGTCGTCAAGACTCCAGGCACTGTGATGGTCGAGGTAACTTGAGAGGTCAGAGTGCTCTTTTAACAGCTTTTTATCTTCGAAATTGTCGGCCAGTTGCATTGAGAGCTCATCATAACGGTTTTTGGCATCGTAGAGTTCCTGTAGACCGCGTTCAACGGCCTGACGAACAGAATCCCCGGGTTCAAATTTCGGTACCTGGTCGAGCATCTTGATCTCAAGGTCCTGTTTGGTGATGCGTTCACCCTCATCGATGTCGATCTTGCCGGAAACGGCCTTCATCAGTGTTGATTTACCGCTGCCGTTTTTACCGACAATGACGATGCGCTCTCCCTCATCAACATGGAAATTGACGTTAACGAGGATCTTTTGCAAGTCATAATGTTTGTGTACGCCGAGAAGATCGATGAGTGCCATAAAATGCCTATTATTTAATATTTTTTGTTTTCATATTTTAGCGAAGATGGGCTTTGCGATGGGTAAGGTAATCTCCGACTTTTTAGTTACTTCGGATTTACCGTTTTTCTCGGATAATTGTACTTTCTTCGCACTTCCTTCTTTTCGTTCGAGCTGACTAGATGTCAGCTTGATAATGCGTAAAGTTATATATGGTCTATCCTTTGTGCGAGACTAGGTGAATTGCGCAGCAAGAGAGGATTCCCTGGGATGTAATGTCACATCGTAAAAGTAACACCCTCGTGCTATGAAGTTATAAAAAAAGTTTGAATAGTGGCTATCTACAAAATTCTAAAATAGCAGTTTAAATAAGTTTATATCTATTTTATAAAGCACTTGGAAAGAAGCCAAATTCGTGCTATGATTTAGACACGTAAAATCTAAGGAACCTCTTATGAACTACATCAGATTCTTCGAAACAGTCGGTATTAAAGACGTAGGTTTAGTCGGCGGAAAAAACGCCAGTTTGGGAGAGATGTACCAAAACCTTTCCCCTCTCGGTGTCAACGTCCCCAACGGCTTTTCAACGACCAAAGATGCCTACAACCTGCTGCTTTCGCAAAACAAGCTCGATGAACGTATTGAAGCGTTGATCGGCGGTCTTGATGTTGAAGATGTTACACAGCTTCAGCGTTGCGGTAAAGCGGTGCGTGAACTGATCTTGAACGAGACGCTTCCTCTTGAACTTGAAACGGCACTCAGTGAAGCGTACACACAACTCTCAGGGACCTACGGTGAAGAGGAGACGGACGTTGCGGTACGCTCTTCTGCCACAGCAGAAGATCTCCCCGATGCCAGTTTCGCCGGCCAGCAGGAGAGCTACCTGAACATTCGCGGCACGCAGTGTCTGCTGCTGCACGTCAAACGCTGTTTTGCATCGCTTTTTACAGACCGTGCCATCAGCTATCGGCACAGTCGCGGTTTTGACCACCGTACGGTCTCGTTGTGTGTCGGCGTACAGAAGATGGTGCGCAGCGACCAGGCCAGCAGCGGTGTCATCTTTACACTTGACACCCAGAGCGGCAACCAGAACGTCATTACGGTCACCTCGGTCTTTGGTCTGGGGGAGAACATCGTCGGCGGGCGGGTCAATCCCGATGAGTTCTATCTTTTTAAGCCGACACTCCGGCAGGATAAGACGGCCATCATCAAACGTCAGCTCGGCTCCAAAGAGATGAAGATGATCTATGATGAGAAACTCAAAACGCTCAACATCTCTACGACAGAGAAGGAGCGGGCACGTTTCTCGCTAAGTGACGATGATGTGATGATATTGGGCAGATATGCACTGGCCATTGAAGAGCATTACGGAATGCCGATGGATATTGAGTGGGCCAAAGATGCCAGAGACGGCAATCTCTACATTGTTCAGGCACGTCCTGAAACGGTACACTCTAAACATCTGAACTCCATCAATGCAAAGATCATCGAAAAATATCAGATAAAAGAGGACACCTCCAAACGTACCCGTCTGCTTACCGGCCAATCCATCGGCGAAAAGATCGGTGTCGGGGTGGTGCGGGTTATACGTGACCTGAGCGAAGCGTCGAAGTTCAACGCCGGTGAAGTGCTGGTGGCCGACATTACCGATCCTGACTGGGAGCCGTTGATGAAAAAGGCGGGGGCCGTTGTCACCAACAAAGGGGGGCGCACCTGTCACGCTGCCATTGTGGCGCGTGAGATCGGGGTGAGTACCATCGTTGGGACCACCAATGCAACCGAACTGCTTAAAGACGGTATGGAAGTCACTGTCTGCTGCGCGGAAGGCGAAGCGGGGTATGTCTATGAGGGGCGCATTGACTATGAACTGGAGACCATCGACCTTGCTGACCTGCAAGAGCCTAAAACCAAACTCTTTATGAATGTCGGCAACCCTGAAAAGGCGTTCTCGCTGGCGACGATCCCTAACCAGGGTGTGGGTCTGGCACGAATGGAGTTTATAATCAACAACCACATCAAAGCGCACCCAATGGCGCTTTATGACATGCATCAGGGAAAATGGGTCAAAGGAAAGGAGGAGATCGAACTTCTTATGCAGGGATTTGAGGACCCTAAGAGCTTCTTTATTAACAAACTTTCGGCCGGTATCGGCATGATAGCTGCCGCTTTTTATCCCAACCCTGTGATCGTCCGTACCAGTGACTTTAAGTCCAACGAGTACAAACATATGCTCGGCGGCGAAGCGTATGAGAAGGACGAAGAGAACCCGATGATCGGTTTCCGCGGGGCAAGCCGTTACTACTCAGATGCCTATAAAGAGGCTTTCAAGTGGGAGTGCGAGGCGCTAAAAAAAGTGCGTGACGAGATGGGGCTGACCAATGTCAAGCTGATGATCCCTTTTGTCAGGACGCCGGATGAGGGACGCAAGGTGATCTCTATCATGAATGAGATGGGGCTGGTGCAGGGTGAAAACGGCCTTGAGATCTACGCGATGTGCGAGATCCCGAGCAATGTAATCTTTGCCGAGGAGTTTTTGAAGGTGTTTGACGGCTACAGTATCGGTTCGAACGATCTGACCCAACTCACGCTTGGAGTCGACCGCGACAGTACCCTGGTGGCGCACATCTTTGATGAACGCAACGAAGCGGTGAAACGTCTCATCAAAATGGCCATAGATGCTTGTAAAAAAGAGGGAAAATATATCGGTATCTGCGGTCAGGCACCATCCGATTACCCTGAGATCACCGAGTTCCTGGTCGAGAACGGGATCGACTCTATTTCACTTAACCCCGATTCGGTACTGAAGATGCGTCAAGTGGTCGTTGAGCTCGAGAAACGCCTGTAGTTTCTGAGGACAGTTCAAGATCTATCTTATGCTTCTGCTCTTGCCCTATTACGTTGCGGTGGGACATAGACCAGCACATCAATAGGTGATCGCTGCACCAGGTATGATGCCATCGAACCGAAGACAAAAGAGTTAAGGTTGTCGACACCTTTGGAACCGAGGATAAGAAGGTCTGCGCTGTCTTTTTTGATGTAGTCGAGGAGATCTTCATTGATAGATGCGGAGTACTCGATCAGCTCCATCTCTCCCTCACCGACCTCATTGATAAAATTCTTCAACGCTTTTGCGGCATCTTTTATCTTTGTCTGCCGCAGTTCCTCGGCCTCTTCGTTACTGAGATAATAGCTCATCGCCTGAAGTTTGCTGATCGTCTCGAATGCATAAAGGTATTTTTTATGGGACTTGCTGAACAGTGTTTCTGCAAATAGAATACTTTCTTTGGCATAATAGGAGAGATTGGTCGGTGCTATGATGTTTTGATAGCTGTTCTTGACCGCATTTTTGATGATAAGTACAGGTATATGGGTACGCTGCGTGATCTTTAAAGTGGTGGTACCAAAATAGTTGCTGTTGATATTCTCTTTGCCGTGCGAACCCACCACGATAAGGTCTATCTGCATCTTGTCAGCCATGCGCATGACGATGTCAGCTGTCTTGCCGGACTTGACAAAGAGCAGACACTTGACTTGCGCCTCAGCGTTGAGCTGCTCTATCTCTCTGTGAAGTTTTTGTCTGATCTGCTCTTCATCGATGGGTGTGCTGAGCGGCGATTGCAAAAAGAGAGGCTCGATGACATGCAGGACGACAAGCTGCGCCTCTTTCTCCTTGGCAATGGCGATGGCACGCCGCAGCGCTTCTTCAGCCATAGCGGACATGTCGGTGGCGACTAAGATCTGTTGAACCTGTTGCATTGTTTTCACCTTTTAGATTGAAATAGACTCTTTAATTGTAGCGAAAATAGATAGTCTGTATAGCTCTCTTCAAGATGAAGATGAGGAAAATGTGACTATAATCAAAGGTAGAAACGGATTGTTTTTACGATTAAGCACTTCAGAAGAGAAGGTTGTAGCATGTTGTTACGCGTGGGGTTTTTACTGTTGTCTATGTTGGTACTGAGTGCGTGTGTCTCAAAGAGCGTCTCTTCGTCGAATGAGACGGAACAACTATCCAAAAAAGAGCATAAGATCGAGAGTGAAGAGCTGCGCATATTGATGCGTGAATTGAGCATGGTGGTGTATGACCGCCAGAAGAGTGAACTCGATCGCGATGATCTTCGCCGCAGATATGCTCTGAATCTTGCGGATGTTGTCAAAGAACTCGCTTATAAGGTCGAGCACATCCCGCAGAACGAACTGGGTAAAGCGCTTACTGACCAAGACAAAGCAATTTATGAGCGTTACGCGCATGAACTCTATCTCAACGGTGAAGAGATCGGTCGGGTCGCACAAAAATATGAGATGGAAAAGCTTGACGGTGCCATCGCCAAAACACAACAGAGCTGTGACCGCTGTCATGCGCTATTGAGAGATTAAGATGAAGAAGAGTGCTCTCTTATGTTTTTTTGTACTCAGCATAATGGGAGTGCAGGCGGCAGAAGATAAGAGCGAACTTGACGCGTTAAAAGCTCAGGCAAAGGGCTTGAGTGAACGCATAGATGCTTATGCGCTGCGTCAAGATGCGGAGGAAGAACCAGCCGGCTTGGAAGATGAGGTACAAAAGGGCTATATCGTCGATGATGTTGCAGGCAACAAGGCCCCAATAAGGCAGAAGGGGATATTGGAAATGAGCAGTGCTGACACTGTTCTGAGTGTCGGTGGGCGGATCGATATGCAGAGTATCGTCTCCTGGCCCGAAGGGGCCTATATTGCCGGCAAGATACCCCTGGACGAAAGAGGTGAGAATGGTCAGCTTCTTATGAGTGCCCGCGACAGCAGGCTCTGGGTCAAAACAAGGACACCGACAGATGAGGGTCTCGTTCGAACGCTTATTGAAGTCGACTTTTTAGGGACAACGGCTTCTGAGGCCACGACAAACTCGCATGGTCTGCGACTGCGTCACGCCTATCTTGAAGCGGCAGGCTTTACGGTCGGTCAGACCAACTCGGCCTTTAACTCCTTTGTCACGCTCGACACCATTCGGTATCCGCTGAACTACACATTGGTCCGTCAGCCGGTTTTGCGATACAGTGTCAATGAGCGCTTATACGGGGTTGACCTCTCTTTTGAACAGCCAGAGACCACCTTGCTGGATCAAAACGGCACCATCTTTACCCCTAAAGACGATGTGGTCCCCGACGTTGTTGCCCGCCTGCGATACTACCCTTCATGGGGTGAAGGGAGTGTGGCGCTGCTGGGCCGCTATATTACCCAGGATCAAGCGACATTGAGTAATGGCAGCACGCTTTCCGGCAAGGATGCTACCTTTGGCTGGGGTGTCAATATCTCCGGAAAGATAAAACTGTTTGAACTCGATGATATCCGTTTTGATGCACAATATGGCGTCGGACTCGGCCGTTATGTCGCTTTTAACGCTTTTGCTGCAGGTTCGATAGATGCTGATGGGAAGATAGAGCTGCAAGCGACTTACGGCGGACATATCGGGTACCGTCACTGGTGGACACACAAATTACGATCGACATTGGCATTCACCTATGCCGGAACTGATAATAATATGGAAAATGTCAATACAGCTGATTATGATCGTGTCAACAGAGAAGTTTACGGTTCACAGCTAAACCTGTTGTGGATACCGCTGCCTAATGGGTTGGTCGGATTGGAATATTCAAAAGCACTGCGCACTGTCGAGAGTGGTATAAAAGGGGATATGGATATGGTTACGCTGCTGGTTCGATACGATTTTTAATTAATGTCTGTAGAAAACGATCATTCAAGCAAGATCTGTCGCTCTTCACCTTCTTTTGGTTTGACGGGTACCTGTTCTACGACATCTTCAGGTTTTGTAAGTTTAAATGAAATATCGTTTTTCTCCTGAGCGGATTTTTCAGCAGCTTCTTTCTTTACGGCCAACTTCTGTTTTTCTGCCTCTTGCGCCGCTTCCTCTTCCGCTTTTGCTTCAAACTCTCGACGTACATTCTCTTCTCTAATAATACTCTTAAGCTGAGCTTGTACTTTTTTTGTGAATGTACTTTTTGGATAGATGTTGATGAACTTTTCCAGCTCTGTTCTCAAGTTACTGTTTTTGATCTTGGTATAGGCAAGCTCATCCTCAGGGGGTATACGATCTGGCAGGACAAAATAGAAAGGCTCATTTTTAACAATATTTATCTGCGGTGTGGGCTGACGGTGTGTTTCTCGTAAAGTTGCTAGCTCTGCTTTAAGCGTGGTCAACTCTACTCCTTTCTCTTTTGCAAGGGTTAGAAAGTCCTTGGTAAAGGTGGTGGAACTGTTATGTTGGTTCGGTTTACCAGCGATGAAAACCACTTGGACTTTTGACGATTTCATAGGCGCTAATCCCACATTTTTAGGGGTAAAATGGGTGCCGAACGGAGAACTGAAGGCCGTGTCTAAGATCACAATATTCAAACGGTTATAGCTCTTATCCATACCACTGTAAATGGAGTTGAGAGAGATGCTTTTACGGACGATCATGGCCTCGTCAATGATCCCGTGATCTACAGGCAAAAGGTAGTTCTTTCCTTTAGTCTGTACCGTATGGCCACAGTAGTAGAGAAGACCAATGCCGTTAGGACGTAATTTTTTATTAAATTTTTGAAGAAGTCGAATAAAGTCGCGTTTGTCAAGATTCTCCGCATAATAGACATAAAACCCGTTCTCTTCGAGAAATTGTTTCATGTTTCGTGTATTTTCAATTGCGTCGGAGAGTTGCTGATCATCATAATCGCTGTTGCCGATAACGAGAGCAACGCGGCTCTCTTCTTTCATCGTTTCAAGTGTGGGCGCAGCCCAAATAGACAGGAATAAAATTGATAATATAAATGTAGTGCGGATCATAAAACAGTCTCCCTTTGTAAAGTGAAAATATTTTATCGCACTATACTTAAATAGGTGAATTAGAAAAAATTATAGGTATCTCTAGAACAATGTTTTAATTAGGATAAATAAATAGTGTAAAAAGGGGTGACGAGAAGATGTTAGTGCTTGAACACAGGGACTTTTAGTCACTACTCTCTTCGGTGAGATAGATCCAGAAATCTTTATGACTTTGACCTTGATTGAGAAAATAGAGTTGCAAAATGGCAACACGGTAGAGCGTTATCCCGACCTTGACATAAGGGATAATCAATGTAAAGACCATCCAAGAGGGCTGTTTTTTATCACCTTTGGTCAGTAACATCTCTTGCACACCGATATTTAGGCTAAGGTACCAGCCAAAAAGAAAAGAGAACAGAAAATTTAGGATAATACCGAAAAGAAGAACAGCTGCAAGATCCTCTTCATACATCCCGGCTATCATATAGAATATGCTTTATGCTGTCTAGATAACTTTTCTAATGATCTTTGTTGCTGACACTTTTTTTTCAAAATCGTTTACCTTCATCTGTTATTTGTATAACCATTTTAACTAAAAGATGCACAAAATACTATATATGCTGCCCTCTGCTTTTTCGATACCGTACAAAATTAATTTTAATCAACAATTGTCTACAAAAAACCTTGCTGTTAGCGATATAAAGTAACATTTTTTCAATAAACAAAAAGCTTTAAAGAGAGTATGTAAGAGTTTAAAGAGCTTTCTACTAATATAAGAGAAATTAAGTGAAAAGGCCAAATATGGAAGTGAATTATGTATTTGAAGGCTTAAAAATCATGTTACTTGGAATGAGTACCGTTTTTACATTCCTTGTAGTGATGATTGTGATGATGAATATCATGTCCAAGATCGTACACCGTTTTTTCCCGGAAGCAAATGATGCTAACAATACATCACCGGCAATGACTAATAATGCTAAAAAGATCGCAGCGATAACTGCTGCGATCATGCACCACAGACAAGTAAAATAAGGATAAAAATGGCTAAGAAGTTTATTGACATTATGGACACGACCTTCCGAGACGGATTCCAATCTGTTTTCGGCGGTCGTGTATTGATGGATGACTTTTTCCCTGCAGTTGAAGCAGCGAAAGAGGCAGGGATCACACACTTTGAGTTCGGGGGCGGGGCACGTTTCCAATCGCTCTATTTCTACTTGAATGAAGATGCATTTACGATGATGGATCGTTTCCGTGCGATCGTAGGCCCAGATGCTAACTTGCAGACACTTGCACGTGGTGTTAACACCGTAATGCTCGACACAGGTTCCCGTGACTTTATCGACATGCATGCAAAACTGTTCAAAAAACATGGCACAACAACAATCCGTAATTTCGATGCATTGAACGATGTCGAAAACCTTAAGTACTCAGGTGAGCGGATCAGTCATCATGGTCTTAAACACGAAGTCGTTGTGACGATGATGGACCTTCCCCCGGGATGTTATGGCGCACACGATGTGGCATTTTATGAGAAGACACTTCGTGAGATCTTAGATAGCGGTATTCCTTATGACTCTATCTGTTTCAAAGATGCTTCAGGCACATCCAGTCCGAAAAAAGTCTATGAGACGGTTAAAATGGCACGTGGACTTGTCCCCGAAGGTACACATCTTCGCCTTCACACACATGAGACAGCAGGTGTTTCTGTTGCAGCCTATATGGCAGCACTTGACGCCGGCATAGATGGTATCGATATGGCAGCATCACCGGTTTCCGGCGGTACGTCTCAGCCAGACATCTTGACAATGCTTCATGCGACTAAGGGTATGGATTATGACCTGGGTGGTCTTGAGATCGAAAAGATCCTGACCTATGAAAAAGAAGTTCAAGCTGCACTCAGTGACTACTTTATGCCTCCTGAAGCGACAATGGTATCACCACTGATCCCATTCTCACCAATGCCGGGCGGTGCATTGACTGCTAATACGCAGATGATGCGTGACAACGGGATCTTAGAGCGTTTTCCTGATGTTATTGCTGCAATGAGAGAAGTTGTAGAACGCGGCGGTTACGGTACATCAGTAACGCCTGTTTCACAATTTTATTTCCAACAAGCACTTAACAACGTTATGCAGGGTCCCTGGAAAGCTATTGCTCCGGGTTATGGAAAAATGGTCCTTGGTTACTTTGGTAAGACACCGGTCGCTCCAGATCCAGAGATCGTGAAAATAGCATCAGAAAAACTGGGCTTGGAACCGACAACAGAAAAAGTACTTGACCTGACAGAAGCAGACCCGACTAAGTCACTATTACACTGGGAAAACATCTTAAAAGAAGAGGGCATTGAGACGACTGAAGAGAACATCTTTATCGCTGCCGCATGTCAAGAAAAAGGTATCACTTTCCTTAAAGGTGAAGCAGAAGTAAGTGTACGAAAAAATTCAGATATTCAAACAGAGGAAACAACAATGGCAGCAGGAAACTATACAGTAGTTGTAGACGGACAAAAATTTAGTGTGCAGGTAGCAGAAGGTAGCGGTGACGTTCAGGTCATCGGCGTGGAAGGCGAGAGTGCAGCACCTGCCGATGCCCCAACAGGTGTTGGTATAGGTATCAAAGCACTTCTTCCTGGTGCAGTTTGGAAGATCGTTGCCAATCCGGGTCAAAGTGTTGCCGAAGGTGACACGATCCTGATCCTTGAGTCTATGAAGATGGAGATCGATGTTATTGCACCAAAAGGCGGCGTTGTCAAGTCTATTAATGTTGCAGTCAATGACAAAGTGGTCGAAGGCCAAGTCGTAGCAGTTATTGGATAAGCAGATGAAGTCTATAGTACTTAAACTTTTTGCGTTAATGCTTTTTAGCCTCTCTTTACATGCTTCGGATGCTCATGCACCTGCAGCAGAAGAGATGGGCTCAAGTAGCACACACAAAGAAGAGACTTATCAACCGCAGACCTTTACTGAGATGACGATGGGATTTTTGGCATCGACAGGTGTCAATGCTATCTTGAATCCGGATCCTAACGAGGTGAATGCTCACGGTGAAGCGATGAGTGATTTCCATAAGTCGTGGGGCCGTGTCTTGATGATCTTGATCACGTTCTTGCTCTTTTATCTGGCAATTGCCAAAGGATATGAGCCGTTACTTCTTCTGCCGATCGCCTTTGGTGGGCTTCTTGCTAATATTCCTGTTGCCAACATCGCCGGTGCGCACGGGTTCCTGGGTGTCATCTATAATATGGGTCTTGCCAATGAGATGTTCCCAATCATCATCTTTATGGGTGTTGGTGCGATGACCGACTTCGGTCCACTGCTTTCAAACCCTAAGACAGCACTTCTTGGCGGAGCAGCACAATTTGGTATCTTCGGTACATTGGTTGGTGCCGTGGCACTTTCTCAATATACTGAGATGTTTGACTTTACCCTGCAGCAAGCTGCTGCGATCTCGATCATTGGTGGAGCGGATGGTCCGACATCGATCTTTATCGCGACTAAGCTTGCACCGGAACTGCTTGGTGCGATCGCTGTTGCTTCGTACTCATATATGGCATTGGTACCTATTATCCAACCGCCGATTATGAGAGCATTGACGAGTGAAAAAGAGCGTAAGATCAAGATGGTGACACTGCGTCACGTCAGTCGACTAGAGAAACTTGTGTTCCCTGTTATGGTACTGACACTTGCGATTATGGTCCTTCCAGACTCTACGCCGCTTATTGGTGCATTTATGTTTGGTAACTTCTTAAAAGAGTCAGGTGTTGTGGAACGTCTTAGTGATACACTTCAAAACTCATTGATCAACATCGTAACGATCTTCTTGGGTCTAGGTGTTGGTTCAAAGTTGGCAGCAGACCAGTTTCTGGTCCTTGACACTTTGGCTATTTTGGTCCTTGGTCTGACAGCATTCTCTGTTGGTACGGCAGCCGGTGTCATCATGGCGAAGATCATGAACCTGTTCCCAGGATCAAAGGTCAATCCACTGATTGGTTCAGCAGGTGTTTCTGCCGTTCCTATGGCGGCTCGTGTCTCCAACAAGGTCGGTATGGAATATGACCGCTCCAACATGCTGCTTATGCATGCAATGGGTCCTAACGTTGCCGGTGTTATCGGTTCAGCTGTTGCTGCCGGTGTTATGATCTCTATCTTCGGATAAAATCTACTCTTTGATGGTGGCTTCCACCATCTTGATCTCCCCTTTTTACCACTTTTAGCACAAAATTTACCAGTTTTCGAAGACTTAAGTTTTTAAAACATACATTTGTATTATGATAAACGCAATATCAATGTTATATTGTCTATAGACAATATCTAGGGAGTGCTATATGTTCTGGATTGCTTTTGTTTCCATTATTCTGTTTATTATTTTTATTATTTTTCTACTTATTTCTACGAAACGAACCTCCACGCATAAAAACCTCCGAAATCTAAAAGATGAACTAGAAGAAAAGAACAGGGCACTAAAAGCAAAAGAAACAGTCTCTAAATCCACTCCCGTTCAACAGCGTCCCAAACCTAAGGTAACAGAAAAAGTTGCGGCTGTAGAAAAAGTCATCCCGGTCGTGGAAGTAGAATCGGCTGCCGTCGAGGAAACCCCTCAAGTCGAGAAAGCTGTTGAGCAAGAAGAGAGGGCAAGGCCTGAAGTAGAAGAGAGCTTTATTGAAGAAGAAGTCTCTTCTGTAATCGATGAAGCTGTAGCGTCAGATGAAGAACTAACGGCAGCTACAACAGAACCATTTATAGAAGATGAAGAGAGCGTTGTCGAGCCAGAACCTGTTGTGGATGAAGAATCTGTTCAAGAGCCTGAACCAGAAGAAAGTATTGTCGAGACATCTGAGGTTGCTATTGAGCCTGTGCCGCCGATATTGGAAGAACGCCTTCCCGAACCTGAAGAAGTAATCGAAGAAGTTGTAGAAGTCGCTGTTGAACCGGTGATAGAAGAAATTATTGTTGAGGAAGAACCTGTTGTCGAAGCAGAACCTCAAGAAGAAGCATATGACTACGCACTCTTTGACAATACCCGTACCATGGAAGAATTTGGCTTGCCGAAAGAGGAAGCTGATGAGTTTATCGTAGACCTGATCCAACAGGTCGAAGAAGAGATGCCGAATCTAGAAAATGCAGTCACTGCCAATGACAGCCATAAGATAGAAGAGATCTCGCATATGATCAAAGGTTCAGCGACCAACCTTGGAACAGGTGGCATTGCTGATGTGCTTGTTGACTTTAATACCTATATGAAGAGAGATAGTGACCCGGCTGTCATTGCAATGCACATGTATAATCTTCAGCGCGCGTTAAAAGAGTTAAAAGAACAGTTCCAATAGTCCTTTGTATGCCTACTCCTTTTCAAAAAGAGGTCTATAAGGCCTTACAGAAAATCCCCAAGGGCCGAGTCACTACTTATGGTGCAATTGCCAGTTATTTAAATACTAAAGCCATACGTGCTGTGGGAACTGCAGTAGGTAAAAATCCAAATGCACCGGACATCCCCTGTCATCGCGTAGTCCCTAGCACAGGAAAGGTCGGCAACTACTCGGGAGTGGGTGGTGTCAATATGAAGAGAACCCTGCTACTGGAAGAGGGTGTCGCTATCGAAAATGGCAAAATCCTACATTTTGAAGATACCCTGTATCTGTTTTCCTAGTGGTCTGTATAGAGCTGCTTGCAGCTTCCTTGTAGGGTTCATGACCCAGATGAAGTCCTTATCACTTTTATTCTCTATAAGTAACCTGTTCAAAAGCTAACTCTTTGAAACTAGAGTAAGGTTGAACTCTTTGGCTTAACGTTCATGCGCTAAAATTTCGCTATTTAAACGAACGGAAAATAGATGACAAAATTCTTTAGACCTTTTAAAGACAACATACGATCTCTTTTGCCCATAATACTTTTAGTCACGACAGTGTTGAGTGCGAACACAATGTATACATTAGCCGGTGTCAAAAAAGTGTACCCGGTGGTAGAAGTGTCGGGTATAAACCTGTCCAAAACGCATAAAAAACTGCTATACGCTCAACTGAAAACAGTGACCGACGAGCTGGCAATCAATACAAGCGGTTATGATCAGCGTTCTTTAGCGCTTATTGTCAATGAGATGTATGTCGGAAAAACAGTTGTGATCAAGGTTCGATTGTTGATCGGCGAAGAGGTCAGACGTTTGGACAGTGATACAAAGACATTTGCGCTTACGTATGATGATACCGCGCATTTTATTCTGAGTAAAGATGATGATGTAGAGGAGAATCTTGAAGACACCTTGGACACGCTGCTTGCTAAGTTTTCTGAACAGTATATAGAAGAGAACAAAGCCTTTACTAAAGTGGTGATAGACGAGACCGATTTTGCTAAAGCTATGGGGTATGAAACGAATTATGAAGCGGCAGTAAAGAAGGCTAAAAAGAGCGGTAAAAACATCATGCTTGTACTTGTCTCCAACTACTGTCCATGGTGCCGGAAATTTGAGGAACGTGTTCTTCTGAAAAAAGAGGTCAATGCAATGATTCAGCAAAACTACATTCCTCTCATCATCAACAAAGAGAAAGAGCCGTTTCCAAAAAAGTTTGACAAAGGATTTACGCCTATTATCCATTTCATAGACTATAAAACATTGCAAAGTTATGCCAGTGTTGTCGGATACAACAGCAAAGATGAGTTTTTATATCTGCTTGACAAACATAGATGATAATATGCACTATTTAACGTGTATAGGGTAAAATTAGCCTACTTTTAGATTGGATCATCAATGACAAAAATCATTAAATATTTTATTAATAATACCGCGTTAAACCATATGCTTCTACTGGTCCTTTTATTGGCAGGGGTACTCTCTTACATTAAAATCCCAAAAGAGATTTTTCCCGATGTCACGCTCAATAAGATATTGATTGCCGGTGCCTACACTGGCGCGAGTGCAACGATCTTGGACAAGATGGTGGTACGTGATATCGAAGATGATGTCAGTAGTATCAGCGGTGTGAGCAAGGTTGAAAGTATGATTGTTCCCGGGCGTTTTTCGATTGTCCTGACGCTTGATGATAATGCTGACAGTTATGCTGTCCTCAACAAGGTCAAAGACCAGCTTTCCGGTGTTAGCCAAAATATTCCGCCTGATATGAACGAACCCATCGCTATGGTACTGGATAAAAACCGCGATCTTATCAGACTCTCTGTCTCTTCAAAAAATACCGATTTCGAGAAACTGCTCGTAGATGTAAAGAGTATTAAAAGTATGCTGAGTAAGATCGAGCATATTTCGGAAGTCGATATTTATGGTGATTCAGACCAAAAGCTGGAGATCAAAATTGACGACTATGCTCTAAATGCCTATGGCCTCAGTGCCGATAACGTGCTTGCAGCGATCCGGAACCTTTCTTATATCTATCCTATTGGCGATATAGATGACAAAGACAACTTTATCTTTGTCTCGACTTCCAACGGCAAAGCTGATATTGCTGGATGGGAGAATACGCTGCTTGATATAGGGGGTAAACAACTCTACTTGAAAGATATTGCCGCAATTAAACTGTACCACCCGCAAGATGTGACGCTTTCAACATTCAATGGCGAATACAATATTGTGATGAATATAGCCAAAGATTCCGAAGGCAACTCGATAGCACTGTCGCAGCAACTGCGTGACTATATTGATGAAAAGGTGAAACCGCAATACCCTGATCTGACCTTTCAATTTTTTCAGGACTCCTCGGAACCTATTGATGAACGTCTGAGCATTATTATCGCCAATCTTACTTTTGGACTTATTTTGATCTTTTTGACAATGTACTTTCTGATCAATCGAAATACTGCAATTGTTGTGACAATGGGAGTGCCTTTTGCTTTTATTATAGGATTGATCTTTATCTATACAGGCGGTTATTCACTCAACATGGTCTCACTGATCGGTGCCTTGTTGGTAGTGGGTATTGCTGTGGATGATGCCGTTGTGGTCTCGGAAAATATTCAAAGGCATATCGACGAAGGGATGGCGCCTGCTGAGGCGGCAGTCGTCGGGGTAAAAGAGGTCATCTTACCGATCACGTTGGCGACATTGACAACGGTGGCAGCTTTTTTACCGATGTTTATGCTGAGTGGTGAGATGGGGATGTTTATTAAGCTGATCCCGATAGTGGTCGTTATGGTACTGCTCGGCTCGCTTCTTGAGAGCTTTTTCTTTCTGCCGCTGCACGCTAAAGAGTTTCTCAAAAAAGGGAGTAAATCACTTGATTGGTCACCGGTAACCCGTCGTTACGAAAAAATACTTCACCGCCTTATCCACCATAAAAAGCTCACACTGGCCCTCTTTTTTATTATTGTGCCTATTTTGACAGTAGGAACATTTAAGACAATGCACTTTCAACTCTTTCCTTCTTTTGACGGACGTTCCTTGGATATAACCGGAAAGATGAATATCAATACCGATCTTGAAGATACTTATGCTATCGCCAATGCGATCGAAAAAGTGGTCCTGGCACACAAAGAAGAACTCTATATCAAAACAGTTTCGATGCTCAGCGGTAAGCGTCGAAGTCTTTCGGGTTCGTGGGATACGGGAACAAACCTTTTTTATATTAGTATGGAACTAGAGCAGCAGGTTCCCCAGAACTGGGTAAACCACTATATTAATCCAATATTAGATCTTTCATTTGCTTTCAACTCTCCTGAAAAGATCAGGGATATTCCTTCTCGAGAAGTGGCGAGCCGTCTGCGCACGCTTCTAGCCCCTTTAAAAGAGCAGTATAAGATTGACGAGCTTGCCGTTATGGAGCAAAAACCGGGGATAGTAAAGACCGATATACAGCTGAATCTCATTAGTAATGATGATGTCAAAATACAAAAAGCTGTCACACAATTAGAGTCTAAACTCCGACAGATGGAGGGGGTTAAAGATATCGTCAACAATATTCGTTACGGCAAGATGGAATACAAGATCAAGCTAAACGATTATGGGGAGCAGTTGGGTCTTTCTGAAGGCGGTGTGGCTCAGGTTTTAAGCGGTTATTTTTTAGGAAGCCGTAAAGCACAGACATTCAGTAACGAAGGTGTTGTCGATATTACTACCGAATATCAGCAAAAAGACAGTATCGCAACACTCTATGAGTTTGAGATACCTCTGGGCGACGGTCGGTTTGTGAAGCTTGAAGAGGTCGCTGATTTTATTATGATTCAAGATTATGAGATCATTGAAAAAGAGGACGGTGATATTGTTAAGATGGTCAGTGCCAACGTGGATAAAAAACGTATCACTGCGTCCGAAATCCTCACATCACTTGCCCCGTTGATCACTGAGATTGAAAAATCAGGTATTCGTGTTCAAGTACTGGGCGAAAAAGAGAAGAACGATCAGCTCAAAAACGACATGTTGACCGCCTCTGTCTTTGCTCTGTTGATTATGCTGATTCTGCTCTTGTTGATCTTTCCAAAGATCAAATATGCATTAATGATCCTCTCTGTTATCCCTTTTTCGATCTTTGGTGCGCTGTTTGGCCATCTTATTATGGGAATGAACATGACAATGCCTTCTGTGATCGGTATTTTGGGACTGGCCGGGGTTGTGATCAATGACGGCATCATCATGCTTGATTTTCTGCATGGTACACATGAACCTAAAGAGTTCTATTACCGTGCAAAACTGCGTCTGCGTCCGATTGTTATCACAACGGTTACCACGTTTGTAGGTCTTTCGACACTGATGTTCTTTGCTTCGGGACAAGCGGTGATCATGCAGCCTCTGGCGATCTCCCTTGGGTTCGGTCTGATATGGGGCACGGTGATGAATCTCTTTTATCTTCCGACACTCTACGCCATGGTCAACAACATCAAGGATGAGACCCGTTAAGAAAAAGCCAATTTCTTGGCTTTTTTAGGGTCGAAACCAAAAGCGATGTGTTAAGCACCGCTGACGGAGACAGTATGAAAAGCCAATTTCTTGGCTTTTTTAGGGTCGAAACCGCCAAAGGTGTAAAGAAAACAGAAACTGCTTTCTGTTTTTAGCCGACGCGACTTTATGATCTATGTAATACGGTTAAAGGCAAAATAAGCAAAGCATAGATGACGGAGCTCTTACTAGGGCTGTTATTAAATCAACTTTGCTAAAATATGAAGATCAAAATAAGGTTTATAGATGAAGAAAATATTTACACTTTTATTACTGTCCGGTTTGGCACTTTTTGCCAAAGAGTACTACTCAAAAGTCGAGCCGTATGAGCTCAGGACGATCTCGTCAAATGTCTCCGGCCAAGTCACATTCGCTGATGAAAATAAAGAGGGAAAAGTGCTGGATAAAAAGGCGTATGTCAAGATCGATGACAAACTTGACTTAGTCGAACTGAGTAATGTCAATAAAAAGATAGCGCTGCTCAAAAACACACTGCAACTTAACGAAGCGATGAAAAAAAACTACGATGAGATCTTGGTTAAAAAGCAGAAAAACTATGACAATATCAAAGCGTTAAAGACCAAGTCGGTGATAGAGAAAGATAGAGAGTTCTACGAGGTTGTCTCAACACAAAACACGTTACTTTCAACGGCAAAAGAGGTTGATAACCTCAAAGTTCAGATCAATGATTTGAACCTGCGTGCGGCGCAGCTGGAAAAAAATATTGCAGACAAATCATTGACAGCCAACGGACAGGTTCTGTACTCTCTGAGTGTAAAAGAGGGACAAGTCGTCAGTCCGGGAATGGAGCTTTCAAAGGTGGCCGATATCTCAAAAGCAAAATTGACGATTTTTTTGAATGCTGCCGATATGAAAGATGCTAAAACAAAGTCGCTCTATTTAAATGGCAAAAAAACAGATTATAAGATCAACCGTTTATGGAATATTGCTGATACGACGCATCTGTCAAGTTATAAAGCTGAGATCATCATCAAGGCACCAAAACATTTTTCTGAGTTGATGAAGGTTGAGTTTAAATGAGTCAAACGACTGCGTGCCCATTAGACTGCTATGATGCCTGCAGTATCGATGTGGTTGATGGGAGATTAAAGGGGAGTCAAGATACCTATACGCAAGGTTGTCTCTGCCCGCACCTTAACCATTACGAGAACTATGAGCGTATTGCCGTACCACGGTATGAAGGCAAAGAGATCACTATGGATGCGGCGCTGCATCTTCTTAAAGAGCGATGTGCAAGGGTTTCTGACCCTTCGCAGATATTGCACTACCGTGGTCATGGAAACTTTGGGTTGATGCAGCAAGCGACTGATCACTTTTTTGCGACTTATGGTGCGACTTTGACAGAAGGCTCTCTCTGTGACGGTGCCGGTGAAGCCGGTGTTTTAGAGGGTCGCGGTTCAAACAAGTTACTTCCGCCGGAGCAGATCGCAAAGTCGGAAGTCGTGATCGTTTGGGGACGTAATATCCACACAACGAATTCCCATCTTTTGCCGTTTTTGAAAGGCAAGACGATCATCGTTATCGATCCGGTCAAAACAAAGTTGGCTGAGAAGGCTGACTTCTATCTGCAGATCAAACCTAAGGGTGACCTTTACCTGGCACTATTATTGAGTCGTTTTGCCATACTCAATGGGCTGACAGATGAACAATTCCTAAACGAGTACGCAACAGAGTATGAAGATTTTTATGAGCTGACCCAGACGGTCAGGATCAAAGCCGTTTTAGACCGTATTGATGTAACCTTGGGTGATATAGGGAAGATTCTGGATCTTATCAAAGGCAAGCGTACTGTTATTTTAGCCGGTGTCGGGATTCAAAAGTACCGACACGGTGCTGACGTGATGCATGCAATTGACAGTTTCGGCGCACTGCTGGGTCTCTTTGGCAAAGAGGGCTGCGGCGTTAACTTTATGGGGAACTCTAAAGAAGGGGTCTTATCCCCCTTTACGACAAAGAATAAGTCTAAACCTGTTACTGTAGGGAATGTGGATTTCGGTCGTTTTGAGATGGCCTTTGTACAAGGTTCCAATCCTTTGAATCAGATGCCGGATACAAACAGGGTTCGTGCCTCTATAGAAAAAAATCCATTTGTGGTCTATTTTGGCTTGTATGAAAATGAAACTTCAGCAGTCGCTGATCTGATCATCCCGGCAAAAAACTTTTTAGAAAAAGACGATATTCGAAGCTCATATGGGCATCCTGGACTTTTGGATATGCCAAAAGTTGTAGAGGGTACTGTTGGTATAAGCGAGTATGACCTTGCGGCTGAACTCTGTAAGGCATTTGACATAGACATGGACAGTGCGCTGACCTATTTGGACTATTTTCAAGCCTTTGGTGAGAGCAGAGAGACCGACACTATCGTCAAAGGACGTGAAGAGATCCCTTACCGTAATGGCTTTGACACGGATGACAAAGAGTTCTGTTTTTTAGAAGAGTATGAGAGTGACACAGACCAAGACGGTGATCTTTTTTTACTCACGGTAAAAAGTGCAAAGAGTTTGAACTCACAGTTCAAGAGGGATAGTCGAGTCTATCTCAATGCCTCACACGGTTTTGGTGAGGAAGAGATGGTGCGTATCAGTTCGGACAAGGGCTCTATAGAGCTAGCAGCAGCTATTGATGAACGGTTGAGAGATGATTGTGTTTTGATCTATTCGGGAACGGCGGGCGTGAATGTTCTAACGGACAGTAAACTTAGTTACGAAGGTAAAAATGCCGCGTATCAAGAGAATAAAATAAAGGTGGAAAAATGTTAAAAAATTCGTATGTAATGCCAACCTATGCGCGTGCTGACATAGAGTTTGTTTCGGGTGACAATGCAACGCTGATGGACAGCAAAGGTCGTGATTACATTGACTTTACTTCGGGTATTGGTGTCGTTAGTATCGGTCATGGAGACAATGTACTTGCCCGTACATTGGCAGATCAGGCAAAGAAGATCATCCATATTTCTAATCTTTACTACATTGAACCGCAAGAACGTGCAGCGAAAAAGATCGTGGAAGCCAGTGGTTATGACATGAAATGTTTTTTTGGAAACTCTGGTGCAGAGGCGAATGAGGGTGCTATCAAGATCGCTAGAAAATACGGCGAAGTTGACGGTGAACTGAAACGTTATAAGATCATTACGCTTAAACACTCTTTTCACGGCCGTACCATTACAACGGTAAAGGCGACAGGCCAAGAGTCAATGCACAACTATTTCGGCCCTTTCCCTGACGGTTTTGTCTATGCTGACACCATCGATGACATTGCGGGACAGGTAGATGAACACACGGTAGCTGTTATGATCGAACTCATTCAAGGTGAAGGTGGGGTTCAGCCGATCGACAAAGCCAAAGTACAAAAATTGGCGAAATTTTTGAAAGCGAAAGATGTACTTCTTATTGTTGATGAAGTGCAGACGGGGGTATATCGTACGGGAGAGTTTACGGCATCTCAGGTCTATGAGATCGAGCCTGACATTATTACTTTGGCAAAAGGCCTTGGCGGTGGTGTCCCTATTGGTGTTGTGATGAGTGGTAAAAAAGATGTCTTGGGCCCTGGCGATCATGGATCGACTTTTGGCGGAAACTACCTCTCGAGTACAGCGGCTATGACGGTAGTTGATTTTCTTACCCACTACAAAGAGAGCGGGGCACTTGATGAGATGATCATAGCCTTTTCAAAGAAATTGGAAGAGATTCAAAAAGCACACAGTGATATCTTTAGTGAAGCGGTCGGTTTTGGTTTGATGCGCGGTCTTCGTATGTTCGATGCCGATACCTTGGCAAGACTTATCACTTTAGCGCGTGAAAACGGTGTGATGGTACTGCGCGCAGGACGTAATACACTGCGTTTCTTACCACCATTAACAATCACAAAGGAAGAGATGGATGAAGGCTTTAAACGACTTGAAAAAGCTATCTGCAGCCTTTAGTATCGTTTTTGCCACCTTGATGGTGGCAGACGATGCTAATCTGAGTACACAAGAGAAACTACACGAGGCTAATGCAACGGTTATCTTTGATGATCAGCAGATGAGTGAAAAGGAACAGAAAGCGTCAACGGGTTCTCTAGATCGGTATCTTTCTGATCTTAAACGTCAACAGTTCGGTTATGAGTATGAGAAGAACGATCAAGAGAGCTCAAAACTGCGTGATTCCTGGATCAGCCCGGTGATGCTGCAATATAGCATCAGCCGTTCAAATCCTTATAATAGAGATTCAGAAAGTCAAAGTGCAGCGATCGTAATGGACCAGCCTATCTTTCAAAGCGGCGGGATCATCTACGGTGTGAAGTTTGCCAATGCATCACGAGATTTCGCCAACTACTCTATAGACCAGCAAAAACGGATTATGATCAAGCAGACGATCGATCTGCTGATGCAGGTCAAACAGTCAAAATTGGCGATGGACAAGCAGCAACTGCAGATCGCAAACTCCAGCATCAACCTGGAACAACAGCGTGAACAGTACCTTAACGGTCAGCTTGATTCAGGCTTCTTGAACAATGCGATCATTGAAACGAACATCGTCAAGCAAGCAATGTTTGACCTTGAGACTCGCAATGAACAGCTAATTGCACAGTTTAAAAAACTGAGTGACCTTGACCCAAAAACAGCGAAGATACCATTTTTGGCG
>JAQIBF010000085.1 GCA_027859195.1 Helicobacteraceae bacterium
TCGATCTCCACTGATTATTCTGACCGGGTTACTCCGGCAGAACATATTTTTTGAAACCCCGTTTTTCAGCCATAAAATAAAGTTCTAAGCTACCTGCGTAAATAATGAGTAAACTGTCCTGATATCTTCGATCTGGCAGCTCGGTCTTTGGATCAAATACCCTTGAACATATTCACAGCCTATATCGATACAGACATCAAGCTCGCTTTGCAGCTCGACGCCCTCAGCAATGATTTGAACACCTAGCCGTTTAGCCAACTGAATGATATTTTCGACGATAATCTTCTTTTTCGGGTCTTTACAGATACCCGAAAGGAAGAAGCGGTCTATCTTTATGACATCAGGGGTAAATTCATACAGTAATTTAAATCCTGAAAACCCGACACCGAAATCATCGATAGCAAGTGAGAATCCCTCTCTCTTGTAATGCTCAAGCAGATGCATGATCCCATCACAGTCTCTTGTCACCTCATGACGTTCAGATATTTCAAAACAGATGGCACTTTTATCAAGGTTGTAGGCATTCAATATGGCATTGGTATGTCCTGAAGCATAATCCTTCATCTCAAGCAGTCTATTGTCGAGGTTATAAAACAGTTTCATCGATGCATAGTTTTCAAGAGTTACAAATTTTTTGATGGCTTTTTCACGAAGAACAAGATCGACAGCATACAAGAGATTGTGTTGGTACATCTCATCAAAAAAGTGATGAATAGAGTGATACCCGAGTTCGTCTACATTTCGCAGGAGTGCTTCAACTGCATAGATCTCGCTCGTCTCTATGTCGACAATGGGTTGAAAGGCAAAATCCAATACGTTGAGTTTTTCTAAAATTTTATTATTATTCATAGATACGATAATAGCCTTGGGGTATTACAGGAAAATTACATGAGATGCAACGGTAAACTCTTGTAACCGTACTGTGATATTCGGGTAATACTTTTGAAACAACGGCATCCTAGAATTCGGTCAGATAAGGATGTATGATGAAAAGAACAAACTATTTTGTATTGGGTTTAAGTACCGTAGCGATGTTAACCTTCAGCGGTTGTTTTGAGAAGCAAAACAAGTTGCATGAAACAATGGTGAGTTGCCCGGAGGGGACGCAATTGATCAGTGATGATTTCGAAGGTAAACCGGTGTGCCAACTGCGTGGTACCTATGTTACTGACATGCAATTGACAAAAGAAAAATTTTGGGCACTTAAAGGCGAAGTCCATATTGGTGATGACAGCGATAAGAAAGAGACGGTACTAGAGATTGAACCTGGAACAACGGTGTTTGGTAAGACCGGCGCAGATTTTTTATTGGTTACACGCGGTTCAAAGATCATTGCTGAGGGAACGTCGTCGCAGCCGATCGTCTTCACCTCAATGAAAGATGCTGCGGGTCTTCTTTCCATACCGGGCGACTGGGGCGGGATCGTGATTGCCGGTTATGCTCCGACCAATGCGGGAAAAGAGGAAAAATTTGAGTTTTCTAATACGGATGTACGCTTCGGCGGAGAGAATGAAGATGACAACTCGGGTATCTTGAAGTATGTACAGATCCGCTATGCCGGAAATGAGGTACGTCCTGGTGAAGAGCTCAATGGATTGAGTTTAGGCGGCGTCGGACGAAAGACCATTATAGATTATGTTGAAGTTTATAATGGTAAAGATGATGGCATTGAAGCATGGGGCGGTAATGTTAATATGAAGCACCTTGTCCTTATTGGAAATGGCGATGATAACCTGGACTTTGACCATGGTTATCGTGGAAACATTCAGTATGTCTACATTAAACAGACAGAAGTGGAATCTATCCATGCTAGAGGAATAGAGACGGATAACAATAAAAAGTTTAACGATGCATTGCCGCGTACAGAAGCAAATATCGCCAATTTTGAGATTATTGGTACAGAGAAGACATCCGAAGCGGTCTATTCTCGCCGCGGTTCAGGACTGAAGCTCTCTAACGGCCGCATCAGTCAGGTTGGCGGTGTCGGGATCGTTATCAAAACCAAAGGTGATGAGCGCTTCAACGTGCATCAATTTGAGAGTGTCTTTCTTGAGCCTTGCGGACAAGGCTTTGTTGAAGATGTTGAGAGCCGCACAAGAGATCTCATGTCGTTTAATACAAAATACAGTTCATCTCTGGTGACACAAGGCGGTATGATCGCTGTACTTGACAATGACCTTTTTGAAAGGGGTGATTTTGTCGGGGCCTATCGTCAAGAGAATGACTGGCGTCAGGGTTGGAGCAAATTAAACTAGAGTTATCAAGAGGGTAAACCACGCCCTCTTGTACTAAATTATATCTTCATCAATATCTGAAACTTCTATGTTATACTCTGCTCAATAGACGTTTTGGAGCCCTAATGATTAATGGAAAAGTCCCCAACTTATTTATAGCTTTACCGATTTTAGCTGAGGCAAAAGACCATATCCTTCAAGAGTGGCTGGCCTTTGATGAAGCGCGTAAGATTCTAGATCAACATACAATTGAAGTCGACTTTTTTTGTAACCATTTTGCCAGTGGTGTTTTTGACTATTTTATGGAGGTCATCCGTGGTCAAAAAGAGATAGGGGACTGTCCTGTCATCGGTGATCTTCTGGTGTATCTCAAAGACCGTGATGTCTCTGCTGACGAACTGTTTATTCTCTGTAGCCATTTTCGCAGATCAATGTTAGACTTCTCTTACGACTCATCTCTAAACAACCGAATGATCTTTGACGAGATATCCTATGTGTTTGACCTGAATTTTTCGGGAGTGCTTAGACGCTATACAGGAACGATCTATCAAAAAGATCTTGAAATAGAGCGTAATGTCAAGCTTTTAAACGAGTATAAAAAGGCGATCGATGCCAGTGGTATCGTTTCTAAGATGGACCCGGAAGGAAAGATAACCTTCATAAATGACAACTTTTGTAAAGTAAGCGGGTACATTCGAGAAGAGTTGATCGGCAAAGAACATAAAATGATCTTGAATGCCGATGAAGAGCAGCCTTTTGAGAGACAGTTTTTGGAGACGATCGAACCAAGAAGTATCTACAACAAGACACTCACAAAAAGAAAAAACGACGGCAGCTTCTTTTATGTCGACAGCACGATCGTACCTATTATAAATACCGAAGGCTTAGTGGCAGAGTACATTGTTATCGGGTATGAGGTAACAACCTTGATCAAAGCAGAGCAGGAGGCGGTAGAAGCTGGGATCTCTAAAGAGTACTTTCTTTCTAACATGTCGCATGAGATCCGTACACCGCTTAATGCGATCTTGGGTTTTGTCAGTATCTTGCAAGATGAGGTTGGAAATCCGACCCACAAAAAATACCTTGAGATCGTCCTCAACAGTGGTGAAAACCTGCTGACGATCATCAATGATATTTTGGATTTTTCCAAGCTGCGAAGCGGCGAATTTATGATCGAGACAAGCCGCTTTAACCTGCATGAAGAGTTGACCCACACCTTAGAGCTTTTTGTGGCAAGTGCCAATGAAAAAGAGATCACGATGCTTGCATATCTTGACCCGCACATTCCTTATGAACTTGAGGCAGACCCACTTCGGATCAAACAGATCATTGCCAACTTTATCAGTAATGCCATTAAGTTTACACCGGCAGAAGGGACGGTAGAACTTGAGGCCTTCTGTGTTGACCGTACACTAAGTATCAGTATTAAAGATACCGGCGTCGGGATAGCAAAAGAGGACCAAAAACGGATCTTTAATGCTTTTACACAAGCAAAAAACTCAGAGGGGTTTAGCGGCGGCAGTGGTTTGGGCTTAGCTATCTGTAAAAAACTGGCACAACATATGGGCGGGGATGTTTCTGTCGAGTCTACGGTAGGCGAAGGGAGTGTTTTTACTCTCAAACTCCCTGTATTAGCACATGAGACAATGACGTTAGAGATGTTTAATGTTGAGCCGTTTAAAAAATTGACGTTAGCTATGTTCTGTCAAAATGAAGAGTTGTCAAAGCCGTTGCAATCGCTTCAGCGATACTTAAATATCTTTGAACTCGATGTGATCAGGGTTGATGAGCTGAAAGAAGATAGCTATGATCTTCTCTTTTTTTCTGATTCTGAAGTCAATGAGACCTTACGCAGCAAGATCGAAAACCAGATGCTGCCTTCGATTGCGATCATGGACTACTTTGATAACAGATATGAAGCGATAGCGAACATCACACCGCTCTACTTCCCGATCTACTGCTCGAAGCTCTATCATACCTTCTTGGATGCCTTGCATCTCTCGCAAGAAAATGATGCGTCACTGCTTAAAAACGAACCTAAAAAACGGCACTTCAAAGGTAATGTCCTGGTGGCCGAAGACAACAGTGCCAATCAAGAGCTTATCAAGATCATTTTAGAGCGATACGGTCTCCATTACCTGATCGCCTCTGATGGGCAAGAGGCCATTATGCGGTTTAAATCGGGTACATTCGACCTGGTCCTTATGGACGAACAAATGCCGAAGAAAAATGGTACGCAAGCAACAAATGAGATCCGTAAATTTGAGAAGAAACGTGGACGGGCACCGACGCCGATCGTTGCTTTGACAGCCAATATCTTAAAAGGCGAAAAAGAGAATAGCCAGGGCAAAGGTTTTGATGAGTTTTTGGGAAAACCTATTGTCTTGAAAGAGATGGAAGAGGTACTGAGTCACTACTTGGAGGAAAAAGTGACCGACACTGCAGAGACGAAGCAAGTAGGTGTTGAAAATATAACTACTATTAAAGGGGTAGATGTCACTAAGCTGGCCGAAAAGCTGATGCTCGATGAAGAACAGATCATTCATCTTATAAAGGTTTATTGCAATAAAATGGAAGAGAGTTTAAAAGAGCTTGCAATGGCGATAGCAAAGCGGGACTATAAGGAGATAGGTCATCTCTCCCACTCTATTAAAGGTTCAAGCAGTAATTTTAGAATCGAGAACATTGTTATCTTGGCGTATGAACTTGAAAAAGCGTCGTATGCTGAAGAGAGTACGTTCGATTTTGAAACGGTCTATGATGACATTGTTATAGAGTATAAGAGTATCGCGATTGAAGAATAATAACCGGTCTGCTGTCTATTTACCTGCCTGATAAAAAAGGTTACGTTTCGATGTAATACCCGATCCCTGAGGCATTTTTGATAATAGGCGTTGGCATCAGCTTGCGCAGACGCCAGACCAAGGTACGGACATTGTTCTCTGTTGCCCCTTCATCTTCCCAAACATAGTTTACAGCCTGCTCAAAACTGACGATGACACCAAGCTGCGCCACCAATAGGCGGATAAATGTGTTCTCTTTTTTTGTCAGTTTAAGCATCTTGCCTTTATAAAAGACCTTGTCGAGATCGATGTCTAGATGATAACCGTCGCTAAAAGGAATAATAGGTTTATCAGAGACTTTTTTTGCAAATAAAAGTTTTTCTAAATGGTCTTTGTCAGACTTTAGACTTGTCAGATTTTCGTCTCGTTTTTTCTCTTCTTCGTATTTGTAGAGTGCCATCTGAATGGTCCCGTGAAGAGATTGCGGGTCAAAGGGTTTTACGATATAGCCATAGGGCTCAGTCGTTTTGGCTATGGAGATGATCTCATTTTCAAAGTGTGACGTCAGAAAGATAAAAGGGATAGCATGTTTCTTATGGATGTAGTGGGCAAGTTCGATCCCATCATTAAGCGATTGTAACGAGATGTCGAGCAGGATAAGGTCGGGCTCATATATTTTAATTTTATTTCGTGCTTGAATAGCGGTATCTGCAGTAGAGACAACCTCATATCCAAGTTTCTCAAGGGACATTTTTAAGTTTAATGCTGTGACTTCATCGTCCTCAACAATCAATATCTTCTGACTCATTATCTACCTTGTATAAGTTTTATTGATGAAATAAGTTATAGTGCATACAATTTTAGCACAACTTAGATAAAGGTGATGTAAAGGCGATGTAAAGGTGATTGTAAAATGAGAGAGTGTGGAGGAAAGGGCGAAAAGGGGGAGCACTAAGCTAACGAAAGCTGTTAGTGCATGGTATATCCAATGCCTCGTACAGTTTTAATATAATCTTTTATTTTATTTGAATCTATTTTCTCTTTAAGACGGTTAATGGCAACATTGACTGTTCGGCCTTGATAATGCTCGCTTTTACCCCAGACATGTTTAAGAAGGTAGTCACGTTTTAAGACGGTGTTTTTACTCTCAATAAAAATATGCAACAGGTCAAACTCTAACTTTGTAAGCTCAACAGCCTGTCCATCGATAAAGACTTCACGTGAGCGAAGGTCGAGTTCGATGTCTCGAAATTTGACCTTATGGCTCAATTGTGAAGCTTGAGTTCGGCGCAAAATGGCTTGAATACGATAGAAAAGTTCCTGCATCTCGAAAGGTTTCGTGATGTAGTCGTCTGCACCGCGTAAAAACCCCTCTTCAATGTGATACTTTGTCGCTTTGGCCGAAAGATAGATGACCGGTACCTGCATCCCCTGATCGCGAAGCATTGCGATAAACTCACTTCCTTCGATATCGGGAAGGTTCCTGTCCATAATAATAAGGTCGATGTTCTCTTCGTCAATCGCTTGGCGGACATTTTTAGTACTGAGAAATCCGAGTGTATCGTACCCCTCTTTGTTCAAGCGGTGTTCAAGTACTTCGAGAAGATCTTCTTCGTCTTCTACTATCAATATTTGTGCTGGCATTAAGATATTCCCATTTAGTTTGATGGTAGTACTTTATTGTATTTGTATAACAGATTGGTTACAAGGGCATCTATTCGTGTAACCAATCTGTTACATCTAATATTTTAGAGGTGCCCTTTATTGAGCCTCTCAAATATCTCTTAAGGGATTGTTTTATATACCTGCTTATTTGGACTTACATATAGAACTCGTATG
Source organism: Helicobacteraceae bacterium (assembly GCA_027859195.1). GTDB lineage: Bacteria > Campylobacterota > Campylobacteria > Campylobacterales > Sulfurimonadaceae > Sulfonitrofixus. The sequence continues at coordinate 6,857 of JAQIBF010000085.1, forward strand.
AAATGATATGTAACCCTATTGTTACACTACGGTAGTTTTGATGTAATAGAAGGGTTTTATAATGCGCTTAATCTAATTAAGGAGCCTTCCCAATGGCAATGAATGAAAAAAACGTAACTAAAATCGCATTAAGCAGTCTGGCTGCAGCAATGTTGTTCCTAACAGGATGTGGTAGCAGCTCTAGCTCTTCATCAGCTTCAACAGCAAGCTGTGACAGCTCTGTAATCGATGAAGTATTACCTTCTGTCATCAGTGCTAACATGAGCCTGACTGCTGGTACTGTCTATGGTATGAACGGCAAAGTCAAAGTCACTGACAGCGCTATACTGACTATCGCTGCCGGAACAACAGTTGCCGGTTGTACGCAATCATCATTTATGGTCATTGATACGGGTTCACAGTTGAATGCAATCGGTACACAAGCAGCCCCGATCGTATTCACGTCTCAAAAAGATGTACTTGGTCTCTCTTCTGCTAACAGCGCCGGAGAGTGGGGTGGTCTTGTTCTTGCAGGTAACGCTTATACACACTACGGTGTTACGAAGTATGAAGCTGACGAAACAGTTGAGTTCGGTAGTGCAGATCATACACATGACACAGACTCATCTGGTGATCTTGAATATGTTGTTATCAAACATACAGGTTACGAAGTAGAAAAAGATAAAGAGCTTAACGGTCTCTCTCTTGCAGCAGTCGGTTCAGGCACTGTACTTGAGAACATCGCGATCATCGGCGGTCTTGATGACGGTCTTGAGATCTGGGGCGGTAAACCGGATATCACTGGTCTTTATGTCTACAATGCAAACGATGACTCTGTCGACACAGACCTTGGTTATCAAGGTACGATCCGAAACGTACTTGTCGATCAGATCAATGTTGACAGCACGAACACGCATGACTCTGCAGGTATGGAGTTCGGTAATGACAACAACACGATCGTAACGGATGACAGCAATGCGACTAAACCACACATGATCAACTACACGGGTTACATCAAAGGCGGCGGTTTCTATACTAAAAATGATGCGGGCGCTACACTTGAGAACATCAAGTTTGTCAGCCAGAAAAGTGCTGATGTTGAGTTGATGCACTTTAGAAGCAATGATGCCTTCTACACAGACGCAATTGGTCTTGGTGCTGATATCTGTCTTGAAAACACTGATGTTACAAAGTTATATACGACTGTAAACTCGAAAGATACAAACACATCTGAGTCAGCAAATGCTTACTATACAGATGTTACTAAAATCGATATGGCTGGATTCCGAATCTTGACTGCAGACGACAACTGTACAGCGATTGGCGTTGATGAGACGATCATCTGGAAAGGTAAAGCCGGTTCTAACGAGCCTCTTGAAACACCATTCGAAAACCTTCCAAGCACGATTACGTCAGACATGACGTTGAGCGCTGGAAAGACATACGGTCTTAACGGAAAAGTCAACGTCCAAAGCCCGGCTGTCTTGACAATCGAAGCGGGTGTTACTGTTGCGGGTGTTACGTCAAGTTCATTTATGATCATTGAACCGGGTGCACAACTGATCGCTATCGGTACTCAGGCAGAACCTATTGTATTTACGTCGAAAAAAGATGTAGATGGCTATTCAGCTGACAATAAAGCCGGAGAGTGGGGTGGTCTTGTTCTTGCAGGTAACGCTTATACACACTACGGTGTTACGAAGTATGAAGCTGACGAAACAGTTGAGTTCGGTAGTGCAGGTCACGCAAACGACACGGACTCTTCCGGTCACCTTGAGTATGTTGTTATCAAACACTCAGGTTACGAAGTAGAAAAAGATAAAGAGCTTAACGGTCTCTCTCTTGCAGCAGTCGGTTCTAATACTGTACTTGAGAACATCGCGATCATTGGCGGTCTTGATGACGGTCTTGAGATCTGGGGTGGTACACCGGATATCACTGGTCTTTATGTCTACAATGCAAACGATGACTCTGTCGACACAGACCTTGGTTACCGTGGTAAAATCGAAAACGTACTTGTTCAGCAAGTAAATGTTGACAGCCCGAATACACATGACTCTGCAGGTATGGAGTTTGGTAATGACAACAACACGATTGTAACGGATGACACTAATGCGACTAAACCGCACATGGTCAACTATACAGGTTATATCAAAGGCGGCGGTTTTTATACTAAGAACGATGCCGGTGCTACGATGGACAACGTTAAGTTCATCAGTGCAAAAACAACTGATGTCGAGTTGATGCACTTTAGAAGCAGCGATGCCTTCTACACAGATGCTATTAACCTGGTAGCTGATCTTTGTTTGAACAACACTGACGCTACAAAACTGTACACGACAGTAAACTCAAAAGACACCAATACATCTGAGTCGGCAAATGCTTACTATACTGATGTGACTAAGATCGATATGGGTGGATTCAGCATCCAGACTGACACAAGTTGTGCCGGTGCGGATGAAGCCAATATCTGGAAAGGTAAAGCGGGTTCTAACGATCCATTGGAAGTTCCAGCTCCATAATCCAGCTTATTAACGAGAGAATACTCTCTCGTTTCTCTTTTAAACCCTCTTTATCTCCTCTTCTCAAAATCAAATAAATTTTACCAGCTACTAGAACACTGTAATCAAGCAATATCTACGATACCAATCGACAAGAATTTTCGAAAAACAGGTAACTTTTCTGTGCTGATAGTGTGATTGATCCGTAACATATTCATAACATAGGGGTAATAATAAACATTTATAGTTAGGAAATATTTTAAAAGGAATTTCTATGAGATCACTATTATTAGGTTCGGCGGTGTTAGCAGCGCTATTGATGACGGGGTGTGATAACAGTGAGGATAATACAGAAGTTATTACCGGCTTTGCGAGTCAAGTCCCGGTAGAGGGCTCACCATTAGCCTATACAGTACTCGATGACGCAATTGACAATGGCGCTCAACCAGGCATTCCAATGGAAGTTCGTAATGGCGGATATGGCTCTGCTGCATGTGCTGACCCAGAAAATATTAATAGAGTGTATGCACTGACTGACCGTGGCCCAAATGCAACATATACAGGTGCAGATGGAAAAGGCAAGATGTTCCCGACACCAGATTATACACCTCGTATCGGTCTGTTTGAGATACAAGAAGATGGCTCTGTAACAAAGATAAAAGATATTTTATTAAAAGATAGAGCAGGAAACAACATCACAGGTCTTCCAAACTCCTCTGCTCTTGGTGGAACTGGTGAAACGCCATATGACAAAGATGGAAATACCATTAAAAACCTTGATGGAACTATTAAGACGGATGATTTCGGTCTGGATGGAGAAGGTCTTGCAGCTTTAAAAGATGGTACATTCTGGGTGAGCGATGAGTATGGCCCACATATGGTTCATTTCGATGCTGCAGGTAAAGAGATAGGTCGTATCAACGCTTTTTCCGATGACAACAGAACGCAATTCAATCTTCCTGCTGAATTTCAAAACAGAAGAGCAAATCGCGGTATGGAAGGTCTGACAATCACACCAGATCAAAAAACATTAGTCGGAATTATGCAGTCAACTAT
>JAQIBF010000042.1 GCA_027859195.1 Helicobacteraceae bacterium
CCACAACACCTTGTTGTAAAACTGACACGTGCAAAATTCGAAGGTATGATCGAGAAGTTGATAGCAGAGACGATCGATCATATCAAAACAGCGATGAAAGAGTCTGGTCTTGACAACAATGATATCAATGAGATCATCATGGTCGGAGGATCGACGCGTGTACCGGCAGCACAAGAGGCCGTTACCAAATATTTCAGTGGCAAAAAACTTAACAAAGGTGTGAACCCGGATGAAGTTGTCGCTGCCGGTGCTGCTATTCAGGGTGGTGTTCTGCGTGGAGATGTTAAAGATGTCCTTCTTCTTGATGTCACGCCTCTTTCACTTGGTATTGAGACATTGGGCGGTGTTGCGACGAAGATCATCGAAAAAGGGACAACGATCCCGGTTAAGAAATCTCAGGTCTTCTCAACAGCAGAAGATAACCAGCCTGCGGTCTCTATCAGTGTTGTTCAGGGTGAGCGCGAGTTCGCTAAAGACAATAAGTCACTTGGTCTGTTCGAACTTTCTGATATCCCGGCAGCACCACGCGGTGTGCCACAGATCGAAGTGACATTTGACATTGATGCAAATGGTATCTTGACAGTAAGTTCTACGGACAAAGGTACTGGCAAGTCTCAGTCAATCACGATCTCCGGTTCATCTGGACTCAGTGAAGAAGAGATCAACAAAATGGTTCAAGATGCTGAGAACCATAAAGCAGAAGATGAGAAACGTAAAGCACTTGTTGAATTACGCAACCAGGCTGACGCACTTGTCGCACAAACTGAAAAAACACTTGCTGAAGCAGGTGAGGATGTTGATGCCGACGAAAAAGCAGCAATCGAGGCAGCAATCGTTGAGTTGAAAGCGACACTTAAAGATGAGTCTGCAACGAAAGAGACCATTGAAGAGAAGGTCAAAGTACTTACAGAAGCAAGCCACAAAATGGCTGAGCGTATGTACCAAAAAGAGCAGGGCGGCGAAACAGCCAACCCAGAAGCAAAAAAAGCTGATGACGATGTCATCGATGCTGAGATAGACTAATACTTCTCGGAGCAGCTTAGGCTGCTTCCTCTTGCTAAAACGAATATTTACCGTTCTCTCCAAACACAGACACTATAGGGTATATCTGAGGCTGACTAAGCGCTTGAGCTCTACCCTATCCTCATAATTCAGTTTAAAATGTTAATATCATATAAAAATACACATAACTTTAAATGATACAGGCTTATACAAATATGCAAAAAATACTATCACTTCTTCTTATTTTACTCTCCACTGCAATAGCGGCACCCATTCATACAGCAGCCGCTGAAGATAATATAAAAGCTATCGAGCTTGAAATAGCAAACGGCGTTGATATTGATCTTGTCAATGAACATGGTCAGACGCCACTGGTCCTTGCTGTGTACAACGAACATTTTGAGATGGTCGAACTGCTTCTTAAGAAAGGTGCAAAACCTAATGTAGAGATGAATAATGGGCAGAGTGCCATTTTTATAGCGGCTTATCTTGGTAAAAACAGAATTATAATGCGTCTGGTGCAAAACGGGGCTATTATCAATATGCGTGATAACAATGGCGACACCCCTTTGCATAAAGCAGCAGAAGGCGGTCAAGCAAGTGCTATTCGAATGCTGTTGGATTACGGTGCTAAAATAGATGTGCGTAACAAACATAACTCGACGCCGCTGCATTACGCGGCAAAATTCAACAATGAAGATGCTGTTTGGGTACTCGTCAAATCGGGTGCAAGCAATGCGTTTGTCAATGACGAAGAGATGACGGCTTCCGAGGTTGCAGACGAAGAAGATAACGGACGCATCGTAAAGATAATAGAAAAGTACGCTAAATAAAAGTTCCAGCTTCGGCGCAATTTGCGTCCAACTCAGACTCTCCGCGCAGAAGAGAGCCAAACGGCTTCGATTAATATGACTTTACTTCTTAAAACTAAGCTCCCAGCTTAGTTTCTTAACAGAAGATATCTCTATCGGTCTGAGTTAAACACAACTTACCTCAAATCAGAAATTTATTATGAGAGCTGTTAAGAAAAAGCCAATTTCGATGAGCCGGACCGGCCCCTTCTCTATCGTATATTTTATCTTTGCTTCACGATTCATCATCTCTCTGTTATAATAAGCATAGACAAAAAAACAGATATGTGTATGTCTGAAAATGGGGATAAAATGGAACAATTTTTACAAGAAGCAAAAGATAGTTCACGTGTTCTGGCACTTTTAAGCGGGCATGAAAAAAACCGTATATTGCGTGAGATGGCAGCATCTTTACGGGCCAATACAATGAATATTATGGAAGAAAATGCTAAAGATATGCGTGCAGCAGAAGAGAACAAGTTGGCACCGGCTCTTAAAGATCGTCTTTTTCTCGATGAACAGCGTATTAACGCAATGGCCGTTGCGATTGAAGAGATCTCGGCACTAAAAGAGCCGGTAGGTCGTGTACTTGATGGCTGGGTCACAGATGCCGGGCTTAAGATCGAGAAGGTCAGTATCCCTATCGGTGTTATCGGGATCATTTATGAGTCACGTCCAAATGTTACCTCAGATACAGCGGCACTCTGTTTTAAATCAGCGAATGTCTGTGTTTTGAAAGGCGGCAAAGAGGCAGAACATTCAAATGTTGTGATTGCAGATATCCTACGTGCAATATTGCGTAAAAACAAACTGCCGGAAGCCCTTATCTCACTTTTGCCTGATGCGTCTCGCGAAGGTGTTGCCAATCTTATCAAGATGGATAAATATGTCGATCTTATTATCCCACGCGGCGGGGCAGGGCTTATCCGTTATGTCAGTGAAAATGCTACTGTTCCGGTTGTCAAACATGACAAGGGGCAGTGTCATACCTACATCGATAAAGATGCCGATATCGGTATGGCGATCTCTATTGCAGTGAATGCAAAAGTGGACCGTCCTGGTGTCTGTAATGCGATGGAGACACTTCTGGTCGACAGCGCGATCGCCAAAGAGACATTGCCTAAGTTAAAGATGGCTTTTGATGAGACGATGACAGAGCTAAAAGGGTGTGACAACACGCAAGCGATCATCGAGGTGGCACATGCAACCGACGAAGATTATGACACTGAGTATCTTGCCAACATATTGAACATCAAGGTAGTCGACGGTGTTAATGGTGCGATCGAGCATATTGTCCGTTTCAGTTCAGGACACTCAGAAGCTATTGTCACAGAGAATTACACCTCGGCTGAGCTGTTCTTAAATGCGATCGATGCTGCAGCGGTCTATGTCAATGCATCGACACGTTTCACCGATGGCGGTTCATTTGGATTTGGTGCTGAAGTTGGGATCTCGACCAACAAACTTCATGCACGCGGACCAATGGGTGTAGAAGGGTTGACCACCTACAAATTCAAGATATATGGAAGCGGTCAGATTCGTTGAATCCGGTTCTGGAAGTTGAGCAGCTGGATTTCGGCTATACGCCGGAAACACTGCTCTATAAAGACTTCTCCTTAACCTTGAACCGCGGGGAGATCAAAGCGGTTGTCGGTGCCAGCGGTTCAGGCAAGACAACACTCTTTGAACTGATACTCGGCAATCTTAAACCCTTAAACGGCAAGGTACGTTCAGGCCGTGTCTCTCAGGTCTTTCAAGACCCCTACACCTCCTTCCACCCGACATACAGCATCATAAGCCAGATCAGGGATGTTGCTTCGCTGAAGGGGATGGACCGTTACCTGCAAGAGATGAACCTGCAACGCGCTCTATTAGAGAAACAGCCCCATGAACTCTCCGGCGGACAGCTTCAGCGCTGCTCGATTGTCCGGGCACTTCTTATGAAACCGCAGCTGCTGCTGCTTGATGAGCCGACGTCGGCATTGGACAATGTCATTCAACTCGATGTGATGAAACTATTGCTCAAGCATCTTGATTCGACGGCCATGCTGCTGATCACCCATGAGCTTGACCTGGCACGATGGTGCGCGGACGAGATCATCGAAATAGGGGGCTGAATGATCCTCTATCTGCACGGTTTTGCCTCTTGCGGCAATTCGACTAAAAGTAAACTGCTGAAAGACTATTTTGGCGAAGAGAAGGTGTTGGCACCCGATCTTCCGGTGGATCCGGTTGACGCGATCACTTTTATCAAACGACAGATCTTCGAACATGAGGTGGAGCTGATCATCGGCTCTTCGCTTGGCGGCTTCTATGCGACCTACTTTTGTGAACTCTACGGCATCAAAACGGTGCTGATCAACCCCTCCACGCAACCCTTTATTACATTGGCCCCTTATGTGGGAATCAACCACTACTGGTGCAGCGGTGACGCCTTTGAATTCACACGTGAGCATCTCAAAAGCCTGTTTCAGTTTGCTGTGGGCAGACTGAATGATCCGAAACGCTATCTTCTTCTGCTTCAGACCGGCGATGAACTGTTAGACTATACAAAAGCAGAAGATAAATATGATGGGGCTGCCTTCTCTATTGAAAAAGGGGGCAATCACCGATTTGAAAATCTGGATGCCTACCTGGATACAATCAAAAAATTCAGAGATGTTACTGCGTTAGGAATGTGATGCTAAGTCAGCAGTTAACAGAGAAGATCGACGCTAAAGTCGGCGACATAACACAGGAAGCTGTCTGTGCCATTGTCAATGCCGCCAACAGCTCTCTGCTTGGCGGCGGCGGTGTTGACGGGGCGATCCACCGTGCAGGCGGCAGTATGATTTTGAATGCGTGTAGAGAGCTTCGCAGCAGCCGCTACCCTGATGGACTGCCTACAGGAGAAGCCGTTGCCACAACAGCCGGCGAACTGCCCGCTGATTATGTCATCCACACAGTCGGTCCGATCTATGCATCTTGCGCGCAGGCCTGCTCCGAGCTTTTAAAAAACTGTTATGTCAACACTCTAAAAGAGGCGATCAAGGTCGGGTGTAAAAGTATTGCTTTTCCAGCTATTTCTACCGGTATTTACGGTTATCCAAAACGCGAAGCGGCGGTTATTGCATTTACATCGGTAAACGAGATGCTAAAAGAGCATGATCTGAAAGTGACATTTGTTTTTCATTCGCATGCGGATTATGAAGTTTTTTTAGAGTCGGTTGCTGAATGATCGGGTAAAAGAGCTTTCATTGATTCGGTAGAGAGAGAATAGACTATTTAAATAGTGCCGAGGTGAGTGCAAAGCCTGCTGCGGACAAGATGACAGTACCTAAGAGGTTCATCGCCATATTTGGACAGCCAGGCAGAACGCAGCTGCCTGGCTGTAGCAGATAGAAATGCTATTGTAAAAGTCGAGCAGGTGCTCAATGCCCCAAGCCGGCCGGTTGTAAAAAGTGATTATTCACTTATGATCTCATTATAGAGATCTTCATCTATAAATCTTGGTTCATAAACGATACCTTGTGTCTCCAAGGCTTTAACAAATGCTCTCAGATGTGATTTCGAACCCTCTAATAGATTTTCATAAACTGTTTTAATATCTCTATTGTCTGTTCTCTCAATTGCATCGAAGATATCTATCATATCGATCTCTTCGATAGCCGTTCCGACATATAAAGCACTGACTTCTGAGTTTTGCACTTCAGCGATCAGATCATTATAGAGATCTTGTAATTTCGCATTCGTAAACTCACCTTCACTCTCTGTTGCCGGATCTTCCAAGTTATATTTCTCTAAAAGAGATAATATTTTATCCGTGTGCTGCTGCTCACTCTCAGAGATATTGTCAAAGACCGTATTGCTCCACTGTGCATAGGCGAAAATATAGACATCTCTCGCTAACTTCTCTTCTTCACGCATATACAGCAGGTTTTCTGTCTCATCCTCACTGACCGTTTTAGTTGTACTGACAGTTGTCGTTGAACTATCTATACTATGCTGTCCGGCCATAACAGATGTTGCGATAACAGAGAGGCCTAGCAGTATGCTTCCTACTTTAATATTCAAATTTTTCATAAAAATCCTTTATCGTTGTTATTTGTAACATTAGTACTATAACATCATAGTATTAGTGAAGTGTAAGTTTTACTTCACTGCAAAAGTCTCTCCTTTTGTCCATAAATATAATAAAGGAAGAAATTTATCTGATCTCTTGTGTCATATGTTTTGTTGGCTGTTGTACATACCAATACAATTATAAAACCATGGTGCAAAAGTCCAAACGTTGTTGATGGCTTATCGACAACCTTACTGAAAAGATGTCAACAGACGCACTGATGCAAAGGCAGACCAGAAAGACAGGTTCTTTTGCAATGGAGGGTAGCGATGAGACAGTTTTTAAAAATATGGATCACTGGTTGTCAAGATTGTGTTGAGTGACGAGGATTCGGCAGAAGAGAGGTTTTCATCGGCAATACCGGATCTGATCACTTTATAAAAGTGATGTTTGAGCCGGTTCTTTATTTAAAGAGGGAGGAGGTAAGTGTAAAACCGGCACCAGCCATCAAGACGGTCCCAAAGAGATTCATTGCCATATTGGCAGCAGCCAGAAAATAGCTGCCCCCTTGGAGCAGAAAGAAACTCTCCATCGCAAAAGTCGAGTAGGTGGTCAATGCACCAAGCACGCCTGTTGTAAGAAATGATTTCATCTCGACAGAGAGGAGGGTGTCTTGTGTGGTATTGGCAAAGATGGCAAACAAAATACCGATTGCCAGCGAACCGATAAGGTTGACGCCCAGTGTTCCAAACGGGAGGGTATGCGGAAGATGGTGTGTGATCAGACCGTTAAGATAGGCACGTAAAACTGCACCAAGAAAACCTCCTGCACCGATTGCAAGCAGTGTCTGCCAGCTCATTATCTATTGTCCAGTTTCGCAAGGTAGTCGTTGTAGACTTCTTGCATGGTGGTCCGAAGGTCTGTGAGCCAATCAGGGTTCTCTTTTGACGCGATGAAAGAGTCAAGGTATACAACCGTGACCGCCCCTGTTTGTGCACTTCTGTTTTTGAGATCGAAATAACGTGCAGTGTTGATAAGGACAACAGGCTGTACCCGAAGTCTGTATTTGTCGGCAACCATCTTGGCTCCGGGTTTAAAGGTGCGCATCTCTTTACCGTTGGAACGTGTACCTTCGGGAAACATCACAACGCAGCGACCCTGGTCAATGCGCTTTTTACTCTCTTTTACCAATGAGACCAGGGCCGACTTACTGCCTCGGTCTACAGGGATGTCATCGGAGATACGGATAGCCAGACCAAAAAACGGTACGGAAAACAGCTCTTTTTTGGCAACCCAGGCAAGGTCACGTGTTGTGGAACATTCAAGGCAAGAGATGTCAATATCACTTTGGTGGTTAGCAATCAGCATTTCCGCTTCCGGATCGATCTTACCGATTTTTTTGATAGGATTGAACATAAATAGATGGATAAAACAAGATGCGATCTTTGACCCGTAAGGTTTTGGTACGATTGGCCAAACAACGATCTTGAGGGCTAAGCCGATAAAGATAATGATCAGATCATAGGCCCAGTTAATCCGTGCAAATATCGTCTTCACTGACCCACCCTATTTTGTTCTCATACGTGATCTGCTTATACCCTTCTACACTGTGTTTAACCTCAAACATCCCTTCAGACAAGAGTGTCTCAAACACAGTTGCATTCTCTATTGGGAGAAGATAGAGCGGTGCATCGGCATTGACACAGATATTCTCTGCAGGTGTTGCCTGCAAAGCAATGTATATCCCAGGAGCAACAATAAAAAGAGTGATCCACCATTTACGGTAGACGATTAACAGTATGAGTGCAAGAACAATGACAATACCGGCGGCAGCGATCTTGATCACATAGTTTTTGTTTTCTGTCGGTTTAAGATCACTTTGTGTCGAGACAGAGTCATCAATGACTTCGATAGGGATCTTCACCTTCATATAGCGCTCGTTGACAAGATCGAAGTAGGTGAACTCCAAGGTCTCAAATTTTTTCGGTATAACAGCATAGTATGTCATGCTTGATGTCGTGATACCGCTTTTGACACTTTCAAAACCCTGTTCGTTCGCACCCCTGAGTTTAAAGGCATTGATATTACAGTGCTTGGCTTCAGCATCGAAGGTGATGATATTGTGTTGATTGTCATACTTTTTGGCATCGACAGTGATGACGTCAAATCTATCAGCCAAAATTCCGGCAAATCTATTATCCGGGTTTAGTGAAACACTTTCGATCTTTTCACCCTGCAGTGTCGACTGCTCGTTCCCGATAGATGCCGTGATATCAGGGAGTATTAACGTATTTGAAGTCGCCAAAAAATAGAAGGTGTCTAAGACATAGGAACCTTCATCTTTACGTTGAGGCAAACGGCTTTGAAGGGTGGCACCGCGACCGCCTTTAAAACGGTACTGGAGCTTGTCATGTTGTCTGATAGTTGAGAGTGCTTTTACAGTAATAGAGAAATATTCGCCGTTGAAGACACGTTCAGGGATACTTTTTTTGTCGGTATCATCATGATAAGAAAGATAGATCACTTGCTGTTTCGCCTGCAGTGATGCTGGTGTTAAAAAAGCTGCTACGAGCAGGGTCAAAACAAAGAGGACTCTTTTCAAAACTTACATCAGCCCTTCAAGCATCTTAATGCCGTCAGTTGATCCTAGAATATCTTCCATAGCACGTTCAGGATGCGGCATAAGACCAAAGACGTTTTTCGCTTTGTTACAGATACCTGCAATAGAGTCTACTGAGCCGTTAGGATTCGAGGTCGCACCATCTTTGTCACAGTATTGCAGCAGGACTTGTTCATTGTCATAAAGCCCTTTTAGACCTGCGTCGTCAATAAAGAAGTTTCCATCATGGTGAGCGATAGGGATGTTGACGACATCGCTCTTTTCAAACTTGCATAAAAAGTCATTGCTGTTGTTGACCACTTTTAAGTGGTGGTGTTTCGAGATAAAGTGCAGGTGTTCGTTGCGGTTAAGCGCACCCGGCAGCATGTGTGTCTCAGTCAAGACTTGAAAACCGTTACAGATCCCCAATACTTTTTTACCCGCTTCAGCATAGGCTTTAACAGCTTTCATGATCGGTGATTTAGAAGCGATAGCACCTGAACGCAGGTAGTCACCGTAAGAGAACCCTCCGGCAATGACAACAAGGTCGATGTCATCAGCGATAGCTGTCTCTTGATGCCAAAGAATTGCTGTTTGAGCACCTAGCTTTTCAAAAGCGTACTGTGTGTCGTATTCACAGTTGGTTCCAGGAAATTGTACAATACCTACTTTCATTATGCAATGATCTCAATTTCGTAATCTTCGATAACAGTGTTGGCAAGCAGCTCTTCGCACATATTCGTTACTTCTGCACGTGCAGTCGCTTCATCTGTTGCGTTCAGTGTCAATACGACCTGTCGTCCGACACGTACATCATCAACATTGTTAAACTGAAGCGATTTGAGTGCGTGATGCACTGCTTTACCCTGAGAGTCAAGTACACCGTTTTTTAGTGAGATATTAATAATTGCAGTCATTGTCTTCCTTATTTGTTTAAAATTCTGTTAAGTACTTCTTCGTACGCTAATGTAAGTCCGCCTAAGCCTTGACGAAAACGGTCTTTATCCATCTTCTCGCCTGTCTTAGCATCCCAGAAACGGCAGTTGTCAGGAGAGATCTCATCGACTAAGATGATGTTGCCGTCTTTGTCCTTACCAAACTCAAGTTTGAAGTCAACAAGGTTAAGCCCTTTTGCTGCAAAGTAGGGCTTCAGGATGTCATTTACCTGACGCGCCATACGACGAAGTTTGTCCAACTCATCCTGGTAGTCAACAAGACCCAGGATCAATGCGTGCTGATCATTGAGTTTAGGGTCACCCAGTTCATCATTTTTGTAGTCAAACTCAACGAGTGTAAATGGAAGGATCTGACCGTCTTCGATTCCAAGGTTGCGGCTGAGGCTGCCTGTAGCTATGTTTCGTACAATCACTTCTATCAGAATAACATCAACGCGTCTATGCAGCATGTGGTTGTCATCCATCATCTCGATGAAGTGTGTTGGAATGCCTTCTGCTTCCAAGACTTTAAATAGTTCTGTAGAGATCTTGTTGTTAAGAACCCCTTTACCGGCTTCACTTGACTTTTTTTGGCCATTAAATGCTGTTAAGTCATCTTTGAATTCTGAGATCAGGATCTCTGGTTCGTCTGTGGTGTAAAGTCTTTTTGCTTTACCTTCATAAAGTAGTTCGCGTTTTTCCATTTTGTTATCCTTTGATTATGATTAGGGCTTTCATAATGTCAGTTCCCTCTTTGAGTTGAATATCTTTTGTTAACTGTTCTGCTGTGATGATGTTTTTCTCATCGTCTTTTATAGCATCAGTCGCTTCTTTCTCTTGGTCGCCATTGACTTTTTCCAGTTCACCTTCAAGGTGCTTTTTAAGGTCAGACTCTTTCAGCGCAAATTTGTTCTCTTTGGTGTCGACCGTTCCGGCAAGAACTTCGATGTCCGGCGTAACACCGACTGCTTGGATGGTCCGTCCGCTCGGCAGGTAATAACGTGCAACGGTAAGTTTGATCGCATCTGTCGCTGTAATTGGCAAGATGACTTGTACGGAGCCTTTACCAAAGGTCTTTGTCCCAAGAACAACAGCGCGCTTCTGGTCCTGAAGTGCGCCGCTGACGATCTCGGATGCTGAAGCACTCCCGCCGTTGACAAGAACAAGAAGTGGCACTTTTGTCAAGGTTGTGGCTGCTTTTGCACGGTAGGTCTCATTTTCACGAGAGTCACGGCCTTTTTGAGAAACAATAATACCTTCGTCAACAAAGATATCAACAAGTCCGACAGCTTGGTCAAGAAGACCGCCAGGATTGTTTCTCAAGTCTAAGATGATCCCTTTACTCATTGCTTGGTTCTGTTTTACTGCTTTAGAGACATCTTCGACTACTTTTTTATCAAAGCTTGTTACCCGGATATAGAGTATGTCATCACCGATTGTCTTGGTGTAAACGGACTCTATCTGGATGATGTCGCGTATGATATGAATGTCAAGAGGCTGTGCCTCTCCGCTGCGTACGATTGTCAAATCAATCGGGTCCCCTTTTTTACCGCGCATGATGTTAACAGCATCGTCAAGTCCCATACCAAGCGTTGATTTGTCATCTATCTTTAAGATGATATCACCGGCTTTCATACCGGCTTTGTCTGCAGGTGTCCCCTCGATAGGTGCGATAACGGTCAATGCGCCGTCTTTCATACCGACAGTGATGCCCAAGCCGCCAAATTCACCGTTTGTCTGAACTTTCAGACTCTCAAAACTTTTAGCGTCAAGGTAGCTTGAATGCGCATCAAGGTTGGTCATCATCCCTTTAAGCGATTTGTCCATCAACTCTTCAATAGTGAGATTGTCGACGTTGTACTTTTCTACAATGCTGAGTACTTTTGTGAATTTAGCCAAGGACTGAAGACGTGAAGCCTCTACAGTCGGCTGATCGATGGGTGTTTTTACGACATCATCTTTGGCCAAAAGGGTGGTGTTGAAGGTGAGGCTTGCCGCGATGAGAGCACTTACGGCCCCCAGAAACATAAATTTTTTGTTTTTCATTTGTACCCATTCTTGCAAGTAATTTTAAAGGTGATATTATAGTTAAATGTTGGTTAATTATCAATTTGTATTCGGGCGATGCCTGCAGCCTATTCCGGGGACTCCTTAAAAATGGAAATCGAAATTTTTGAGTTTAAGTAATTTGTGTTTGGCATTTGAAGTTTATTGACGCCTCTTTCCTTTTTTCACGATACAGAATTCCGTATCGTAAAGAGCAAGAGCTAAGAGCCTAGTCCACTAATTACACGAATGGCACGAATTAAAGAGCAAGTTCTATTCAATAATGACTGCTATAAAGACTAATAAATAATTCGTGAAATTAGTGAAATTCGTGGACAGAACGCTCTTGACCTTGCTCTTTTCTTTTCTTTTTCAAAAACTAATCCTACTTATCCTATTAATCCGTGGGTAAAAAAAGAAAATACTCTTTGATACTACTGCTATAAAGACTAATAAATAATCTGTAAAATCGGCGGAATCTGCTGACGGTTGCTCTTGATCTTAGACTAAATACAATTATCCCACTAATCGTAATAATCTGTACCCAAGGGGCCGGCCCTGGGCAAAAAAACAAAAAACTCTCGTGCCGGTCTATCCCTGGTGCAATAGCAGAGGGGGGCTTGTACTCAAATAAAAAGTTGAATCATAGTACTATGAAGCAATTAGCAAAGATCATTAGCTCAAGCGATGTATGATGTAACATATAGAGTACTAAACACATCGGATGGACCTTAGTCACCTGCTGTCAACTTAACTTGACAAAGGTAGACTCAAGGTGCTATAATAATTTATATACAATTTAAAAGGAAAAACTTTATGAATACAATTTTTGAAAAACTAACCCACCAGATGACACAGTCAGTAGAATCGGCACTTTCACTGGCACTGCACAATAAAAATATGGAAGTAGAACCGGTACATTTTTTCTGGGCGCTGCTTACCAACAGCAACTCGGTTTTAAACCAAGCCTTTAATAAAATGAATATAGATAAAACAGCCATAGAGTTGGATGTTAAGTCTATGGCAGAGAAACTGCCTAAATCCTCATCGGTTTCTAAAGAGAGTATTCGCATCTCCCGAAACCTTGTTCAGGCGCTTGAACGCGGTGTTGGTGAGATGACAAAGCTGGGGGACAGCTTTTTAGCGGTCGATACCTTTATACTGGCAAATATGAAAGAGGAACTGTTCAAAAGCATCTTGTCGAAATATGTCGACATGATGGAGCTCACCAAGACTTTTGAAGCGATGCGCGGCGGCCAGAAGATCGAGTCTCAGACAGCCGATGAGAACCTTGAAAGCCTTGAAAAATATGGTATTGACCTTACTGCAGAAGCGGCAGAAGGGAAACTGGCACCTGTCATCGGGCGAGATGAAGAGATCAACCGTATGATGCAGATCCTGATCCGAAAAACAAAAAATAATCCGATCCTTTTGGGAGAGCCCGGTGTCGGTAAAACAGCACTGGCGGAGGGGCTTGCACAGCGTGTCTATAACAAAGAGGTACCGCTTAGTCTTCAAAACAAGCGTGTCGTGGCACTGGACATGTCGGCTCTTATTGCCGGCGCAAAGTACCGAGGCGAGTTTGAAGACCGTCTGAAATCGGTGATCGACGAAGTTAAAAAGAGCGGTAACATCATCCTGTTTATTGATGAGATCCACACGATAGTCGGTGCAGGAGCCGGTGAGGGCGGTATGGATGCAGCCAACATTTTGAAACCTGCGCTTGCCCGCGGTGAACTGCATACTATCGGTGCGACAACGCTTAAAGAGTATCGCAAGTTTTTTGAAAAAGATACGGCACTTCAGCGTCGCTTTCAGCCGGTTACGGTGGCTGAACCGAGCATCAATCAATCGTTGCAGATATTGCGCGGTATTAAAGAACGTTTAGAGGCACACCATAATGTCACCATTACCGACTCCGCACTGATCGCAGCGGCGAAGCTCTCAGAACGTTATATCGGAGACCGTTTTTTACCGGATAAAGCGATCGATCTGATTGATGAAGCTGCAGCAGAACTGAAGATGCAGATCGAGTCAGAGCCAAACGTATTGGCGGCAGTCAAGCGTGAAGTTCAGGAACTGCATGTTGAACGTGAAGCGTTGAAGATGGATGTTGATGCTTCGAACGAAAAACGTCTTGAAGAGATCAAGAAAGAGCTGGCAGATGCCGAAGAGAAAAAACGCTCATTAGAGACACAGTTTGAGCAGGAGAAAGAGGTCTTTGACCGTATTGCCAGCATTAAAAACAGTATTGAATCAAAACGTCGAGAAGCAGAATCAGCCAGAAACAGTGGTGATTTTGAGAAGGCGGCCTCTATTGAATATGGTGAAATCCCTAAGTTTAATGATGAAGAAGCAGCGCTTCAAGCGAAGTGGGTTGAGATGCAGAAAGAGGGGGTCCTGCTTAAAAACAGTGTGGATGAGGAGTCTATCGCCGGCATCGTCAGCCGTTGGACCGGCATTCCTGTGACGAAGATGCTGCAGAGCGAAAAAGATAAAGTCTTGCACATTCAAGATGAGTTGGATAAAGATGTGATCGGTCAAAAGAAAGCGACCTTCGCCGTGGCGCGCGCTATAAAACGCAATAAAGCCGGACTCTCTGACAAAAACAGCCCTATCGGCTCGTTTATGTTCCTGGGGCCGACCGGTGTCGGTAAGACACAGACGGCTAAAACCTTGGCAAAGTTTTTGTTTGACTCTCAAGATACGTTGATACGCTTTGACATGAGTGAGTATATGGAGAAACACGCAGTTTCTCGTTTAGTCGGTGCACCTCCTGGATATGTCGGTTACGATGAAGGTGGACAGCTTACGGAGGCGGTACGTCGTAAACCGTACAGCGTTATTCTTTTCGATGAGGTCGAAAAAGCGCATCCGGATGTCTTTAATATGCTTTTGCAGGTCTTGGATGACGGCCGATTGACAGACAACAAAGGGGTGACGGTCAGTTTTACAAACACTATCATCATCTTGACATCTAACATTGCCAGTGACAAGATCATGAGTATGCATGGTGATCCGGGCCTGGAGCATGTTGTTCTGGGTGAGTTAAAGAGCAAGTTTAAACCGGAATTTTTGAACCGTCTTGATGATATTGTCATCTTTAATCCACTGGGTGAAAATGAGATTGTCGGCATTGTTAACCTATTCTTCCAGGAGATCGTTAACAAAGTCAACGAACGTGACATCACATTGACAATGAGTGAGGCTGCGAAACAACTGGTTGCCAATGTGGGATTTGATCCGGTCTATGGAGCACGTCCCCTCAAACGTGCCCTTTATGAAATTGTAGAAGACCGCCTGGCGGACCTGATCCTTAGCGGCGAGGTCGGCGAGGGGAACACGGTTGCGTTTGATGCCAAAGACGACGAGATCAGCGTTGTTGTCAGCTAAGAGAATGGGGAGATCCCCTCTCCTCGCTATTCACCTTTAATACGTATAATTAGCATATGAAAAAAATAGTAGCTCTCTTTCTCTTTTTAACCTTTTCACTGATGGCCTGCACCGGTGATTGTCTCACGTGTCATCCTTCTTTGGAAAAAAATATCTTGACAGACCTGCGCCACAAACCGATGTTGAGCTGCATTAACTGTCACAGTGCTGTTCCCAGTTCTATGGCAGAGTGCGGCAGTGACTGCTTCGCCTGTCACCCTATGGAAAAGATAAATAATGGTGTTTTGGAACATGAAGTGATTCAGGAGTGCAAAGATTGTCACGTAAAGATGAAGCAGGAACTTTTAGATATTACAAAAACGCTTGATCAATCGCATGTGCAAGAACCGTTACGAGATTTTCTTTTAGAGTAGGAGGCGATATGTTGATTCCCTTAGCCGATGTTACTGCTGTCAATGGCGTTGCCCAGCTTATACAACTTGCGGTGGCGCCCGTCTTTTTGCTTGCAGCGGTAGGTGCCCTCTTAAATGTTTTCACGGGCAGACTTTCACGGATCATCGATAAAATAGAAAAGTTTGACCATTACGGAGACGACATACCTAAAAGCTTTACGGCAGACTATATAAAAGCCCGTCGGGACTCTCTTGCCAAACGGATGCGTAACATGAACCTCGCCATACTTTTTTGTACGGTAACGGGTTTACTGGTGGCAGTTGTCATCGTTACGATGTTTTTAAGTGCGATGTTGGAGTTTGAAGAGTACTTATTGATCGCACTACTCTTTATATTGGCGATGGTCTCACTAATCCTCTCTTTAACCCTGTTTTTACGAGAGATATTTTTAACCACAGGATTTGCCAAGAAGTAAGTACCAGATGATCCTGCGCGAGAACTGACCACTCTGCTTATCTTGTATTTACAGATAGAGAACGAAAAGATGACAGCACCTCCAAAAAGAGCTATCTCCGGAGTGCAAATAAAACTGAAAGCTACTATTTCTCCTACAACAATTGCATGCTTGCCTAACTGTGTCTCAATTATATTTGCTTCTCACCACTGTTGCGTCAAATAGTTTAATTGAACCCTGTTTTGCGCATATGTGTTAAAACCTGAATAGCTAATGATGTCAGGATATTTCTCTTGCAAAACTGATTTTGGGCGTTTAAATTCTTGTTTAAGAAGAGGAGTCGTATTAAAACTCTCTTTGCCGGTACAGCCAATAAAACAAGTTGATATGAGAAGTGATGTCAAAGCATTGACGAATTTAACCATACTGCATACTTGAAAATATTTACGGGCATTAATAGATAAGATATTTATGGCTGAACCAATACTTTTGATTAGTGCCGTTCATACATTTACTCTATTTTTCACCTGAATAGAAGCAAAAGAGTAACTTTAACCGACAAAATAGCAAACCTTAACCACACTTTAAGTAAGAGTTTCGTATTATTGCGAGCTAAAAATTATTTAAGGGATATGACTTATGAAAAGAACATACCAACCCCATAGTACGCCACGTAAACGTACTCACGGTTTTCGCGCTCGTATGGCAACTAAAAACGGTCGTCGTGTAATTAACCGTCGTCGTGCAAAAGGTAGAAAATCACTAACTGTGTAAACAGTTTTTCGATTCTCAAAAAAAACGGCGAGTTTCAATTCGTCTATAGAAGAGGCAAGAGCCAGCACTCGCGCTCTTTGGTCCTCTTCTATCTCCCTCAACAGGGAGTCCATAAATATGGCTTCACTGCCAGCAAAAAAGTGGGTAATGCAGTAGTCCGCAGTCGGTCTAAACGCCGAATGCGAGCGATCTTTGCAGAGCAGTGCCCCCATCTTAAAGATGGTTCTTACGTTTTGGTCGCAAAAGAGGCTTTGGCCTCGACCACCTATGAACAACTCCAATTCGATCTTACCAAAATTTTACAACGTGCAGGCTGCATAACAGATGATCAGAAAAGCACTACTTAGACTTCTCGGTATTTACCAAAAGTTTTTTACTCTAATCGGCTACGGAAGTTGTCGATACTACCCAACCTGCTCAGAATATGCAAAGTGGCAATTTGAAGAAAATCCACTTTATATTGCATTTTACAGATCGGCTTTACGTATACTTTCATGCAACCAACTGTTCCCAGGCGGAATAGATTATCCACAAAAACATTTTTTCTGCGAAAAACCGGAAAATTTAACCATAAATTCGATAAAGTATTGGCTCGTTCCGACAAAGAACAAACAAATATCTATCATAAAAAATTTCCGATTCAAAGGGTAATCCTTGTTAAACAATATGTCTGCTAACCAACGTCTGATTTTAGCCGTAGTCCTCTCATTTGTATTTTTTGTAGCGTATACTGCTATTTTTCCACCTGAACAGCCAGATGCAGAAGCAAATGCAACCGCCAAAACACAGAGTGCTGCTGTGCAAACATCTGCATCGACGACATCCTCGTTGCCAGATGCACGTCTCGATCACACTATTGCTGTGGATGAACAACTTCCCTCTTCAACCTCCAGTAACCTAGTGCGTATTGAGGCTAAAGAGTTTAGTATGACAATCGATACACTCGGTCGTATTGCGTCTAAAGTCCTCAAAGCCGAAAAATACAATAATAACGACAATATTCACTCTGAGATGGTCGCACAAGTGGGGACGAAGCCGCTGCACATCCGTTTTGCTGATGCCGATATGAACAAAGAGTCATTAACTACCCCCTATACAACTAATGTCCGCGAAGCGAAGATTGACGATGGTGGTTCAGTCGTTATTACAATGCAGCAAAAACTGAGCAATCAGACCGTTGTTAAAAAGATGACGATCTATGCAGATGGTCACTATGATGTCAATATCGTACTTTCTAACGATACCCGCTATTTTGTTTATCTAGGTCAACACGTTTCTCGTGAAGGTCAAATGATGATGGCTGTTCATGGGGCAATGGTCTATCATGCAGATGGTTTGACAGAGGTTGTTGAAGATGATGATGCTGAAGGACGTAAGACCTTCAGCGATGTTCACCTGACATCGTCGTTCGACCAATACTTTGCTTCGATCTTTTACGGTCTTAACCCAAATGTCACTGTTACGGTTGACAGTGACCGTGAAGCTAACCCGACTGTCTATATTGATGGTTCTAAAAACTTTACATTTAACGGTTATATCGGGCCAAAAGATTACAAGGTTCTGAAATCAATCGATCCTGTCCTTGTTAATGCCATTGAATACGGCTGGTTCACATTTGTATCTGCCCCACTGTTCAGCGTTCTTCTGTGGTTACACGGTATCTTTGGAAACTGGGGTTGGGCGATCATCGCCTTGACACTTCTCATCCGGATGATCCTTTTCCCTCTGACGTACAAAGGGATGCTCTCTATGCAGAAGATGAAAGATGTTGCGCCTAAGATCAAAGAGATCCAGGCAAAACACAAGGGCGATCCGCAACGTATGAATGCGGCAGTGATGGAGACCTACAAAAAAGAGGGTGCTAATCCACTTGGCGGTTGTCTGCCGCTGGTACTACAGATCCCTATCTTCTTTGCGATCTATCGTGTTCTTTTAAATGCGGTTGAACTTCAAGGCGCAGAGTGGATCCTTTGGGTTAATGACCTTTCACGTATGGACCCATACTACATCTTACCGGTTTTGATGGGTGCAACGATGTTCTACCAGCAGCACATTACACCGAACAACTTTACAGACCCAATGCAAGAGAAGATATTTAAATACCTTCCGGTTATCTTTACATTCTTCTTTATTACCTTCCCATCGGGCTTGGTTCTGTATTGGTTCGTGAACAACATCTTCTCAATTACGCAGCAGTTTATTGTTAATAAACAATTCGCAGCAATGAAAGCAATGAAACAAGTACGTGGCGAGTCCTAAAATGCTTAAGATCGAATCAAAAACTCTTGAGGCAGCTTACTCGGAAGCGGCCAAACAATTAGAGTGCTCTGTAACAGAGCTTCAAGTCGAGATCATCCAGCATCACTCCAGCGGCTTTTTAGGATTTTTTGCAAAAAGTGCGATCATCGTTGCATTACGTAAAAACAGGCCGGCAGAGAGCACGTCAACAGTCGAAGAGAAGATTGTTGCACCAGCCGTTGCCATAGCGGAAGATAATCTGTCTTTTGAATCCGAGCAAGTTGAACCTGAATCAGCACCATACAAATCTGAAATACCTCAGCCACGTACCTTGAATGACACATTTTTGCCAACCTCTTTTGTGACCGACCAAGATGAAGATGAAGAAGATGAGCAAAATGCTTATATTGAAGATGCTATTGAAGGGATGTTTGATGATGAGGAAGAAGCGAGCTTTGAGAACATTGAAGATATAGCTACCGAGGTAGAGATACAGATCAATAAACTTTTTTCGAAAATCTGTTTTGAGCTTAATGAGATCGAGGTCACTGTTTATGATGAGAACACCTTGATGTTAAATTTTAATGGTACTGATGCGGCACTTCTTATCGGTAAAGAGGGATATCGCTATAAAGCACTCTCTTATATGATCTTTAACTGGCTAAATGCCAAATATGGTTTCCAGCTACGTTTGGAGATCGCAGAATTTTTAAAAAACCAGGAAGAGTCGATCACCCGTTATCTTGTCGGGGTGTGTGAGTCTATTGACCGAGACGGTCGAGCTCAGACTAAGGTCTTGGACGGTGTTTTAGTACAGATCGCGTTAAAACAGCTTCGCGAACAGTATCCGGATAAGTATGTTGCGATTCGCTCAACGCGAGACGGATCGAAGTTCATCATAATAAACGGCTACAACTCTTATTAAAAGTTCCAGCTTCGGCACAATTTGCACCGGGGTTCACCTCTCGATGTACCGGAGTACACCTTCGGCATCACACCCGGCACAACTTGTACCAAATCTGAAATTTTAATCTATTCACTGCATCTGTTGGATTTCACCTCTTATTTGATTCCTGCTTTTCTTCTTTTTTAGCTAAAATTTCATCACTATATATATTGGATAATCTATGAATGATACTATTACAGCTGTTGCTACGGCGTACGGGGTTGGCTCGATTGCCATCATCCGTCTGAGTGGCGACAATGCGCTCTCTATTGCTAAAACGGTGGCTAAACGAGAGGCATTTAACGTGCGTTATGCCCACTTGACACCGCTCTATAATGCCAAAGATGAATTGATCGATGAGGCTATCTCGATCTATTTTCAAGGTCCACACAGTTTTACCGGTGAGGATGTTGTTGAGTTTCAGTGTCATGGCGGTGTCGTTGTCGCACAGGCGATCTTGAAAGCGACACTGGAGGCCGGTGCCAGACTGGCAGAGCCGGGCGAGTTCTCCAAACGTGCCTTTATGAACGGGCGTATTGACCTTACTGAAGCAGAAGCTATTGCACAGCTTATTGAAGCCAAAAGTGAAGATGCGGCCAAGATTTTGGCCAAGCAGATGAAGGGGTCACTGCGTGAGTATGTTGAAGAGGTGCGTGATCAGCTTTTATATGCTTTAGCCTACTCTGAAGTGACGATCGACTATGCAGAAGAAGATCTTCCTCAAGACCTTATAGAGCAGATACAGGCTCGACTAAGTGAGATCTCTATAAACCTGCAGCGAACACTGCAGGCAAGTGAGAGCCGTCAAGGACTTATGCAGGGGTTCAAGGTCTCTTTGATCGGTAAACCCAACGTTGGTAAGAGTTCACTGCTTAATGCACTGCTGCATTACAATCGCGCTATTGTGAGTGAGATCGCGGGAACGACGCGCGACACCATAGAAGAAGAGGTCAAGATAGGTTCACATATGATCCGTATAGTCGATACAGCAGGTATCCGTGAAGCTGGAGATGAGATAGAGCGTATCGGAATCGAACGTTCTATAGAAGCAGTGGAGGAGAGCGATATTGTTATTGCTATCTTTGACGGCAGCCGTGTCCTAGATGACGAAGATAGAAAGATCATTGAATTGATGAATGCCCATAAAGAGGATAGAGAATTTATCTGTGTCATCAATAAACAAGATCTTGAACAGCGTTTTGACAGAGCAGTTCTCGAACCCTTTTCGCCGAGGGCTCTCAGTGTAAAGGAGAACGGCAGTGAATTGATCTCTGACCTCAAAGCGATCATGGACCGTCAAAATGTCTCTGATGAGATGATGCTCATCTCTACTCGTCAGATCGAAGCCGTTCGAAACACCTTGGTTGAGATCAATGAAGCGATCGAACCGCTTGGCGACCAGGACCTTGAGATCTTCTCTTTTCACATGAACCAGGCCATTCATGCGATGGCCTCGATCACCAGGCCTTTTGACAATGATGAGATGCTTGACAAGATGTTCGGCTCATTTTGCTTAGGGAAATAGGTTGAAGATTATAGCTATTGACTTGGGTCTTAAACGTATAGGCTTAGCGTACAGCGGAGGACAGGGTATTGTCACACCGCTCGATGCTGTTGAACGTAAAAACCGCAATCAAGCTGCAGAAGCTGTTAAAAAGGTCATCGATGCGTGGGAAGTCGATGCCGTTGTTGTGGGTATACCGATGGGCGGCAGTTCTGAAGATGAGATGCGTCGTCGTGTAGCACACTTTATGAACCTTGTTGATTGTCAAATCCCTGTATACAACCAAGATGAAGCCGGCAGTTCTATTGAGGCGGAGGGGATAATGAAGGGTCAGATCAAGTATAAACGTGATGGACGTGTTGATTCGATAGCGGCAATGATTATTTTAGAGAGATGGCTGCGGGCTAACCCCGACAGATAAGGGCTAACATTTTGAGTCGTTAAAGTGCTTTAAAAAACTTTGCAGCAGCTTCTTCGTCATCTGTCAACTTGTCGGGAGTGAAATCAGGGTCGTTTGCAAGTTTCTCTTTGATGATGTTCTGGCAGTAGTTAAAAAGAACATCTCTCGCTTCTTGGATATTGAAAACAATGCCCATACCGCTGAACTGGTAAGGACTCTCTTGTTCAATACAGAAGATCACACCGTCTACTTTAGACTCTATCTCTTCCACCATGTCACGGTAGTCAATGTCAAAGTCGGTTGCCGTCCAACCCATATCCTCCATCTCTTGATCACCAAATTCGGCAACACCGTCTGATGTTGTATCGTCATACTCAGCACTAGGAAGGTTCATACCGATAAGCTCTTGCCAGTTGCCGGCTGCTTTAACAAGAACACGGTCTTCATCTTCAACCACTTTGTAGTTTTTGCCCAAGATCTGAGCAATTGTCTGCGGTTTAGGCATAGAGAGAGCAGACGCTTTTGGCGCTTCGGCCTTGCCTTTAAAGATACAGATCTCATTGTTGGCATAAGGAGGCGACACGACTTCACCCTTATAATTTATGGCAAACTCTTTATTGGTGTTGATTGCTTTAAGCAGTTCATCACGGGCAATGACGATGATCTCTTTTACAAGGTTGAATTTTTTCATTTTGATATCCATAATATTTTAAGTACCGAATTCTATCACGCCTAAATTAAATGATATGCTTCTATGAAGTAAGCTAAGCTCAACGTAAACAAACTTTACATTTATTTAGGATATAATCCGCGAAATTTTAGCCTCATAATGAGGCACAATATGAAGGACTATTCATGGCATTGAATGTTTACTACGACAAAGACTGTAATATCGAATTGATCAAAAGCACAAAAGTTGCAATGATCGGTTTCGGTTCTCAAGGACACGCACACGCTGAAAACTTACGTGACAGCGGTGTTGAGGTTGTTGTTGGTCTTCGCAAAAATGGATCTAGCTGGGCTAAGGCTGAGGCTAAAAACTTTAAAGTTATGACGGTTGCTGAAGCGTCAGCTGCTGCTGACATGGTAATGATCCTTCTTCCTGATGAAAATCAGAAAGAGATCTACGAAGCTGAAATCGCTCCAAACCTAAAAGATGGTGCAACTATCGCCTTTGGTCACGGTTTTAACATCCACTACGGACGTATTACTCCAGCTGCAAACATCAATGTTACTATGATCGCTCCAAAAGCTCCAGGTCATACTGTACGTTCTGAGTTTGTTCGCGGCGGCGGTATCCCTGACCTTATCGCTATCGGTGCCAACCCTTCAGGTACTACTAAAGAGCTTGCTCTCTCTTATGCATCTGCTATCGGTGGCGGTCGTACGGCGATCATCGAAACAACGTTTAAAGACGAAACAGAAACTGACCTTTTCGGAGAGCAGGCTGTTCTTTGTGGTGGTGCTGTTTCATTGGTACAAGCTGGTTTCGAAACACTTACTGAAGCGGGTTACGCTCCAGAACTTGCATACTTTGAATGTCTACATGAGCTTAAGCTTATCGTTGACTTGATGTTTGAGGGCGGTATCGCTGATATGCGTTACTCTATCTCTAACACTGCTGAGTACGGTGACTATGTTTCTGGTAAGCGTGTTATCAACGAGCATTCAAAAGCAGCTATGAAAGAGATCCTAAAAGAGATCCAAGATGGCCGTTTTGCAAAAGACTTCATCCTTGAGGGTCAAGCAGGTTATCCTCGTATGAATGCTGAGCGTACTAATGCTAAAGCATCTTTGATCGAGCAGACTGGTAATGGTCTTCGTGAGATGATGCCATGGATCGGCAGCAACAAAATCGTAGACACTTCTAAAAACTAAAATAACGGCGCACTTGCTGCGTTGCTACGTTCGTCATGCCCACTAGGGCACTTCCTCTCTATGCGCCTTGCAATTCCACCACTCTTTTAGTTTTTACACAACCTGGGTCTTAACATCGCTTTGCTCGTTATTTTTGACATTGCTTTGCTCGTCAATGGTGGCGCATCAATTCCACCACACTTTTAGCTTTTACATAACCTGGGTCTTAACATCGCTTTGCTTGTTATGTTTGACATTGCTTCGCTCGTCAATGGTGGCGGATCAATTACACCACTCTTTTAGTTTTTACACAACCTGGGTCTTGATATTGCTTTGCTCGTTGACTACGGGTTAATATGAAAGCGCTTTTCTTTTTTTAGTTTTTGGTGATGGACTGAGCGCCACCATAGATAGCGGACCAGATAGTAGCCTCCGATGGCTATTATTGTCGCTGTAAAGAGAGCACCGATGTACATTGGTACAATGATCTCCATCAGTTTCGATAAAAAATCAGTTGTAAACCAATCCATCGTAAATAGTTCCACAATAAAATCAAGATCTTGTGTAATGGGGTTTAGCGTGAGAAGGTCGCCGATGATGAGCTCGCCGTAAAAGATAAAAGGCATGGTGACAGGGTTGGTGATCCAGACGAGTCCGACACCGATAGGAACGTTAAACTTTATAAACGGTACCATCAATATGACCGCCAGCATTTGCAGCGGCATAGGGATAAAAGCAAAGAAAAGTCCAACGAGCACAGCCTTGGAAACAGCATTTCTGTTCACGCTGAGATACTCTCTTGGAACATTGTATTTGGTGATGATAGTATCCAGTTTATTGCTACTGTTACGTTTTTTAAAGACTTTGCGAATCATAATAGGTATTATACTTATCTTATATCAATCGTCACTAACATTTATGGAGAAGTTGGGTGAAATGGTTATTGCTACCATGTAAATTCTATTGTCTGACATCCTGCCATATTAATCCGCATCTAACACTTAGTAGCATAGAATAAACCTACAATTTATTATGGGATCGTAATGGCAGCAAAAAAATCAACTTCTCAAAAATCGGTGAATAGATCACAAGCAAAGAGACGCTGGGCTCTGGAAAAGTTTTTACACTATTTTTACTGGGTTTTAGCAATAGTCTCTGTTCTGGGTGCGGCTGGTGTGATCGGCTTTTACGCAGGGTACAATCAAGCAAAAGATGAAAATGCCTGTGTTGTGACAGAACACGTAAAAGAGAAAAAAAAGTTAGAGCGAGAGATAACAAGACTGAGCAGTAAAACTGCTAAACATGAGTATGATAACAGTGCAAAACCGCCAAATCATATTGAAAAAAAAGTGGAAAAGGTGAAAGGAAAAAAAGGGAAACTGGCCATTATCTTTGATGATGTCTCTTTTTCGGGAGATGTTAGACGTATCAAAGCGCTTGGACTCCCTGTTACGATGTCTTTTTTACCGCCGACCGCACGTCATCCAAACTCGGCTGCACTGGCAGCTAAAGAACCTTACTATATGGTCCATCTTCCTATGGAAGCGATGAACTTCAACGCACCGGAGAAATCGACACTCATGACGAGTGACTCTAAAGAGAAGATTGTGGAACGTATACATAAGGTGAAAAAACAGTTTCCAAATGTGGAGTATATTAATAACCACACAGGAAGTAAGTTTACCTCAGATGAAGTGGCGATGAATAAACTTATTTTTGCCCTTCGTCTTGAAAAGATAGGTTTTATTGATTCACGTACAACTGCTGACACTAAGGTGGAGAAGGTGATGAAACGTTACAAGATGCCGTATAAAACACGTGACATCTTTTTAGATGATGATGACGATGTTGAAGCGATAAAAAAACAGATAGAAAAGGCCATCCGCATTGCTAAGAAGTATGGTAAGTGCATCGCTATTTGTCACCCTCATCATGCAACACTTCAAGCGCTTAAAGAGTCAACACCGCTGTTTAAAGATGTTGAATTGGTCCGAATCGACAAACTGGACAATAGATGACACAGCGGCTCAGCAGAGAAACATTCCACTATTTTTCAGAGATGAAAAAAGAGCCTAAAGAGTTTTTTTTTCGTGGAAATGTTGAGCTGCTGAGTAGAGCTAAAGTCAGTATCGTCGGAACAAGAAAACCAACGCAGTATACCAAACAGATGACAGCAGATCTTGCCCATAAACTTGCAAATGTTGGTGTTTCCATCGTCAGTGGTGGCGCTATGGGGGTTGACGGTCAGGCTCATTTTGGTGCCGGGTATGCCAATACCATCGCAGTTATGCCGTGTGGACTTGATATTCGCTATCCTATGACACATCGTGATCTCTTTGAGCATATTGAACAAGAGGGATTGCTTCTTAGTATGTACGAAGACGGTGTGTTAGCCGCCAATTGGAGTTTCGTCGCACGCAATGAGATAGTAGTGGCACTGGGTGATGTGCTGATCGTCTCAGAAGCACTGCGTAACAGCGGTTCGATGCGAAGCGTCGAGTATGCGCAGAAGATGGGTAAAAAGATCTACACTTTTCCACACAGAAGCGGGGAGAGTGACGGTACTATGGATCTGGTCAAAGCAGGTGAAGCTGAGATTATTTATGATATCGATAAATTTGTTGCTCAGTACGGTCAGCGCAAATCGATTGAAGGGGATCCCCTTTTACAGTTTTGTCAAACAATACCAAGTTATGAAGAGGCGTTGAAAATGTTTGGTGAGAAAGTCTCTCTGTATGAACTTGATGGGAAGATCAGTATCAAGGATGGACGTATCACAATATGCTAGCGTAGGTTTCTACTGACATAATGGGTATATTGAGGTTTAAACTCTCTTGAGAAGGCTCACTATAATAGAAGAACCTGTTTTTACCCTCTTTTTTTGCTTGATACATGGCTTGATCAGCTTTTTGAACAAGCTCAATTGTGTTGTCACCATCTCTGGGATAATAACTAATTCCGGCACTCATCTGTAAGGAGAGCTTATTCTCATTGATATCGAAAGGGACATTGATGATATTTAAGATCTTCTCCGCTACTGAGGTGATCTCATCTGTCTCTTCAATATCACCCAGAATAATGACAAATTCATCACCGCCATACCGGCTGACAGTATCTTCGGCCCGTACAACGGAACAGAAATAGTCACTGCATGTTTTTAACGCAAGATCACCTGCCATATGCCCGTAGGTGTCATTTATAGGTTTGAAATTGTCAAGATCGCAGAAGATTACAGCGACACTCTTGTTATAGCGTTTAGCATGGTTTAGGGCTTGACACAAGCGGTCTTCCAAGAGAACTCGGTTTGCCAAGCCTGTGAGAGAATCGTGGGTAGCGAGGTGCGCATATTCAAGTTCACTGCTGCGGTGCGCAGTGACATCAGAAAAAATACCCATATAATTCTGGACAGTGCCTTTGACATCTTTGATCGCAGTAATACTAAGCCACTCAATATAGGTCTCACCGTTCTTACGCCGGTTCTTGATCTCACCCTGCCAATAACCCTCATTGTTGATCTGCTCCCACATCTGACTATAAAACAGCTTGTCATGGATAGAAGACTTTAGCAGTTTTGGGTCTTTACCTAATACGTCATCTTTAGTAAAGCCGGTTATATTGGTAAACGCTTTGTTGACATTGATAATCCCGTTTTTTACACTGGTAAGGACGATGCCATCTACTGTGTGCTCAAACATCGCACTTCTGATCTCATAGTTGCGCAGATTCCGATGATTATTGACGGCAGAGCCGATGATGCGGGCAACCGTCTGTAACATCTCAAGGCTGGATTGGTCAAAAAGTTTCCTCTGATGCGTACCAATGCCCATAAAGCCCCACCAGGTACCATTGGCAAAGATGGGCAACATGAGGAGTGCCTTGATCTTATAGGCGTTTAAAAGCGACTGTTGCTCTTTATTAAAATCGTCTATAAACCCATGTATACACTCATTATCTGACAAACGATCTTTCCAATCTTGCAGGTTAAGCTCTCTGTAGTGCAAGGTATTAGGGGTAAACGCTTCATAATTATCATTGATGGAGAGATGCCGTTGTGCCATAATGGGATTTTTGGTATTAATGTTATCAAAGATAAAAATTGATGAGGCATCTGCAGCGTCTTTCAGCATCTTCATCTGCTGATGCAGTGTTTCGTTCCAATCGTCATGCTGCAGTAACTTTTCAGACATCTCCTTGATAGCATGCAATATATTTTGTTGGCGGTTCAGCTCATTCTCTGTTGTACGCAGAGCGAGGATCTCATTGGATAGGTTGTTGATCACATCAAGAAAGTGTTCTTTTTGAAAAGGTTTTGAAAAGAACTGGTTGACGCCATATTCGATAGCTGTAAGCATATGCTGCTTGTTATCAAAGTTAGTAAAAATGGCAATTTTGATTTTTTTATCATGTTTGCGAATTTTTTTGATCAATTCAAGACCACTCATTTGAGGCATATTGATGTCTGAAAGTATGATGTCAAATACTTGGTTGTAGTAGGTCGCGAGAGCTTCTGAACCACTATTACATGTCACCACATGGCGTTGCTCATTTTCAAGCATGTTGGCAAGTATATTTGTGGTTATCTTATCATCGTCAACTATTAAAATTCTAAGTTTGTTCATAATAGTTTTTTTTAATGCCTTTTGTGTTTTGAAACTATTATAGAAGGTTAATACTTAAGGATAACCTTGAAAGCAGGTATTAAGATAAGTTATCTATTTTTAGAGGAGGAGCATGGCGTCACCGTAAGAGTAGAAACGGTATTTGTTCTCAATTGCTTCGCGGTAGAGTTCATGTGCTTTATCCACGCCGACAAAAGAGGCTACAAGCATCAGCAGTGTTGATTGCGGAAGATGAAAGTTTGTCAGGAGATGGTTGACACGAAGAGGCCTGTTCCCCGGGTGTAAAAAGAGGTTGGCCTCGCCGGAAAGCTGATCAAGGTGTCGGGCATGGAA
Source organism: Helicobacteraceae bacterium (assembly GCA_027859195.1). Taxonomy (GTDB): domain Bacteria; phylum Campylobacterota; class Campylobacteria; order Campylobacterales; family Sulfurimonadaceae; genus Sulfonitrofixus. Next base: position 28,387 of record JAQIBF010000042.1, read on the forward strand.
TTCAATGGTCCGTGTCGATGTCGTCCCCACGCAAAGCAATGGAAGGTTACTGTCAAAGAGTTTTTTTGCCTCAGGTGATATATTGTAGTACTCAGAGTGCATAGGGTGATCGGTAATGATCTCACTGTCTACGGGTTTGAATGTACCTGCACCAACATGAAGTGTTACAGAAGCATGCGGATGGTTGTTACAGATCTCTTCAAACTGATTTTGAGTGAAATGTAATGAGGCAGTAGGCGCTGCGACAGCCCCTTCATGCTTGGCAAAGACACTTTGATAGTCGGCTTCATCTTCTTTGCCGTCTTCGCGCTGTATGTAAGGTGGAAGCGGGATATGGCCTTGTTTGTCGATGATAGGCAAGATCTCTTCAAAACGAAGTTGTGTGCCATTAAGGTAAAAATGGACATCACGGCTGCCATCGTCATGCAAGGTGATCACCTTGGCACTAAAACCTTCTTCAAAATAGAGAGCAGTGTCTGTTTTAACCTTTCCACGGATGTAGACATTGACATTATAGGCATCAAGAGGACGGTTGATCAACAGCTCTAACTTCCCCCCGCTCGACTTGTACCCATAGAGGCGTGCTTTGATCACTTTGGTGTCATTAAAAATAATAGCGCACTCTTTAGGCAAAAGAGAGTCAAGAGCGTCAAACCGTGAATGGGTAATGGTGTCCGTAGCACGGTCGTAGACCAAAAGACGTGCATGGTCGCGGGGCTCGACCGGATGTGTGGCGATCAGCTCCGGCGGGAGTGTGAAGTCGTAACTACTTGTCTTGAGTGGATCTGGCTGCATCATCATCTTCCATGCCAAGTGCATCTTTTAAGATGGCAATACCATCTTCGGAACTTTCATCCTCATCCTCTTCTTCAGGCGGAGCAGGGTTGACCATTTTGACGAGCAAGATCGAGACCCCGTAAAGTAAGATAAGCGGCCCTGCCATTAACAGTTGTGTGAGCACATCCGGCGGTGTAAGAAGGGCGGCAACGACAAAGATAATGATCACGGCATATTTGAAAAAGTTAATCATCTGTCTGTCATCGACAAGTCCTAAAAGTCCCAAGAAGTAGGCAAAGACAGGAAGCTCAAAAGCGAGTCCAAAACCAAACATGATCTTGGTGAAAAAGCCGACGTAATCTTCGATATTGATCAGCGGGGTAAATTTAAAACTACCAAAGGTGATCAAAAAGTCAAAACCAAACGGGGTTACCACATAGTAGGCGAAGGCAACACCGACGGCGAACATGCTTGTTCCGCCGAATATAAACGGCAGTAACATCTTCTTTTCATTGGCGTAAAGGCCCGGTGCGATAAACATCCAGATCTGTGCCAGGATAACGGGTAAAGCAAGCAGTAGACCAGCGAAAAAAGAGACTTTAAGCGCAACAAAAAAGGCCCCGCCTACCTGGCTGGTCGTGACCATACCGTTTGCAGCATGAAAGGACTTTTTACCGACTTCGATTAACGCTTCGTTCAGCGGTGCGATCATCCACTCTAATAAGAATTCGTGAAAATAGAACATTATGAAAAAGGAGATCACGATACTGATGGCAGAGATGCCTAAGCGTTTACGAAGCTCAAACAGATGGGGCTTTAAATCTTCAAACATTACACATTCTCACTTGGTTTTGTATCACTATCGTCTTCTTCGGGTGTTTCGATATCCAACTTTTTAGATTTTTTAGCGAAGGTGACCACTTCTGGTTTTTTCGGTGCAGATGGCGCTGAAGTTTCGGTTGTAGCGGCTCCATCAACATAAACATCTTTTTTTATATCACGCATTTCATCTTTAAGGTCTTCAACACCGCTCACACGCTTTAGCTCGTTACTGGCTTCCGTCAGTTGACGTTTATAGCTGTTGGCCTCTTCTTTGATCTCTTGAATATGAAGCTCTTCTTCAATTGAGCTCTTAGCTGAAGCGACTGTTGTTTTAACTGACTTAAAAAATTTTGCGATTTGAACCATCGTCTCAGGCAGTTTGTCTGGTCCCAAAAAGAGGATAGCTATGACACCAATTATCAAGATCTCGGCAAAACCCATTCCAAACATGCTGACCGCCTATGTATATAGTTTTCGCGATTATATCGCTGAAATATTTAAAAAGGGGTGAAAGAGCACCCTTAACCCAACATTTACGGTTCGATAAAGAGTGCTAATTCGTCGCTTAGGAGGTAATCATCATTATAAAATATCCCCTCTTTATAGGTAAGTTTATTTTCATTTACAAGCAGTTGGGCATTTTTCAGTTCAGGTTTGGACAGTATCTGTTCAGAAATACCTACGACAGAGCGCATTCCTAAAAATATCTTCTCGGTTTTGATCGAAGCATCACTGAGTATTTCACTCTGAATATCGAATGGATTTTCAATATAGGCTTGGACATTGGCTGTAGGGTAGTACCGCGTATCGTTTAAAAAGCCGACAGCACCGGAACCTAGCCCGATATAATCCTTATATTGCCAGTATCCAAGGTTATGCTTAGATTGATAGCTTCCAAAGTTGGATATCTCATAGGTTGGAAAACGCGCTTGTATGCTTTTTAAAAACCACTCGGTCAAGACCAGCTTCTCATTTGCGACATCCGGGGTGGAAGCAAAGGGTGTTCCCTCTTCAATAGTCAAAGCATAGGCACTTAGATGATCGATAGGAAGTTTGAAGGCTTCGTCTAAATCATGCTGCAGCAACACTTTTGTGTCACCGTCAACTGCGTAAATGAGGTCAAGTGAAAGATGTTCAAAACCAGCTTTCTTTGCGCGAAGAATTGCGGAAGTCGCATCGACTGCCTTGTGTGCACGTCCCAGTTTTTTAAGTTTTTCATCATTAAAGCTCTGTACGCCAAAACTAATACGATTTACGCCGAGAGCATGCATCCCCTCCAGCCATGCAGATGTTGCGCTGTTAGGGTTGGCTTCTGATGTTATCTCTGCACTCTCGTTAATATAGGGTTCCAACAGCTCAAAAATCGGACGATAGAGTTCCGGGTCTACGGTAGAGGGCGTTCCTCCGCCTATAAAGATAGTCTCTATACTTTTTGCTGCTGCCTCAAAACGAGTTAATTCAAATTTCAGTTGTATTAACAGTGCTGCCATGTAGCTCTTGCGGAGGTGAAAAAGATCGACATACGAATTAAAACTGCAGTAATGGCATTTGGAATCACAAAAAGGGATATGTATATATAAAAGCATAAGCGCAGTGTAGTTGGTTTAGGGTTAGTTTCGGATTAGTTTTAGATTGGCAGTACGCTTGTTAAGGTTTGAATTCCAATAGCAGTTTTGGTATTTTCACAAACGATAGTTGTTGATATTTAGAGCTGCCCTTTATCCATTCTTAAATCTTTTTTACTATAATACGCGTATTAAAGAAGGTATGAAATATGCCCTATATAAAGAGATAAATTATGAGTAATACAAAGACCTATCGTCCTAACGTAGCTGCTATTATTGTCTCATCAAGATATCCCCACGAAAAAAAAGTTTTTGTAGCTGAACGCAGTGATATTTCGGGGATGTGGCAGTTCCCACAAGGTGGGATCGATGCCGGAGAGACACCAACAGAAGCCCTTTTTCGAGAGTTGAAAGAGGAGATCGGTACGGACGAGATCGAAGTCATCGGTGAACACTCTGAGTGGATCTCATACGATTTTCCAAAACATGTTGCAAAGAAGATGCACCCTTACCATGGTCAGAGACAGCGCTACTTTCTGGTACGTCTAAAAGATGAGACACTGGTCGACCTGGACACGGAACACCCTGAATTTCAAGACCATAAATATATTGAAGTCAGTTTAGTGCTGGATATAGTGGCCAAATTTAAAAAGCCTGTGTATGAGCAGGTTATAGAACATTTTATAAAAGAAGGATTACTGTAATGCTAATAGTGCAAAAATTTGGCGGAACCAGTGTAGGTGATCTTGACCGCATTCAAAATGTGGCTAATCGTATTGCAAGAACAGTAAGTGAGGGACATCAAGTTGTTGTTGTGGTCTCTGCTATGAGCGGAGAGACGAACAAACTGGTAAGTTATGCAGAGCATTTTAGCGACAACCCTGAACGCGCTGAGGTTGACATGTTGCTAAGCTCAGGAGAACGTGTAACAGCAGCACTTCTCTCTATCGCCTTAAACGAGATGGGGTATAGCGCCACATCCATGACAGGACGTCGTGCCGGTATTATTACCGATATGGTACATACCAAAGCACGTATTGAACGTATTGATGCCGCACCGATGAAAAATGCTCTAGCCGAAGGCAAGATCATCGTTATAGCCGGTTTTCAAGGTGTTAACGAAGAGGGTCGGGTAACAACACTGGGCCGTGGCGGTTCCGATCTGTCTGCTGTTGCAGTTGCCGGTGCGATTGGTGCAGATCTGTGTGAGATCTATACCGATGTGGATGGGATCTATACAACAGATCCGCGTATAGAACCTACTGCGAAAAAACTTGACAAGATCTCTTATGATGAGATGTTGGAGTTGGCATCATTAGGGGCTAAGGTACTTCAAAACCGTTCAGTCGAATTGGCCAAAAAACTTAATGTTAATCTTGTTACACGATCAAGTTTCTCTGATGCAGAGGGAACACTTATTACAAAGGAAGAAAATATCATGGAAAAACCATTAGTAAGCGGTATCGCACTCGACCGTAATCAGGCACGTATTGCTTTAGAAGGTGTTGTTAATCGTCCCGGGATCGCTTCTGATATTTTTGGTGCACTGGCAACAAGTAATGTTAATGTCGATATGATCATCCAGACATCAGGACATGACGATACAACGAACATGGATTTTACAGTACCTCAGAATGAGCTCAACGACGCACGTTCTGTAGTTGAACAGTTCTGCAAAAAACATGAGATCAAAGAGTCGACCTTTGACGAAAGTATCTGTAAAGTCTCAATTGTCGGTGTCGGTATGAAATCACACACGGGTGTTGCGGCCAAAGCATTTGCAACAATGGCGAAAGAGAACATCAATATCCAGATGATCTCAACATCGGAGATCAAAGTCTCTATGGTCGTTGACGAGAAGTATGCGGAACTTGCTGTCCGTGCACTACACAATGCTTACGAGCTAGATAAGTAGACTAGCGTGCAAGCTTTCATCAAATGGACACTCGACAGCATTCGTGACGAGGGGGCAATGCTCTCATGGCTTGAAGAGTCCCGTTTTGAGTGGACAGCTACTATGGCACAAGCACTACGACAGATCATTGCAGGTAAAAGCATTGTTATTGTGACAGACACCGATCGTCAATGGTTTGGGCACTATATTATCAATACGATCAATAAAGCGACAACAGACAGACCGATGATCTCAGTTGCAAGAATAGAGAGCCTTTACCCCAACTATAATGGTATCAATACGGACACGCTGGAAATGCTTGAAGACATGCTGAGCCTTGCGTATAAAGATGATTATTTTTTCTGGTATATCGGACGGGGGAATGATAAGGTTGCTGATTTGCCGAAAAACCTGGATCAAAGCTTTTTATGGTTGATGGATGAGGAGTATCAAAATGCCTTTACTATGCGCTCCTATGATCCTCTTCTAGATATTAAATTACTTCAGCTTTATCGTCAGTTTGACAGGTCCTTCAATGCAGTACTTTTTGGAGAGGTTAATGTCGATGAATAACAGGCTTGGCAGCCATATTATAATTTGCGACAATATCGAAGAGAGAAGTACACTGCTGCAACATGAGTTGTCCGCACATCGTGTCGTCAGTTTTGTGCGGGAAGATTTTAAGATTGAGGACTCTAAAGCTGTTATGGCGGAGGCTTATATTGCCGAAGAGCATGTTAAATATCTTATACTGGCCGCTAAGACCTTCAACCAAATTTCTCAAAATGCACTGTTAAAGCTCTTAGAAGAACCTCCTCGAAATATTGAACTCATTGTGATCACAGAGAGTAAATCAACATTGCTTCCGACAGTACGGTCACGGTTGAAGATCATTAAAGAGCAGAGCGCTGTAGTTCATAGGGAGCTTGACATTAAGTTGAGCAACCTTAACCTTTCCACTCTTTTTGATTTTGTTAAAGCACATGAGCGGCTTTCCAAACATGAAGCAAAAACATTAATTGAGTCTTTATACCGGAGAGCGACAGTTGTAGACAGATTGTCACTTACCGAAAAACAGATCGAGATATTTGAACACAGTTATCGTCTTGTCGAATTGAACGGCCGTTTGCAGACTATCTTAGTAGCACTTTTGATGACATTCTTACCGAAGGCGAAACGTGGTAGTTAAGCAGTTGTCCATTAACATCGACGTTAGAAAGTATCTTAAAGAGATAGGGGTTGATGCCGGAGGGCTTAATATCATGAGTGCAAAAGCCCAACTCTATATTGTGAGTATTAATGGTCTTAAATCTGCGGGAGCCAATGTCTTAAAACAAGATGCGCTCTCTATCGGTGCCGATCTGGCTGTCCCGAAAGGAACTGTTTCGGCGGCGAAAGAATATGTTGATTGTCTGTTGATCGGGTCAAAAAAACATATGAGGATACTAAGCCATAAAGAGTTGACCCAGCCCTTTGGTCTCAAAGAAGTGGCACACCAACTTCAGACAATCCTTAAAACAGAGAAACCCCGCCACTGTAAAGTTATGGGTATTATTAATGCCAATGATGACAGCTTTTTTGAAGGCAGCCGTTTTAAAGCAAGTGATGCTTTTCAAAAAATTGAAATTATGATAGATGACGGTGCCGAGATCATCGACATTGGTGGTGTCTCCTCCCGACCGGGTGCACAAGAGGTGAGTGCGACAGAGGAACTAGAACGTGTCCGGCCTCTGATCGATCTTCTGGAAGGCTCCCTGTTGCTGCAGCAGGCAAAGTTCAGTATTGATACCTATCAACCACTTGTAGCACGGTATGCACTTGAGAGAGGCTTTCATATCATCAATGATATAAGAGGATTAGAGAGTGATGAGCTCTGTGAAGTGATTGCAGAGTTTGATGCAACGGCTATCATTATGCACATGCGCGGCAGACCTGATACCATGCAATTAGATCCAAAATATGAGGATATATTAGACCATATATACACATTTTTTCAGGCGCGCATTGCAAAAGCACATGAATATGGGATAAAAAATATTGTTTTGGATGTTGGGATCGGTTTTGGTAAAAGTGTAGAAGATAATCTGACATTGATTAGACATCTTGAACACTTTTTACGCCTTAGAAAACAGGTTCTAGTCGGTGCCAGTCGAAAATCATTGATCGATAGTATTGATGCATCAGATGTTGCAGAGCGTTTAGGCGGTACCCTTGCACTGCATCTCGCTGCTGCGAAGAATGGGGCAGGGATACTGCGCGTACATGATGTTAAAGAACATGTACAGGCACTGAAAGTTGAGAAGGCATTAGAGAGAATTTAGAAGTAACATCTACCTGATGACCTTATAGTATAGATGTTATTGAATGTAAAAGTAAGAAGCCTATTTTATGTAGGCTTTGACTATCTTCTGCTCTTCCAATGGACGGTCTCCTCCACTTCTGCCCGTTGTCTCTATCTCATTAAGTTTCTGGATAACATCCATCCCTTTGACAACATAGCCAAAGATCGTATGTCGACCGTTGAGCCAAGGCGTTGGTGCGGTAGTGATGAAAAACTGGCTTCCATTTGTACCGGGACCGGCATTGGCCATGGCCAAGATGCCTGATTTTGTAAATGTGACATTCGGGTTAAACTCATCTTTGAAGGGTTTGTCCCAGATTGATTTTCCACCGCGGCCGGTACCGGTAGGATCTCCTCCCTGGATCATAAAGTTTTTAATGATACGATGAAATATGAGACCGTTATAATAACCATCTTTAATATGGGTACTGAAATTTTCAACAGCCAAAGGTGCATAGTCTGGGCGAAGTTCGATCTCAATGGTGCCTTGGGTCGTCTCGAGTACAGCAACGGGATACTCCGTTTTTACTTTATCTGTTTTAGAAAGGGTGTCATGCAGATCTGCAAAAACCAGTGTACTGAGTGCAATAAGAAGTGGTAAGAGGAACTTCATGGTGTTCTCCATAATGTGAATGTGTGATTATTATAGCAAAGCTATGTTATTATTTTCACCTTATACGAAAATATTTAAAGGAAATCATGATGATGAAGTTCACAAAAGCACTTTTAGCAACAGCAGTTTTAAGCAGTGGGGTGATGGCAACGGAGGGTGGGGTTTATGCAGGTGGCGGTTTAGCCTTTGAAGCAGTACCAAACAACTCACAAAATTGGGAGATGGGTATGGCGGTTGTACTTCGTGGAGGGATGACACTTGACGCTGTTTTGGAAAATTTTGCTGTTGAAGCGGAATTGACAAAATCTGTGGTTGATCCTAAGGTTAATTATAAGGGTGATACAAGTCGCGATAAAATCAATGTGACAACATTGGCAACGTATGCGGTCTACCGTATTCCAATTACGGACAAGATCTATGTAAAACCGCGTTTTGGAATTATTTTTCCAAACTTGGGCGGGGCAGAATATGATGGAAGCAATGATAATGTTGTCAATTCTCGTGACGTGACTTTTTCATCAGGTATTGGCGGCGGTTTCACCGTGATGAATCACTTGGATGTTTATGTTGATTATACGGTTATCGGTGAAAGTATCACGAATTATGGCGCCGGAGTAGAATACCACTTCTAAAAAGTTCCAGCTTTGGCGCGATTTGCGCTTCAGTTCACCACTCAACGCACAGCAGTGCGTTTTCGGGATCACTTCTGCACAACTCACACCAAATCTGAAACTTTTTCCTGGTTACGGATTGGGTAAGATGAGCTACGCCATCTTTCTTAGCACCTCACTAATCACTCTTCTTCCAGCTCCAGACAGACTGAATTGATGCAATAACGCAGGCCGGTAGGTTCCGGGCCGTCGTCGAAGAGGTGGCCTAGGTGGGCGTCGCAGTTAGCACATAGGACTTCGATTCGTTCCATGCCGTAACTCTCGTCACTTTTTTCGATGATCGCTTCTTCTATCGCTTCGAAGTAACTTGGCCATCCTGTTCCGGAATCAAACTTTGTATCCGAATGAAACAGTGGCGCCTCACAACAGAGACAACGGTAAATGCCTTCATCATGGCAATCATAGTAAACACCGCTGTAAGGTGCCTCTGTTCCATGCTCACGGCAGACAGTATACGCTTCCGGTGAGAGCTGCTTCCGCCACTCCAGATCAGACTTGACAACTTTTGGCATACGGAACTCCTGTAATGTAGATATAGAAGTGTAGATCTTAACATACGATAGAGATAGGGAAATAAAGTTTTAGAAAATGTAAAAAGAATTTGAAAAGTTTAAGAGAGGGTGTCACGCGAAGCGCGTGACAAGGGGTGACTATTTTCCAGCAGCAACACGGTCTTTAAGACTTTTACCAGCTTTGAACTTAGGTACCATTTTATCTTGAGTAGTATAAGTTTTATCAGTACCTGGTACTTTACCGCTTTTACCTTTTTGAAGTGATGCAGCAAAGCTACCAAAACCTACAAGAGAGATATCTTCTTTTCCTACTAGTGCTTCTGTTACAGCTTCTGTAAATGCTTTGATTGCAGTTTCTGCTTCAACTTTAGTTTTATAGTCACCGTTTTTTTGAACGAGTTCAACGAATTGTGCTTTATTCATACGAAATGCCCTTTGTTTCCAAGATGTTTGACATCATATTCTTCCCTATATAAGGGGTTCCAATGATTCAACTAGGATTACTTTATACTCTCTGCGCTTAAAGTTTTCTTCTTTTTATAAAATTTAGGACAAAAACGTTAAAAATGGCTATTTTTTTTCATAAACCCCGATATTTTGGGCTATTATAGGGGGTGGACGGTGCTAAGAGATAGAGAATATATATAAATAAGTAAAGCTTACTTTTTGTTTTAATGTATTTTCAGTAGATCACTGTAGTCGAATTTTGAGAGGTCAAGGTAAAATTCGCCGTGGTATTGCAAAATTCTAATATCGCTTCCATATGCACCGGCAAAACGGCGTTTGATCACACGCTTCTCTTGCGCTTCTAAACCAATATTTTTTAGGTATTGACGAAGAGAGACCTTATGGGGATTGGAATTATCACGATGCTGACTCTCTTGTTCTGTCTGCATCTCATCCTCTTCTTCGAGTTCAACGTCAACACTGCTTATATCTTCATCGACAGACTTTATAGCGGTGGGCTGAGAAAGTTGCAGTTTTGTGTTAATAAGTTCCAGTACGGTCTTGAGCTGCTCATCTTTACTTTGATAGAGATGTTCAATACGACTGCGCTCTTCTCTTAACATCTGCTCTTTGTCACTTATGAGTCCGTCAATTTTGTTTTCCAGCTCTTTGACCCTCTCTTTTAGATGTTGATTCTCTTTTTGATAGAGAGCGATGATTGTACCGACAGAGGTCTTCTGTCTTGGGTCAGGGATGTTTGACAGTAAGATGTACACTACACCGTTGTCAATACTGTACTCCAGCTCCTTGTTTCGGAGCTTGGTGTGTACGGTTGCAATCGGTAGTTCAAAACGATTTGCATATTCGTCTATACTAAGACGCATAGGCTTCCTTTGCTAACACAAAATTATGTTCGCCGATTTTAACATATTTTAAATTATGCTCGTCTCATTATAAATAGATGTTTACAACAGAGTAGTGAAACGGCCAAAATAAAACGTATAGTTCTGGAGAATGAGCTACTTAGCTGAACTTTTATCGTTGAGATGCTGATGAATATGTTCAATGCTTTTATGATGAGGGTTCTCTGAAAAGTGGTGGTGCAATAGCTGTCGTAAGCGATTGCGGTTAAAACGCCAAAAATGTTCGTGATCAAATTTGGGATGCTCTTTCATTTTGGTGAATATATGCTCTTCTTCCAACGCTCCTGTATGAATCACGTCATACAT
>JAQIBF010000185.1 GCA_027859195.1 Helicobacteraceae bacterium
AAAATGAGTAATTACGTTGAAAATCAAGATTTTATGATGAATAATGAATTAATATGGAAGGCAATAAAGACTTTTAAAAATATGTCAAATTGTATAAAAGAAGAAAGTGAGTTGTATTTTAAAAAAGAGTATTATGATATTTTTAATAAGACAATAGCACAAGTAGTTCCTGATTTCAAATCGAAATGAATACATTGACTAATAACGATACAACAAATTATTACGAAGATACAATAGATCCGTCTATAGCTTCTAGAGTGGAAGAAATAATGGAAATATTTAAAACTTATAATTTCTTAGATATTAATCAAATAGATAGATAGATAGATAGAACACTACTACACAAACCGTTGCATCACAAAATCTTTAAAGTGCTTCATCAATGCTGACTCTACGCGGTCTTTCCGCTTAACCAAAATAAAGTCCCTCTTAAACACCATGTTTTTGACTTTAATCTCGAAAAGTCTTCCCTCTTGGAGTTCATTTTCCACACAGATCCGGGGAAGCGCTGAGATATAATCATCATTACTTAAAAGAAAGTTCTTAATCGCTTCGATGTTTTCAAACTCCATAAAGATATTGATCTCTTTGTCGAGAGGTGCTATGGTCTTTAAAAAGATCGAACGTGTTCCGGAACCTTCTTCACGCAAGATCCATTTTTTATGAAGAAGCTGATCTATATACAGCGCCCCGTTTTCTAGCAGCTTGGCATCACGGCTCACCACCACCAGCTCATCTTGCACCAGAATATTGGATTCTATAGCACTGTCAAGAAAATCACCCTCTACAAACCCAAGGTCGCATTCGCCGCTTTTTACCTGCTTGATGACATCAGAAGTGTTGGCACTTTTTAATTTAACACTCAGCCCCGAATACGCTCCGAGATAATCGTTTAAAAGATACGGCATAAGATAGTCAGCGATGGTCACACTTGCAGTTATACGCAGTTCTCCCATAAGTTGTGACGCATTGAAGTTTGCATATATATCTTTAAGCCCTTCAACATGGGTTTTGCTCCGTTCCAATAGCAAGTGTCCTCTGTCATTCAAGATCAACTTTTTGCCAATGCGGTCAAAGAGCTGCTCATGCAGCTCTTTTTCCAACTCACGAATAGACATTGACACTGCAGACTGGCTCATCTCATACTCTTTCGCCGTCTCCACAACTCGTTCTGTACGGGCTAAAGAGATAAAAAGTTCTAACTGCTTAAACGAATACATTCCTGGCCTTTTCAGTATCTTTCATAATACTACCCACTGATGGTTTAATTCATTATTATTGTGTGTAGATACGAGTAATATTCAATTATATTGTTGATTATATCACCTTATCTTTATTTTGCATCCCTCTCTTTGTGTGTTAAAATACACGTATTATTTACCAAAGGTTCCGCATGAAACGTAGAGACTTTTTCAAAACATCTTTAGCAGGGGCTGCTGCTGCAATGGCAAGCTCTTTAGAAGCTGGTGTAACAGGACAACCGACCGATAATCGAAAGATCTCGAATATCGCTTTTCCTGAAAAACGCCCAATGATCACCTATTCCGACCGACCCCCTCTTTTAGAGTCACCGCGTAGTACATTTACGAGTGCTATTACGCCGAATGACGCTTTCTTTGTCCGTTGGCATATGCCGGATATTCCAACACACATCGATCCTAAGCACTACAACATCAAGATCGATGGTCTTGTCGAAAGAGAGCTCAACATCACGCTGGATTTTTTAAAAAACCCTGCCAACTTTGAGCAGGTCGAAGTCACTGCAGTCCTGCAGTGCGGCGGCAACAGCCGTTCAGCATTTAAGCCGACAGCCGGCGGAATTCAATGGGGTAACGGTGCGATGGGCTGTGCCAAATGGAAAGGGGTGCGTCTAAGTGACCTTCTTGACCAGGCCGGACTAAAAAAAGATGCGGAGTGGATCGGCTTTAACGGCCGTGAGACAGCCGCCTATTATGAGACACCGAACTTTATCCGTGAACTTCACCTTGATGAATTGGATGACCATGTCATTCTCGCGTACGAGATGAACGGTGAAGACCTCCCCTACCTGAATGGTTTTCCACTTCGTCTGATCATCCCGGGTACCTATTCAGACAGTTGGGTAAAGATGCTGAGCAACATCACCGTCACCAACGAGTACAAAAAACTCTTCTTTATGGATGTCGCGTACCGTGTACCGGACAATGCCTGTGAGTGTGAGACACCGGAAGAGAAGTTTAAAAAGACCAAACCGATCACGAAGATGAATGTCAAATCGATTATTGGTTATCCGGAAAACGGTTCTATCCTTCAAACAAATTCACACGCAGTCATTCGCGGTGTAGCCTGGGATGACGGACATGGTATCCGTGACGTTCAGATCTCTATTGATGAGGGTAAAACATGGCAGTCAGCGAAATTGGACAGCGGTGAAGCCGGTCGTTATGCCTACAGAAGATTTACCTTGGCCATCAATCCGAAGAAATACGGAAAGATGACCATTATGTCCAAAGCGATCAACAAGATCGGTGAAGAGCAGCCATTTGCAAAAGATATTAAATGGAACCACGGTGGTTACAAGTTTAACGGTATTGATGTCGTTACAGTAGACGTGGTATAAGGAGATGATGATGAAAAAACTACTACTTCTGGCAGCGCTCGTAACTGCACCTCTTTTTGCTCAGATCGAAGGCGATATTGCCGTTCCGTACATCCCTTTCGAAGTCAAGATGGGTAAAGGATTTGACGCCGTCAACGGAAACTGTCTTACCTGTCACTCTTTTGGTTATGTGACCAACCAAGGCCGCCAGTCTAAAGAGTTCTGGCGTAAAAAAGTGGAGAAGATGATTGTTCACTTTAAAGCACCGATCACCGATGTCGATGCCAATAGCGTTACAGAGTACCTTTTTGAAGAGTACGGTAACGGTGAATTAAAATAACCCCTGCATAATTCTCAATGAGGTGATGGAAAACATCACCTCCCTTACATAATCCATTCAATAATTCTCCAATTAAAAATTAAAATGCTACAATCACCTTATGAACAGACAACGATTAAAACAGCAGCTAGCCTCTTTTGCCCTCTCTATGTTTCGAAAAGACTTTTACGGTATTTACCATGGTGCGATTTCTGCCAAGACTGAGAACAACCGTTTTATTGTTAACAGTAACGAAGCCATCTTTGACGCCATTGATGACGAGCATCTTTTAGAACTATATTTTGACAAAGATTACCGCTGGAATGATGCCAGCTCTGATGCAGGAATACACAAAGGCATCTACAGGAAGATAACCGATGCCAAGTTCATCACCTTCTCGATGCCTCCCTTTACCACCGCCTACTCTCTTGAGCACAACCTCATCAATCCAAAAGACTATTTTGGCAACCAAGAACTGGGTACGATCACGATCTATGATCCTAAGAATTTTGATGACTGGTACCACCGTGCCGTTACTGAGATACCAAAATACTTTCTTGATAATAAGACCAATATCATGGTCATTAAAGGGTACGGTGTCTATGCTTATAACCGTAACCTGCATGAGATGGCGAAGCAGTTGGCTATTTTAGAAAAATCGTGTCGTCTTTTAATGTTGGAGAGCAGAAGTAATCGGGCAGTTTTTGATTACTAAGTGCTAAGTGCTAAGAAAGATGGCGAAGCTCATCGTAACCCAGTCTTTGACATGATAAAAGTTTCAGATTTGGTGGAGGTTGTGTTCAACTCAGACCGAAGACGTACATCGGTACGTTGAGAGTCTGAGTTGGACGCAAGATGCGCCGAAGCTGGAACTTTTACTCGAAGTTGGTGTAAACGGCTTGGACATCTTCGTCTTCATCCAACTTGTCTAACATCGGTTGAAGTGGTTCCATCTGCGTCTCATCCAAAGAGATCGGCGTATTTGCAATGCGCTCTAAGGTCGCTTTGTTAAGCTCAATACCTAACTCTTCAAACTTGTTTGTCATGTTTCCAAAATCCGTAAAATCAGTATGTACGATACAGTCACCCTCTTCCTCTTCGATCTCTTCGAGTCCGGCATCTATAAGTTCCATCTCTAACTCATCAATGTCCATCCCTTCAGGCAGTGCAAACTCGAAGATCGCTTTACGCGAAAACATAAAGTCAAGGGCGCCATTATTAAGCATCTCCCCGCCGTTTTTGTTGATGATGTTTTTAATATTGGCAACAGAACGTGTGTTGTTGTCTGTAAGACACTCTATAAAGAGCAAAGAGCCATTCGGTCCCTTACCTTCAAACGTCACCTCAAGCATATCTTTGGCATCTTTGCCGCTAGCCCGCTTGATCGCCGCTTCGATATTGTCCTTCGGCATGTTCTCCGCTTTGGCATTCAAGATCGCCGTACGAAGTTTTGGGTTCATGTCTGGTTCTGCGCCGCCCTCTTTAGCTGCTTTTTCGATCGCTTTTGCTAGCTTTGGAAAAACACGTGACATGTTCCCCCAGCGTTTCATCTTTGCTGCTTTACGGTATTCAAAGGCTCTACCCATGACATGCTCCTAATATATATATATGTTTACTTGACGCGATTATATTCAATCTTCACTTTAAATCTAATAGACCTCTTTGACCCGTCCCACTTCACCGCTCATAAGACGAACTTTGATGCCATGGGGATGAGAAGGTGACTTCGTCAAAATATCACGAACGACACCATCCGTCAACAAGCCGGTATCCTGATCTTGTTTCAAGACAATGGCAACGCGTTTGCCACTGATAATGTTCTTGCGCAGTTGACCGTCCATTATGAAGCTTTTGGTGTATAGCTTAGTACTTTTTTGCTAGTGTCTACCGAACAGAAAAAGAGTGCATCAAAAACAGGGTTGATACGTGTCAGATTTTTATTGACGACATCAAACGGATGAAAGGTAAATCCTTCACCGTCTTTATTGTTTTTAGGCGTAACCACGAATTCAATAGGCTGAAGGGTACGAAGAAGGTTCAGTACCTTTTTGTATGACTTGTCATCTTCAGCAGGCAGAAGGTTGCCATCTTCATTTTCATTCACACGGACATTGGCAAGCAAAGTAAATTTATCACTAAAGATCACCTTTTCCCACTTGACAATACCGCGTGAAAATTTAAACTCGCAATGCTTAGCCGTCAAAGGATGCGGCTTAACCTTGCGTATCGCCTCAAGAAGCTGAAGAAAAAAGTTAGCACCGCCAAAAGAGTCGGCACATTTAGTAAGTTGTTTGTGATACGCTGCTTTCGCTGCATCATCTAAGTTGTTGAAGTCGCACATGGGCACTTCCTTTTATGTAATATAAACGCAATTATAGTAGAAAAGAAAAAGATCTGTATTTTGTGGCAAAAAAAGAAGGTATTTGACGTTTGTATATCAGTGCCTTTAGAAGACATTTATGCCTTTGTAAGCACTAATAGAGAGCTAACACTTCTCAGTTAAACTTCTTTTCGAAATCAACCAAAAGGAAAACAGATGAAAAATCTAATTCTATCACTACTGGCAGTAGCAGCTCTATCAACGGCAGCATTTGCCCACCATCCATCACCATCGGACAATGCAGGCGGTAATATGTCAGACAGTTCAGGTCACCTGACA
>JAQIBF010000144.1 GCA_027859195.1 Helicobacteraceae bacterium
CCCATAAACTACTTTTACAATCATCACTCAATAATTTTACAATACTCTTTTCGGCGGTTGTAGATTCCAAATCAAGTTTGGGATGACGGGCTGTTGAAGTGTTTCGTCTGGGTTTGGAATGTGGTGCTGCCGGATCGATTCGTCATCCTGAACTTGATTCTGGATCCACTACATCGTAAGATGGAGATAGCAGCTGTGCTGCTATAAAAGGCGCAAATTCGAAAAAGCATTGCTAATAATCTAATTTATCAGAATCACTATATAAATATAGATTTATACAATTTACACATAAATTCTCTTGACTATCTTGCTCATTTAGCTATAATCAAACGTCATTTAAAAGGTATGTTGTGGTCAAATTATTGGTGCTTCTTTCTCTACTCTCACTGACTACTTATGCAAAGAACGATGATTATATTTCTAAAGTATCCATAGAGATGAATATCATTCCTGCTTCTAAAGCTATAGTCCAATGGGAACGTGTGTTTAGTAGCGAAAAGCGTAAAGCCAGGTATCATATTGATCAACTGTCTCCTGACGTTCAAGTTTTGCTAAAAACTTATTTAATTCAACATGCCGCTGACTCCTCTCAGCCTATGGTTCCCGGGTTGTAAAGGATGTTTATGCGTTTTTTATTTTTATTTTTACCATTATTACTGTTTGCAGATATATCAGATCAGCGTATTAAAC
Source organism: Helicobacteraceae bacterium (assembly GCA_027859195.1). Lineage (GTDB taxonomy): Bacteria > Campylobacterota > Campylobacteria > Campylobacterales > Sulfurimonadaceae > Sulfonitrofixus. The sequence continues at coordinate 691 of JAQIBF010000144.1, forward strand.
TTTTGGAAGAACGTATTTCCCAGCTTGAAAATGAAACGAATAGTACATTATCTGATTTGCGAGATATGGGGGCAGTCGTTGACAGTGTAGAACGAAAGACGTTTACTGATATTCTTGACTTTACCCCTGAAGTCAGATTGCGATTTGACAAGATGCACTATGAAGTAGGACAATTCGAACCTATTTCAACACCAAGTGCTGATAGTACGATAGCGCGAAACAGAGATGATTTTGAAAAGAACTTTGGGCTTGCATCGTCTGTACGTTTCAGGCTCAACATGCATGCTAATGCTTCAGATAATATGTCGTTCCATGGACGTGTCGTATTTCAACACTCTACACAGTCCAATGAACGATTGTGTGTTCTTTCCCGTGATATTAAATCTTCCGGATCTATCAGTGGGCTTGACATCGACCGGGCCTATTTTGATTACAAACTCAATACGACCGGTGAATATCCATTTGTATTTAGTTTTGGTGTTTTACCTACTTCCGGAGGTATACCGATGCAGTATGCGGAGGTCCGCGCACGTCAATCTGTATTCCCCGCACTTGTCTTTGATATGGACAGCTACGGTCTGATCCTGACCTCTGAACTGACCCATCTGTTCGGCGGTAAAAGTTTTCTACGTGCTATAGCAGCACAAGCATATACCCTCGATTCGGATATATATCCCTATCAGTGTAACCGGGAGACGATAGACAACGCCGACATCTATGGACTCTATTTCGATACGCGCTTGACACAACATGTACTTTTCAGTGCGGGTGTCAATGTACTTCATGATTTCAAAGCGCATCCCTATTTAGGGCCTGATGTGACTGCTGACAATGCAGACAATCTCGGAACGATGGTTACCTTTGGATTAGGACTTGATGTTGAAGACTTTGCACAAAGCGGCCTGAGTATGTTTCTACACACCGCTGTCTCGCACGGACATAGTAATGGCAACAATGACAGTTACAAAACAGACCCTATGCCGGGTGAACTAGGTTATACTGGTGTCTTTACAGCGTCTGATTATGCTACCGGATCACTTATCACAGATCCGGGGTACTCTGTCTATACTGGCTTTCTTTATGACATGACGTCATCTTGGACATTTGGAGGCGAATACAATTACGGAAGTAAATATTGGTTTGCTGCGACACAAGGGGCAGAAGACATGTATAACAAGCTTGCAACACGCGGTCATGTTGGTGAAGGGTACCTCATATGGAAGTTGAATCGAAATCTCTTTACTAAAGTCGGTTATATGTATGCACAGGAAGATTACACCGGGTCTGGTTGGCATTTTGGTGAGCCGATCGCTAAAGGCGGTAAACAACAGGTGGGTTATGTACAACTCAATGCGAGTTTTTAAATGAACCTACGTACCAGCAGTTATATTCTTATCCTTTTTTCTATCTTTTTATTTATAGTGCCTCTCTATATCGGTAACAACGCAATTTCAAATTCGACTAAAGTTATGGAGAATATCCAGGAAGAACTGCTCGATATGGTTGAGTTGACCTATGCTATTGAGCATAATGTCTACAAACACCGGAATGCTCTTTTGGAAAAGATCATAAAAAATGAGTCTATTGATCTGGAGATAGAGGGTTTTGACCTGGAAGATAATATAGAACTTGTGAATATTACAATAGAGAGAACAAATAATTCTGATTTGAAGCGTTTACTTGAACGTCTTCGCAAGCGGATCATCGCTTTTCGATTAGTAGAAGAATCTATGGTTGAAGCCTGGGTACAACAGGATAAAGAAGATTTTGATGATGCGTTGATCGGTTACAGCAACGTTGCAAGGAAGGTGACCAGTGATGTTGTTGAACTGCAGGATTTGAGCGGTATTTATCTCAACAGTGCAATATCAGAAGTTCAAAAAGCTAGTGTAGAGACAAAAGACAATGTCAGATACTCTATATTCAGCGGGATCGCGCTGCTCCTTTTTGCTTTTTTCTCTATGCAGAGACTTAATCAAAAATATAAAGTGCAGACAGAACGCGCAGTTGACGCGGAGGAAAAACAGCGAAAACTTCAGAAACGTTTGGAAAACTATTCTCAGGATTTAGAAAGAGATGTCAGTAAGAAAACGGAAGAGTTAGACCACCGTTACTATCACCATCCCTTGACCCAGCTGCCCAATCGCAACCGGCTTATTGAAGATATCAGAGCAATGGGCAGTGTTCATATTGCTCTGTTCAATCTTGATAAATTTCAAGAGTTCAATGACTATTTTGGCGAAGAGTTGGGTAATATTGCTATTAAAGAGATGGCGAAATTTTTAATAGAGAGTACACCGGAATCATGTGCTCTGTATCATGTCAATGGTGATGAGTTCGCGCTCGTCAGTAATACAGACAGGCTAAAAGAAGAATTTATTGAAGGTATCAGAGAACTTCAAAAACGTCTTAACTCAGAACAGTTTACCTACGGAGAAGAGGTCTATATCTTAATGGCCAGCGTGGGAATTGCTTCAAGCAGTATTAACCAGCTTGCCTGTGCCGACATCGCACTCAAAGAGGCAAAAAAACACCATAGCGGTCTCTCAGTATACAAGTCGTCAATGAAGATGGAAAAGGTATACGAAGATAACTTACTCTGTTCTAAAAAGCTGATCCATGCTATACATAGTGATAATATTGTTCCTTATTATCAAGCAATTGTCTCACTCAAAAACAGTTCTATGCCGATACGTTATGAAGGGCTTGCCAGAATGATAGAGGATGATGGAACAGTTGCCCTGCCATATCAGTTTATAAATATTGCTAAGCGTCTACGCCTCTATCCAGAAGTTACAAGGACGATGTTCTATAAGATTCTTCAGACAATTGCAAATGAGAAAGTCGCAATTTCAATCAACTTATCTGTTGAAGATATGCATAATAAAGAAATTGTAAATATGATCATCAATGCGCTTAACTCATTTGAATACAATTCACTTATAACCTTTGAAATCTTAGAAACTGAGGCCTTGAATAATTATGGTGAGGTACAGCTCTTTATCGATACTGTACGCACCTATGGTGCAAAAGTAGCGATTGATGATTTTGGTTCAGGATATTCCAATTTTGCCCATATCTTAAATATGAATGTCGATTATATTAAAATCGACGCCTCTCTTATCTCGAATATCGATACGGACAAAAACTCAAGATTAATGGTTGAGACTATTGTCAAACTTGCGCAGCAGCTAGATATTGAGACGGTGGCCGAGTTCGTAAGTACGGAAGAGATATATAACACGGTCAAAGAGCTGGGCGTAGATTGGGCACAAGGATTTTGGCTTGGTGAACCGGCCTCTCTTGTAGAGAAGAAAGTGAGTATTGCATGATGCAAGAAGGGTCAAGCTGGCGTAAAAGCCTCTCTGCTGAATTTGAGAAAGAGTATTATAACAGTCTGATCCATTTTCTAAGAGAAGAAGATGCGATGTATACAGTCTATCCACCGAAAGAGAAACGTTTTAATGCGTATCATATGACGCCGTTCGAGAAGGTGAAGGTGGTGATCTTGGGGCAGGACCCCTACCACGGACCAAACCAGGCTCACGGTCTTTCCTTTTCAGTACCTGCCGGAGTACCGCACCCGCCCTCATTGAAAAACATCTTTAAAGAGCTGCATGAGGATGTAGGGTGTCCCATCCCCGAAAACGGTACATTGACGCAGTGGGCAGAGCAGGGCGTTTTTTTGCTTAACACCGTCCTCACGGTACGCGCTGCTCAGCCACATTCACACAAAGATAGAGGTTGGGAGCATTTTACAGATGCGACGATCCGTCTGATTAGCGAACAAAAAGAGCATGTGGTTTTTATATTGTGGGGAAAACCGGCGCAACAGAAAGCGGCCCTGATCGACGAAAACCGTCATCTTATTCTTCGTGCACCGCATCCGTCGCCGCTCTCATCATACAGAGGTTTTTTCGGATCAAAACCTTTTTCAAAAACCAATGCCTATCTCAATAAAAACGGTATTGCGCCTATAGATTGGACCTTGTCGTCCTGAGCCGTTTTTTATACTCTTTTTTACGTATTTTATAAAGGGCTTCACATTCAGCTAAAGAACACGTTTTACAAAAACTGTGCAGTAT
>JAQIBF010000093.1 GCA_027859195.1 Helicobacteraceae bacterium
GTAACGGCCCTCACCTGCATTATGAGATCCGTTTTATGCACAAAGCACTCAACCCTTTCTGGTTTATAAAATGGACAATGAGCAACTATGGAGAGATCTTTGAAAAAGAGAAGCATATACCATGGGAACCTCTGCTGGGATTGATTGCCGGATGGGTAGCTGGTGAACTTCCGGCTGAATGCAGGGACGCCAATAATACTATTGCAAATAACAGTACGCTTTAATCTAGCCTTTAAAACAGTGATAGAAACAAAGATTTGGTACAATATCGTTCATATAACCAGTTGCAAAAAAAAGAAGAAAAATGCTCCAAAGCCGCCTGTTTGAACAGTTTCGAAACCAAAATATCAATGATCTTGAACTTCTGATCTGTGAAGATGAAAAAGAGAGCCACCTCCTAGCGGATGTTGCCCGGTTTTTTGAACGCGATGTTCTTCTCTTCCCTGACTTTCGTGCGCGTTATGAAGATGACCTTCGTCCCTTCAAAGAGGAGCTGCAAGAGCTTTTTAAAGCACTTCGCCTCTACTACGCGGCTGAGAAAAAGCCGCTCATTATTTCACCTCTTAAGTGCCTGCTGTTCCCGCTTCCGAAAGCTGATATTTTAGAGACATTTACAATTGAATATGCGCAGACTCTGGGGTTGAAAGGGTTCAAAGAGAAGATGCTGTTCTGGGGCTACACCTTTGTGGACATGGTGCAGGTTGAAGGGGAGATCTCTTTTCGCGGCGACATTATCGATATCTTTACCCCCAACGCTGAAAACCCCTACCGTATCTCACTGTTCGATGAAGAGATCGAAGAGATAAAACACTTTACGCTTGAAAAACAGCGGACTATTGGCGATGTTATAGAGTCAATAGAGATCGCGCCTGCATTTTATTCCCTGGATGAAAAGGGATACGAGACGATTGAGAAAAAGGTCGAAGAGAGTGCAAGTGACAGTTTTGTCAAAGATATTGCCTCTTTGGGATTTTGGTATCTTGACAGTCTGGCGAGCTCATTTATCGAAGATAAAAAAGCCCTTTTTATCAAGCCGATGGACGACCTTTTAGATGAGGTGTATATTGTCAATGAGCCGCAAGTCATCCGTGAACAATTTGACATTGACGTTATGGACGAAGAGCAGCACTGTAAAGAGTTGGCCGTAACCAATGTGCCGACACTCCTCTCTGTGCATAAAGGCAAGGCTGTTACTGTCATAGCTTCCAATGAAGCGCAGATCAAACAGGCTAAAGTATTCGACCTTTCGGGAATAAACGTTGTCTACTCTCCTATTATCCTCAACATTATAAGCGATCGGGAGATCGTTATCTCATTAAACAAACCGGTTGCCAAACGTCGCCGCCGTAAAAGCAATATCATTCTTGACGACCTGAAGAGAGGTGATTATGTTGTCCATGAGGATTACGGGGTCGGTATCTTTGAAGGGATAGAACAGGCAGAGATACTCGGCGGTGTCAAAGACTTTGTGACCATAAAGTACCAAGGTGACGATAAGGTCTTACTGCCGGTTGAAAACCTTGAGACGATTGACCGGTATATGGCAGGCGGCGGGTCACTTCCTGTACTCGACAAGCTGGGTAAAGGGAGCTTCGGGCGTCTGAAAGAGAAGGTAAAAAAACGTCTTTTTGAGATCGCTTCTGAGATCATCAATACCGCAGCCTCCCGAGCTCTTATTAAAGCGCCGGTTATCAGCGTGGATAGAGAAGAGGTCAAGAACTTTCAAAAGATCGCAGGGTTTGAGTATACCGATGACCAGTCGCAGTCCATTCAAGAGATCTTAGATGAGATCGGTTCGGGTCATATTATGGACAGACTGCTAAGCGGTGATGTCGGGTTTGGTAAGACTGAAGTGGCGATGAACGCTATCTTTGCAACAGCCAAGGCCGGGTACCAGTCCGCGTTAATTGTTCCTACCACTTTGCTCAGCGCACAGCACTTTCACTCATTGGAAGAGCGTTTTAATGACCTGGGTATCCGCGTAGCAAAACTTGATCGATTTTCGACAGCAAAGACAAAAAAAGCGACCTTGCAGGGGTTGAAAGAGGGACGTATCGACACCGTGGTCGGTACCCATGCCCTATTTGGAGCCGAGTTTAAAAAGCTTGGACTTGTTATCATCGATGAAGAACACAAATTCGGTGTGAAACAGAAAGAGAAACTGAAACAGCTTTACGAAAGGGTGCATCTTCTCTCTATGAGTGCGACGCCGATCCCGCGTTCACTGAACCAGGCGCTGAGCTCTATAAAGACAATGAGTCAGTTATTGACGCCTCCAAGTGAACGTCAGGGTGTCCGTACCTTTGTGAAAGCCCATGATGAGAAGCTGACAAAAGAGGTGATCTTACGTGAGCTTCGCCGCGGCGGACAGGTCTTTTATGTTTTTAACAATATCAAGATGATGCCGATCAAAGAAGGTCAGCTCAAAAAAATGCTGCCCGAACTGCGTATCTTGATGCTGCATTCACAGATCTCTGCGGCCAACACGGAAAAAGCGCTGCTTGATTTTCAGGACGGCAAATATGATGTGATGCTTGCTACCTCTATCATCGAGTCCGGTATACATATGCCTAATGTAAACACCATGCTGATCGATGGTGCGGACCGTTTCGGTATTGCTGACCTGCATCAGCTTCGCGGTCGTGTCGGACGTGGTCATTCGGAAGGATTTGCCTACTTCATTGTCGATAACAAAGACAATTTGACAGATGAAGCTAAAAAGCGTCTTGTCGCTCTGGAGTCGAACAGCTTTTTAGGAAGTGGTTCTATCCTGGCCTTTCATGACCTTGAGATCCGCGGCGGGGGAAACCTGGTAGGTGATGCGCAGAGCGGTCACATCAAGAACATAGGGTATTCGCTCTATCTTAAGATGCTCGAAGATGCTATTAAAGAGCTGAGTAATACGCAAGAGAAAGCACGCGCCAAAGTGGATATCAAACTGGCGATCTCGGCCTATATTTCTGACGAGATCGTCAAAGAAGACAGGCTGCGTCTTGAACTCTACCGCCGTTTAAGCCACTGTGAAGAGCCGACCGAGATCTATGAGATCGAAGAGGAAGCAATCGACCGTTTTGGAAAGCTGGATGAGCCGACCAAGCAGTTCTTTGAACTGATGGTCATCAAACTTCTCTCGGTCGAGAAGAAGATACTCAAGGTGATGAACTACGGCCAAACCATTACCATCGAGTACTCAAACGGCTCGAAAGAGACACTGAAAGCGGCGAGTAAAGACGATGATGACATCATAAAAGAGGTTCTGCGCTTCTTGCGGAATGCAACACCGAAGGTATTGTTAAATTGGTAACACACGTGACATTTGCATTTTTCGGCGCTATAGTCGGC
>JAQIBF010000124.1 GCA_027859195.1 Helicobacteraceae bacterium
TCTTCAAAGATGACTTCATCCATCTTGCTTCCTGTCTCAACAAGGGCTGTCGCAATAATCGTAAGCGAACCGCCATTTTCAATGTTACGTGCTGCACCGAAGAAACGTTTAGGTTTGTGCAGTGCATTCGCATCAACACCACCTGAAAGAACTTTACCGCTTGATGGAGTAACCGTGTTGTAGGCACGTGCAAGACGTGTAATAGAGTCAAGTAAGATAACCACATCTTTACCGATCTCAACACGTCGTTTGGCACGTTCAATGACCATTTCAGCCACTTTTACATGGTTTTTTGCAGGCATATCAAAGGTAGAGCTGTAGACCTCACCCTTTACAGAGCGTTCCATATCAGTGACCTCTTCCGGACGTTCATCAACCAGAAGTACCATCAACTCAACTTCAGGGTGGTTTGTCGTAATACCGTGAGCGATCTCTTTCATCAACTCTGTTTTACCAGAACGAGGAGAAGCGACGATCAAACCACGCTGTCCTTTACCAATAGGCGCGAAAAGGTCCATCATACGACCTGTCAGGTTCTGAGGCTTATACTCAAGTTTGAGTTGTTCTAAAGCATAAAGAGGTGTCAGGTTTTCAAATAGGGGACGTTTTTTACTTTCAGCCGGCGGCAGGTAGTTGATCGCTTCGACTTTCAAGAGGGCGTAGTAACGCTCTTGATCTTTCGGCGGACGGACTTGTCCTGTGACAACGTCACCGCCACGAAGGGCAAATTTTTTGATTTGCGTACTCGAGACATAAGCATCATGAAGTGAGTCACTGAACGTGGTATCGATAGAACGCAAGAAACCGTAACCGTCTTGCATGGTCTCTAAAATACCGGCGAAGAGGACGAACCCGCCTTGTGATGTTTGAGACTTTAAGATCTCAAAAATAAGGTCTTGACGTTTGAGTTCGTTAGGATCTTCTACCTTTAGTTCTGCTGCGATGTTGACAAGTTCGTCAAGTGGTTTTTTACGGAGATCCTCAATAGTGTGGCCGTTAACTGGAACATGTGTCCGAGTGGTTTTGTTGTTTTTGTGCTGACGAGTGTCGCTCATGAATTACCTTGTGTGGGTTCGTGAAATTTTTCACAGAGATGTGAATAAATTGAATGAAGTGAGTTGTGGTTTATTTTACGTATTTTATACAAGTTAAGGGCAGAAGTCAAGTTTAGCCGCTTTTTTGAGAGTATTTAGCTCTTCTTGCGGCTGTTTTATATGAAGTGCGATAAAATTATTGAACTTAAAAAATATGACAATGCAAAATATATTCGATTTTTCTCCTTTTACCGCGCAGTTCGGCAAAATGACAGAGCTAGATGCTAACGATCAAAAAGGTATTCAGATGGATGAAATTATTTTGAAAGAAAACAGGAGAGGTCAATAGATGATAGAGTACATTAAAAGAGAGGTCAAAGCATCTGCTGAGACGAAGTTTAAGATCTTAGAAGATGAAGCGTTCTTAGAAAAAATAGCTGAGGTCATCAAGGCATGTGTCTCAATTTATAAAAATGAAAAGAAGATCTTGATCGCAGGTAATGGCGGTTCGGCAGCTGATGCCCAGCACTTTGCAGCTGAGTTGGTTGGACGTTACGGCTTTGATCGTCCTTCATTACCTGCTCTTGCCTTGACAACAGATACCTCTAACCTGACTGCTATCGGAAATGACTATGGCTATGACTATGTTTTTTCCCGTCAATTAGAGGGTATGGGCCAAAAGGGCGATCTATTTATCGGCATCTCAACGTCCGGAAATTCTCAGAATATTCTTAACGCATTTTCATCTGCCAAAGCGAAAGGTATCACGACGGTTGCTTTAACGGGTCGTGATGGCGGTAAGATGGCTGAAGCTGCCGACTACACGTTGATTGTTCCGTCGAATGAGACACCTCGTATTCAAGAGTCGCATCTGTTGATCGAACATATGATCTGTGATGCCATTGAAAAAGAGATGTTTGGTGACGGAATAGGTGCGTAAACAGTGAGTAGGCCTGCACTTTTTCTGGATCGGGACGGGGTGGTGAACGTTGAGAAAAACTATCTGCATAAAGTAGAGGACTTTGAGTTTATTGATGGTATTTTTGACCTGTGCCATAAATATCAAGCGCTTGGCTATATGCTCATTATCATCACAAATCAATCTGGAATCGCGCGGGGTTACTACAGTGAGGAAGAGTTTGAAAAACTGACGGAGTGGATGATTGAAACGTTTGGCCGGCAGGGGATTATAATCACAGACGTCTATCACTGTCCTCATCATCCTGATATCTCCGGAGCATGCAGCTGCCGTAAACCGGAGCCGGGCATGATTTTAGACGCTGCCCAAAAACATGCCATTGATCTTGAATGCTCTCTGCTTGTCGGTGATAGCGAGCGTGATATTACGGCCGCTCATCGAGCCGGTATCAAAGAGAGCTACCTCTTTTCCGCAAATGCCAATATCAGTGCAGCGACTAAGATCATCAGATCATTAAAAGAGTTAGTATGAAGATAATGAACACTGGCGGTACCTTTAACAAACGTTATAACCCTGTCAGCGGAGAGCTGGAAGTTCCTTTTGATAATCTAGCAGTCGAAGAGATCGTAAAGAGTTTCTCTTATGAAGTTGATATCGCAGGGATGTTGTATAAAGATTCTCTAGAGATGGATCAGACCGATCGTGACCAGTTGACGGCGATCTTGTCTGCTGACGACGAAAATATATTTGTGGTTATCCATGGCACGGACACTATGCACCTAACAGCTGAACAACTGGCGGAATATTTGCCAAATCGCGTGATCGTCCTCGTCGGTTCAATGGTGCCTTTCTCTCTAGATAAGTGTGAGGCAAGCCTGAACCTGGGTATGGCATTAGGCTTTGCCGCAACGCAGCCCAGTAACGGTGTCTATATCTGTATGAGCGGTATTATCGCTCCGCATGATAAAATACTGAAGAACAGAGAAGAAGGAAGGTTCGAGATTGTCTAACGTAGCATGCAGTCACTGTCATCTTCAGTTCGATGAATCGGTGATGATCAAAGAAGAAGAACTTTTTTTCTGCTGCAAGGGGTGTCAAGGTATCTATCATCTACTTAAAGATGAGGGTTTGGAGACCTTTTATGACAAACTGGGTGACGAAAAACTTGCTCCGCCTACAGAACAGTTTCAAGACAGTGCAAATTTCGATTCCCCCGCTTTTTATGATCGTTATGTTTCAGAAGACAGTGAAGGCTTTAATCAGGTTTCACTTATTATCGAAGGAATCCACTGCTCGGCCTGTGTCTGGTTAAACGAGAAAGCACTCCACAAGATGGAGGGTGTGGTAGAGGTGTTTATTAATCACACGAACAACAAAGCCCGTATCGTTTGGGATGATGAGGTGTTAAAACTCTCAAAGATCATCGATATGATCCGGGCTATCGGTTACGACGCCTTTCCTTATGATCCAGAGATTCAGGAAGCCCGCGCTGAGAAAGAGCGCAAAGACTACTATCTGCGTATCGCAGTTGCCGCATTCGCTATGATGAATATTATGACGATTGCCGTGGCGCAGTATGCAGGCTTCTTTTCGGGGATGGAGCAAGATATTAAAAATATCCTGAACATTGCCGAGTGGCTCCTTTCGACACCGGTACTGTTTTACAGCGGCTGGGTCTTTTTCCGCGGGGCCTATTACGGGTTTAAGACCAAAACGGTCAACATGGATATCCTTGTGGCGACCGGTGCGCTGCTGACCTATCTCTACTCCATCTACATCACGGTATTTGAACTCGGAGAGGCCTATTTTGACTCGGTAGCGATGATCGTCACCTTTGTACTCCTGGGCAAGTTTTTAGAAGTACTGAGCAAGAAAAGTGCCGCAGATACCATGGATGTGCTCTCCAAGCATGTTCCAAGTGAAGTGACCCTCTTAAAAGAGGGTGAACAGATCAATGTGAGTGTCAATAAGGTCGTTGTCGGAGATGTCTTACTTCTGAAAGCGGGGGAAAAAGCGGGTATAGACGGTGAGATCATTGAAGGTGACGGAAGTTTTGATGAGTCTAGTCTGAATGGAGAGAGTGAACCGGTCTATAAATGCGTAGGTGATCATGTTGTAAGCGGTACAACGAGTATTGACGGGGTGGTGACCTATAGAGCAACAAAAGATTTTGAACACTCCACACTTGCCAACATCTTGACAATGCTGGAACGTTCTCTCTCGAAAAAACCGCGGATCGAGCAGATCGCAAACCGACTTTCAGAGTACTTCTCAACGGCTATCTTACTGTTGGCATTTGCTACCTTTGTGGTCTGGTGGGTCTGGCCTCACAGCTTTGAGACGGCCTTTATGATCGGTATCTCGGTGATCGTGATTGCCTGCCCATGTGCCCTGGCATTAGCAACACCGGTGGCAACAATGGTAGGATTGGGACAAGGGGCCAAACGCGGTATTTTGTTTAAAGAGGCTGCACACCTTGAGACCCTGGCCAAGGTCGATACCCTGGTCCTTGATAAGACCGGTACCATCACAGAAGGAAGACCAAAGGTACAAAAGGCAGAGTGGTTTGATGCTGAAGAGGTCAGAACCGGACATCAAAAGAAATTGTTAGCACTTTTAAATGCCTCAAAACATCCCGTATCACTCGGCGTTTCAATGTATTTGACAAACGGTGATTCAATAAGCCTGCCTTCTTTGGACGAGTTGCAGCAGCTTCCTGCTAAAGGGATGGTGGCGCGATGCGACAAAGAGCTGCTGCTTGGCGGTAATGCACTGCTAATGCAAGAGAATGGCATAACAGCAGAGAGCCAAAGTGAACATACTCTTTTCTATTTTGCAATAGGTGACACGTTGATTGCACGCTTTGAACTTGCAGACAGTCCCAAAGCAGATGCAGCTACGGTGATCGCATCACTGCAACACTCAGGGATGGATATCGTGATGCTTACGGGCGATCATGAACGGGTGGCTAAACGTGTTGCTGCTGAGGCGGGAATAGAACACTACCATGCGCATCTGACACCGGAGCAGAAGGCGGATATGATCGCACAGATGCAAGCCGATGGCCACCGAGTCGTGATGGCGGGTGACGGTGTCAATGACATCTTGGCGCTTGCACAAGCCGAGATCGGGGTAGCGATGGGCAATGGCAGTGATATCGCTATCGATGTCAGTGATGTGGTGTTGATGAATGATTCGCTCGCCTCGCTCGAAGAGGCCTTTAAAATCGGACGTACGACCTACAGGTTGGTCAAACAGAACCTGGGTATCTCTTTGTTGTATAATGCTGTTACGATCCCTTTGGCGATGGCAGGTTTTGTTATTCCTTTGGTAGCAGCTATCTCAATGTCGGTGAGTTCACTGCTTGTTGTCGGTAACTCCCTCCGTATCAAGTTTATGTGGAAACGAAGTTAGGGTCAAAAATAGATCTATAAAAGTAGAGTAATGAACAGTTCGATAATTATTTTGATGTTAGGTGTCTCTGTCTTTTTAGGTGCATTGGCCCTTTTTGGTATTATGTGGGCGATTAAGACCGGGCAATTCGATGATAAAGAGAAGTTCCTTAACCAAGTGCAGTATGATGGCAATGAAGAGCTCAATGCTGCGGCTGATCAACAGAATAAAAAAGAGGCTTTAAAGAAGAAAAAAGAGGGCTACCGCCCGGAGTGATCTCAAATTATCAATTTCCAAAATGACGGAAGTTTTTTGACTTCATCTTGCATTTTTTTGCCGCAAAAAGAAGAAAACACACAGCACTAAAGTGCCGTACAGGACGGAACTAAATTCTCGTGACGGCTACGGGTCTCATCTTAACGCTCTTTCTCTCCTTGCAGTCAACCGGTAGATGCCACGACACAGGGCTAAAGCCCCGTACAGGGAGGCACAAAACAAGGGTACCGCTCCCGAAGGGATGTTTCTCTGAAAATGCCACATCGTAAAAGTAACATCCTAATGCTATGAAGTAATAAAAAAAGTGGGCATAAAAACAGATACATAAGGCATAAAACCTAAAATTGTAGAAATAAGGAAGAAAAAGGTTGGAAAAAGAAGAGGAAGCAGAAACCCCTAGAAGGAGTCTCCGAAAAGAGATCTAATTATTTAAGACCTGCGATGTATGCAGAAACTGCAGCGATAGTAGCATCATCGTAAGAAGCTACTTGACCTTTCATTAATGCACCCATACCGTAGGTGTTTAGAGTACCAGCTTTGTACCCGTGAAGAGATTTTTCAATTTTAGCAGCATCCCAACCTTGGATAACTGCAGACTTGTTAAGCGCTTTTTTCTCAGCGTTTGCCCCGTGGCAAGCTGCACATTTCTTGTATGCTGCAGCACCGTCAGCCGCCATTAGTGATACGCTTGCTACTAGTAGAGCTAATGCGATTTTTTTCATGTTAATTCTCCGTTTTAAAATTTTCTTCAGAATTATAAACATTATAATCTTAATCCGGACTAAGTTACTTTAAAGTATTAAACCTCTATTTGCTATAATCTCTCTGACAAAACAGGTCGAAAACTTATCTGGAATCTATGCCATACATGAAAGAGTCAAGAATGCGATATATCGATAATGATCTAAAAAATAAAACTATTTTAATTACGGGGGGAGCAGGTTTTATAGGCTCTAATCTCGCTTTCTATTTTCAGGAGAATCACCCTGATGCCAAGGTTGTTGTACTTGACAGCTTTCGCTCCGGTGAAACCCTTTCCAATGGGAACCTAAAGAGCTTTGGCCATTTTAAAAACCTTGTTGGTTTCAGCGGGGAAGTGATCAGCGGTGACATCAATGATAAAGCACTTCTTGCTAAACTCGAAGCCGATTATGACTTCGATTATATCTTCCATGAAGCGGCTATTTCAGATACAACCGCCTTGGAACAAAACCTTATGGTTAAGACTAATCTTAATGCCTATAAAGATCTTCTAGACATGGCACTTCGCCAAAATTCGAATATGATCTATGCTTCATCAGGTGCTACTTATGGTGACGCCCCTTCTCCTCAAACAGTTGGTGTAGAAGCACCGCAGAATGTTTACGGTTTTTCTAAATTGATGATGGACCATCTTTCCCGCGATGTTATGAAGAGTGCGAAGATCAGTATTGTCGGTCTTCGTTATTTCAACGTGTATGGTCCTAGAGAGTATTTTAAAGACAAAACATCTTCGATGGTGATTCAGTTTGGGCATCAACTGCTTAAAGGCAAAAACCCAAAACTGTTTGAAGACTCTGACAAGATTGTGCGTGACTTTATCTATATCGAAGATATTATTCAAGCCAACATCCTGGCAATGCACCCTAACGAGAGCGGAATCTATAATGTAGGTACGGGCAATGCGCGCTCGTTTCAAGATATGGTTGACATCTTGCAAAAAGAGTTGGGTACATCGTTTACGTGTGAATATATGCCGAACCCTTATATCGGTCGTTATCAGTTCCATACCGAAGCTAATATTGAGAGCACGATAGAAGGTCTGGGCTATAAACCTCGGTTCTCTTTTGAAGAGGGGATCAAAAAATATATTCCAGAAATCAGACGTATGTTTGAAGAAGAAGTGCAATAATGCAGGCTTTGAAAAACGCCACGCCAAATATTCTGGTCATCGGTGACCTGATGATCGACCATTACCTTTGGGGCAGTGCAGAGCGTATCTCACCGGAAGCACCTGTTCAAGTGGTTGACATTGCGAAAGAAAGTTCTGTGCTTGGCGGTGCCGGAAATGTGATAAACAATCTTATCTCACTTGGTGCTACGGTCAATGTGGCGAGTGTCGTCGGTGATGATGAGATCGCTAAAGAGCTGACCATTATGCTTAAGTCGATCGGTGTTAAAACAGAGGGGCTTATTACGGAGAGTGGACGAAAGACGAGTAAAAAATCACGTGTTATTGCTGCTAACCAGCAGATACTGCGTTATGACAACGAATCAAAAGAGACAATCTCTTCAGCTTCTGTCGAGAAGATCATAAATGCTATAGAGAAAGATCTTTTTGTGACAGATATGATCATTCTTTCAGATTATGGCAAAGGGGTCATCTCTGAAGAGTTGGCTCAAGCAGTTATCGCACTTGCCAAGAAAAAGAGTATTAAGGTTTTGGTTGACCCGAAAGGGACGGATTATAGTAAATATCGCGGTGCCCATATGCTAACGCCTAATAAAAAAGAGGCGTCTGAAGCGACGCATATCAATATCGTTGATGATGCCTCTTTAGAAAAAGCGCTACTCTCTCTTAAAGAGCAGTGTGGTCTGGAACGTTCGATGATCACCCTTTCTGAAGATGGAATCGCTATTTATGACGGCGAGGTCAAACGCTTTCCCACCGTGGCACAAGAGGTCTTTGATGTAACAGGTGCCGGGGACACGGTGATCGCTTCGATCGCTTTTGCTTTGAGTGCCGGACTCAGTATCGAAGAGACAGCACGATTTTCTAACTTGGCTGCGGGTGTAGTTGTCGGAAAGATCGGTTCAGCTACGGTTACACTTGACGAGATCGAGGCCTATGAATCCAAACTGCATCAAAGTAACTCAGAGGCCCATATTAAGACATTTGACGATATTGAACGTATTGTAAAACGTGCCAAAGAACATGGCCAGCGTGTTGTCTTTACCAACGGCTGTTTTGACATCTTGCATGTGGGGCATGTCAAATACCTGCAAGAGGCAAAAAGCTTTGGTGACATTTTGATTGTCGGTCTTAACTCGGACGCCTCTGTTCGTGAACTGAAAGGGCCGACACGTCCTGTCAATACGGAAGATGACCGGGCCTACATCCTGGCAGCACTTGATGCTGTTGACTATGTTGTCAAGTTCAGTGATAATACACCTCATGATCTCATCAAGATGATCGCACCGGACGTTCTGGTCAAAGGCGGCGACTATGAAGGCAAAACAGTGGTCGGCACAGAGTTTGCAAAGGTGCTTAAGCTGGTCGATTTTGTTGACGGTAAAAGCACCACCAAAACTATAGAAAAAATACAAGGAACAACATGTTAAAAAAACTTCTTTTAGGAACACTTCTCTTATCGTCAACGGCATATGCGATGCACGAATTTGAACTCAATATTAACAATAAAGATCTGGATCTTCATCTGAGCCTGGATATGGGGCAGTTTAACGATACAATCGAACCTGACAGCTTTATGTTAAAAGCAAGGCTTATGAAGAGTGATATTGATAATGCCAGACTGCCTGACGGACAAGTGCCTGACGTCTTGGGCGAATTAGGCTTTGTGGTACAGTCGACATCGGCTATGGCCCCGGGTCTGATGATGGGAATGGGTCTGAAACTGGTCTATACACCGCTGGACAATCAGTCTATCTCAGCACTGCCGATAGGGGTCGTCACCGATTACACCCTTCCATTGGACATTGTCATCCCGCTGCACATCGGCGGACAGTTCTATTATGCTCCGGAGGTACTTGCTTTTGAGAGATCGACCAGATATATGGAGTATCAGGCGAACGTTGATGTGCAATTGATGGAGAGAGGTTTGATTACAATGGGGTATAGAGGAATTGAGACACCGACTAAAGATCAAACTAATGCCTACTACAACAGAAGTTATTTCGTCGGCTTCAAGTTTAAATTCTAATTTCAGCGCATCTTGCGCTGGAGTTCATCGCTCGACGTACCTGTGTACGTCTTCGGAATCACTCCAACACAATCTACACTAAACTTAGAACTTAAACGGGTTTAGTTTGGATTATGATGAGCTTTGCCATCTTTCTAAAATTAAAAATTCTTAAAGTGTCTCTATCGCTTCTATTACTTCTTCTGCTTCTATCTTTTTCATACAGTCATGATGTTTTAACGGGCATTCGCGTTTCATGCAGGGTGCACATTCTAGGTCATGACGCACGATCTTGCTTTGGCGGTTTTTCCATTGTGAGGTCTCTAAGTGGCGTGTTGGACCGAAGATACTGACTGTAGGGACCTGGTAGGCTGCTGCGACGTGCATGGGGCCACTGTCATTAGTGATGAAAAGAGAGAGCCCCCCTATATAGCTGCAGAGCTCTTTAATAGTGGTCTTTCCTGCGACGTTAGTAATGTTTTTGATCCCCAGTGTTGTGAGCTGGTCTTCGATAGCTTTGGCCATCTCTGTCTCAGTTGGGCCGCCAAAGATGATGATGTCATATCGGTCTGCGTAGTTAGCTGCGACTTTGGCAAATTTCTCCGGGTACCAACGCTTGGCTGAACCGTAAGTGGCACCGGGGTTGATACCCAGTGTCGCCCTTTCATAGGTGTGCGATTTGATAAAGAGTCGCAAAGGCGAGATGGGTTGGACCACTTCGTTCGTAATTGTCTCTACCAGGCCAATGTACTGCTCGACAAGGTGGCCCTCTTTTGCTTTAGGATTCTGTGTCAAAAAGAGCTTGGCATGCCACGAATCTCTTGCTATTGTTTCGGGTGAGCCGGTGAATTTTAACAGCAGGGATGCGTGTAGCTGGTTTCGAAACGATATGGCAATGTCGTGCCTGCCGATCTTTTTGGCAAACGTATAGGTGTTGAGTAGACGCAAACCGCCTTTTTTGGTCTCATCAATATAGTGTTTATGACAAAAAGGGTGGTATTTGAGCGCTTCAATGGAGACAAATGAGCCGACCAGTGTGAGTGTGGCATGCGGGTAAAACTCACAAAGTGCTTCGATAGCAGGTGTGGCCATAACGGCATCTCCAAGCCAGTTTGGCAAAATGATTAAAATGGATTTGATCTCTGTTCTTGACATGATTAGCTGCTTTTTTTGATGAAATAGATAGGTGATGGACCAACGTCAATATGCTGTTTACTGTGAGCAATACCATCACGATCAATATAGTGTTGAGGCGTATTGTACGAGATTGTCTCGAAATCGAGCGACCATTTGACAGTTGTGGTCTGTGTGCTGTTTTTAGCAATCAAGGTGTAGGTTCCCTTCTTGTGTGCAAAAGAGTGCAGTGACATATTTTGAAGAAGCAAATGCATCGTTTTAAACGCCGTAAAAGCAGAACGTTTGCGCAGGCCTTCACGGTTGTCGATCAGCCCATATCCGGGAGCAATGAGCTGATGCCAATAGACACGTTCTACTTTTTGTGAGGCAAAGGCTAAAAGATAGTAACGTACCATGAAGTTGGCATAACTCTCCTCCTCTATACACTCATGCTCACTTGTCGGTGCATAAGGTGCCGTGTTCGAGATAGGCCAGTTGGTCTCTGTGATGTAAATCTTTCGTGCTGCTTTTGGGCTAAGAGCGGTGAGGGTATCCAAGAGGTCGATCTTTTTGATGAGGTCATAACCCAGTTGTGTGTTCTCAGGTGCACCTCGTCTGTCAACATAGAGCAGGGTGCTGACAATGTCGTATTTGAGTCTGAAAAAGTTAAAAAGAGCATGTGTGGTGAAATGGTATTCAAAGTCGATCACTGAGGGGCCCAACAGTTTGATATGTTGAAACGCCGCTTTTTTTAATTGGTAGGCAACTCTGTAAAAACGAAGGTACTCTCGTACACTGAAAAATCCCCATTTGGCACGGTTGATTGTTGACCCGATCTGAAAGCTGTCAACGTAGGGTGAAAATGTGCTGAAGAGTTTTTTCAAGTCATCATCCGACAACGAAAGGTCTTCAACATGCTCACGGTCTTGCATGACATTCAGGACGATCTTTTTATCTTTATTTACCTTGACAAACTCCAGATACTTTTCTAAACGTGTCATCTCCCAGAGTGGAAAGCGGATTAAAATGGTGCTCAGTTCCAACTCGTCGACTAGCTCTTTTGTGGCTATAGGTTCTTTGTCAAGGTTAATACTCATGCCAAAAAAATCGTCTGTGTTAATAGAACGTTTAGGGATGAAATTTTGAAATATGATGGCGACCGGGAGGATGAAAAGTGTACTGAAGATGGTTGCAATAAGTGAGAAAAACTCTTTTTTACGCATCGCTTTTTTAAAGGATCGATCTTTGAGCTGGTAAGGTTGATCGGAGTTGTTGTCCCATATAAACGGTGCTTTCATCCTGAAATTATAGTCAAAACTAACTTGTATCAGCGTCATCCTTTCATCCTGAGATACCATTTAGCTAAATGAGCTATAATTCAATGAAAATTTATGGACTCACAATGTACAGATCCCTGACCAATCTACAAGCTATTATGGCAACAATTCGCGAATTAATCCTCTTTTATCTCCTCTTTATCACTATTTTCTTTATTGGCAGAATAGTACTGTTTGTTCTGTACTATGACCGGATCATTGAGGCCGGAGTCAACCACTGGTTCGGTTTTCTCCTCGGGCTGCAGATGGATACCATTGTTGTTTCGATCATCCTGATCGTACCGGTTCTGCTGCTCTTCGCAACGCCGAAGGTTTTCGAAAGACCGGTGCGTCTTTTTATTCGGGTCTATCTTCTACTGTTCCTTCTGGTATCGGTTTATATCGAAAATGCGACCTTCCCTTTTGTTGCGGAGTACGATGTCCGTCCGAACGAAATTTTTATTAACTATCTGGCCTACCCGAAAGAGGTGCTCGGCAATATCTGGGCCTCATACAAACTGGAACTGTTTGTCGCCTTTACCATGATGGCGGTCGTAGGCGTTTATTACTGGAGACGGACACGAAAGAGTTTCGAGGCGGCATTTGAAGCGGCATGGTGGATGCGTATTTTGTTCCTTCTTCCTTTGCTTGCGGTTTTGTTTATCGGTATCCGCTCGTCGTTCAGCCACCGTGCAGCAAACATCTCATTGGCGACGTATACGAATTCACGACTTGTCAACGAGGTGGCGAAAAATAGTCTTTTTGCCATTGGATATGCCTTTTATTCGCAGAAAATGCATGGCAGTGATATGAGTAGTTATGGAAAAATGGAGTTGGATGAGGCCTATGACCGTGTATCAAGACAGCTGCACATACCGGTCGGCGACAGGAAACATCCTTTCTTCCGAGAGCAGCAGAGTCATTTTAAGGCTGTTAAACCTAAAAATCTGGTCATTTTTGTACAAGAGAGTCTGGGTGCGCAGTTTGTAGGTGAATTGAGTTCTGAAAAAGGGATCACGCCGAACATCGATCGACTGAGCAAAGAGTCGATCTTTTTTGACGAACTCTACTCCAATGGTACCCGCAGTGTACGCGGTCTCGCCGGCAGTTCAGCCGGTATTTTGTCAGTACCCGGGAAAGGGGTGCTTAAACGCAACAAGTCGCAAAGCGATTTCTTTACCGTCGCATCACTGTTGCAACCGTACGGCTATCACAGTAGCTTTATCTATGGCGGCGTGAGTAATTTTGACAATATGCGCAGCTGGTTCCTCGGCAATGGTTTTGACGAGATCATCGATCAGCCGAAGTTCAAAGATCCTGCTTTCCTTGGTGTCTGGGGTGTCTGTGATGAGGACCTTGTCAATCGGGCTAACGAGGAATTTATACACCATCATGTGAACAACGAGCCTTTTGTCTCGGTGCTTTTCAGTACGACCAACCATACCCCTTTTGAATTTCCTGCCGGACGCATCGAACTCATCGAAGGTGAACCTGTGAGCGGTGTCAGAAACGCCATCAAATTTGCCGACTACGCCATAGGTAAGTTGATCAGCGATGCCAAGAAAGGGGGCTATTTTGACGACACTGTCTTTATGATCATCTCTGATCACAATGTCCGAACCTACGGCGATGATATGGTACCGGTCAATATGTACCGTATCATGGGGATGATCCTCGGCGGCGGTATCGAACCGAAGCGGGTAAAGAGTCTGGCGACACAGCCGGATGTCCTTGCCACTGCGCTCGACGCGGTCGGACTGGACCTTTCCTATCCGATCCTGGGGAAATCGATATTTGAAGATGCGGGAAAAGAGATGGTGCTTATGCAGTTTTTCAACATGTATGCTCTGCGAAACGGCAACAACGTCGCGATCGTACGGCCGAATAAAGAGGCGTTGACCTTTACCTACAGTGGAGAGCACTTGCATCCTGCCGAGCACAATCAGACGCTTGAACTGGATACGGCAGCGTTTATCCATGTCCTTAATGATATCTATCAAAACCGTCTCTTCTCTGCGAAGAAACAGTAGATAAAGATCACAACTACGATAGTCAAGGATTTACAGATGAAAAAGTTGATTTCAGCAGTAGTGGTATTTGGATTTATCATGCTGTGGAATGGTGCGGTCTGGTATGTTGATGGACAATTATCAACCCAACAATATGAGAATGTCTATAATGATTGTCATAAGATCTGGAGTTCCCGCGGACTGTATAACAGCCATGATGAACGTAACTCGATCACGAGTTTTAAACGTGCTTTTGAACAAGGTGCCTACGGGGCTGAAGTCGATTTTTCATATGACGGGAAGATGAAACGGTTTATTGTTTCCCATGGTCATCCAAAAAAAGATGCAAAAGGCGACTACAT
>JAQIBF010000159.1 GCA_027859195.1 Helicobacteraceae bacterium
TTTCTCTAAGGTCTACTACGTTGATACCCGAGGGGGGCAGACCCTGCTTCCAAACCTATAACAGCTAAGCAGTTAGCTTTTATTTTACGGTTTTCATCTCTGATGCGACAGAAAATAAATGGATGGGAGAAGTGATTTTAGCCGTGAAAAAGTTTGGTCGACGAGGGAATCTACCATCAAAAATAAAGTTAAACCTATTATTATTAAAAATGGTTGGAAGTATAGTTGTCCATTGACGTTGGTGTCAAGATGTATTAAAAGGTGTTTTTGAAGAAGTGTTTTATGTGGGAAAGTTGAATAGACGAAATGAAAATAAGAGAGAAAATCTCTCTGAAAGGGTGAGACTAGTCTCTGCCTCTTTCACGGTTACCACGGTATCCGCCGCCGCTTCCGCCGCCACTGTTACGGCTACCGCCGCCACCGCCAGCGCTGTTTGAACGGTTACCACGGTAACCACCACCGCCGCCGCCACTACGATTACGGTTACCACGGAAACCGCCACGACCACCGCCGCCACCATGTCCGCCACGTTCAAGGCCTTCAAGAATCTTCTCTAGACGCTCAGGGTTGATACCGATCTGGTTAGGCCCCTTGACTTCTTGACGATCCATGATCATAGAGATCAGCTTGTAGATGATCTGCTCATCATCGATGTCTTCACGAAGTGCATCAAGGATCTCATGGGCTTCGTCAAAGGTCTTTTGCTTCTCGATCGAAGCAACAATAGCTGAGAAATTTCCAGCTTTAATAGATGATTTAGATGGGATATAAGCATGCTCCATCGTCGTACCGACCTTCGACTTAATACGCTGTAGCTCTTTGAACTCACGTGGTGTAAGAAGCGTGATCGCCATACCTTTTTGACCTGCACGACCTGTACGGCCGATACGGTGAACATACGACTCAGAGTCAAATGGAATATGGTAGTTGAAAACGTGACTTACATCATCAATATGGATACCGCGGGCAGCAACATCTGTTGCTACAAGGATGTCATATTGACCTGTTTTTAGACCTTTGATAACCGCTTCACGTTGACGCTGTTCCATGTCGCCATGAAGACCCTTAGCGTTGTAGCCAACAGCCATAAGGACTTCTGCAACACGATCAACTTCTTTTTTGGTACGACAGAAGACAACACACTTTGTTGTCTCTTCTGCATCAAGAAGACGGATGATCGCATCATCACGCTCATTCTCGTCGATGACGTAGTATCTTTGCTCAATATCAACGTTTGTTGTTTCACTACGTGTAATAGTGATGAATTCAGGATTGACCAAAATACGTTCAGCTAGTTTCTTGATCGGAGGCGGCATCGTCGCTGAGAAAAGAAGTGTTTGACGGTCACTTGGAAGGTATGAAAAGATCTCATTGATGTCGTCTAGGAATCCCATGTCAAGCATCTCATCAGCCTCATCTAGAATAACAGTTGATGGTGCAAAATTTTTGATCATGTCGCGAGAAAGGATGTCCTTAAGACGGCCCGGTGTTGCAATAACAACCTGTGCTCCACGTTCAATAAGACCGATCTGACGACCGTAAGAACTACCGCCATAAACGGTTACGGTACGAATACCTAGTTGCTTACCGTACTTGAACAGCTCATCACTGACCTGGTTCGCAAGTTCGCGGGTAGGTGTGATGATCAATGTCTCTACACCTACGTTTCCTTTCATATTGTTAAGAACAGGAAGACCGAATGCTGCTGTTTTACCTGTACCTGTTTGTGCCTGTGCGACAACATCGCGGCCATCTAAAACAAAAGGGATCGCTATTTTCTGGATAGGACTTGGTGTTTTAAAACCGGCAAAGTTGATAGCACGTAAGATCTCTTTTTTAAGACCGAATTGGTCGAATGTCTCTTCTATCGGTAGTGCTTGTGCAATTGTAAGTTCTGGTGATGCTTCGACTGTTTCTGTTGTTTCTGTTGTTTCATTGTTCATTAAATCTCTTTATGGTAGGACACCTAAGGGTACCACTAAAGACCTCGCCGTAAGACGCTGATGTTTAGAGATGCCCTTGGTAAATAAATATTATCTTGAATAGTTGATCATAGAAAATAGTTTAAAAGATGTCCAGTTAATTTTTAAACTTTTAGGAGTTGGCCCACCTGGGCTCTCTAGAGGCTCACATTACTTTGCAGTGTTACCCCATACTTTCGTCTTAATCAAAAGGCTCAAAAGTTTAAGTAACGGAATTATAGCGAAATAATAACGATTACGATAGGTTATGCAATATTTATTAAGTTTACTTTCAATGACTGCTATAATAAAGACCATATAAGGAACAGTATGCCAACAGATTATTTATATATTTTACTCGCGCTTTTTATATTTTTAGCGATCGTTTTTCTTGTGATATTTATTCAGAACTATTTGAAAGTCAAAGAGTTGGAACTACTCGCTAGAGAGAAGGATGACAAGCAGAGTATGCTTGAAGAGACATTGCAGAGCAGTAAGGATGAGTATGCCGCTTTGTTGAGTGTGCATAAGGCGCTTGAAAATGAAAAAAATATTCTAGAACGTGACTATGCTGTACTTTACACCCGTTACGAAGATGCAACCTCGGCACATAATGAGAAGATAAAACTTCTTGATGAAGCCAAAGAGACGCTCAAACAGCAGTTTAATCAACTGGCCAATGAGATCTTTGAGTCTAAGACAAAACATTTTGAAGAGGGTTCGCAAGAGCGTTTGAA
Source organism: Helicobacteraceae bacterium (assembly GCA_027859195.1). GTDB lineage: Bacteria > Campylobacterota > Campylobacteria > Campylobacterales > Sulfurimonadaceae > Sulfonitrofixus. The sequence continues at coordinate 2,699 of JAQIBF010000159.1, forward strand.
CCTTCTTTTAAAACCGTTCCGAGAACAGATCACCAGTTTTTCAAAGCAGACGGAAGAGCGGTTTCTTAAAGAGAATTCAGAGCGAGCTGTTCTTCATAAAGAACTTTCGCGACTGCGTGAACTCAATGAACAGATTACACAGGATGCCAAAAACCTTACCAATGCGCTTAAGGGTGAAAACAAGACTCAGGGCAATTGGGGTGAGATCGTTTTGGAACGTATTTTGGAAGAGTCAGGTCTGCGTGAGGGAATGGAGTATGAGACACAAGGCAGCTTTAAAGGCGAAGGGGGCAATACTCTTCGACCTGATGTCATTATCCATCTTCCGCAGAACAAAGATATTGTTATTGATTCTAAAGTCTCCCTGGTGGCGTATGAACGTTTTATGAGCGCGGGCACTCCTATAGAGAAAGAGTCGGCACTTAAACAGCACCTCGCTTCCATTAATGCACATATCAATGGTCTGAGTGAGAAGCAGTATGAAAAGCTCGACGGGGTGAACACACTTGACTTTATCTTATTGTTTATGCCGATTGAAGGGGCTTTTCTTCTGGCGCTGGAGCAAGACGGCACCTTCTTCAGCCGTGCCTACGAGAAAAATATCATGATCGTCAGCCCGTCAACGCTTTTGGTGACACTGCGCACCATTGACCATATCTGGCGTACAGAGCGTCAAGAACAGAATGCGCAAGAGATCGCCCGTCAGGCCGAAGCCCTCTATGACAAATTTGTTGCTTTTGTAGAAGATCTGACCAAGATCGGCGATCAGATCGGTAAGACACAAGAGAGTTATGAAAAAGCATTGAATAAACTCAGCACCGGGAAAGGGAACCTCTTGCGTCGTGTTGAGTTGATGAAAAAGCTGGGTCTTAAACCTAAAAAAAGCCTGCCGATGTTAGGAGAAGAAGATGAATCTCAAGAAGAGGTTTAGACGGTTTGTAGAGCGTTGGACCCTGCGTCTTATCATCATCACACCGCTGGCGGCGCTGGCGATCTTGACGGCCGTCATTACCTCGTTTTATATTGACAAGATGAACTTCTATTTTAAAGAGAATGCTGCACGGTACCTTGATGAATATATCGCTGGTGAAAAAAGACAAGGTGAGATCTTTGTCGAAGATATTAATTTGCTTGCCAAATATACAGTTGATCACTTGGCAGAAAAGAGTAAGAAAGAGTTGGATGAGCGGCTGGAGTTGCCCTACAAAGCTGCTAAGAGTATTTATAACAAGTACGATAATAAACTCTCAGAGAACGCTATTAAAGAACGTATTCTTGATGCTTTGAGTGCTATGACCTGGCATGGAGAGAAAGATTATGTTTTTGTGACGGACTATGACGGCAATAATATTCTATCGGCCTCTAAAGATCTTATCGGTAAGAACCTCTCCTCATGGAGTGATGCTGATGGAAGAGCCATTGTCTTGGAAGAGATACAGATGGTCCGTAAACATGGTGAAGGCTATATTGAAACAAGATTGAGAGATGAGAGCGGTTTACAGACCATAAAGGTCAAAGACTTTGGGCACTACAAATGGTTTTTTGGAAGCGGTATTCATAAGAAACGTGTACTGGATGAGGAGAAGAAAGAGCTGTTAGATCTTATTGAACGGGCACCGAAAGACCGCTCAGGATATATCGCTATTTTTGAAAACAACAGACCCCTCTTTATCTCAGAAGAGGACCAAACTGAGCTCTCCTCCCCGATGCTTACAAAGATGCAAGAGCATCTGGTCGACAAAAACGGCTGGGTAGAACTACCGCAAGAAAATGCACATATCTATATTCGTTACTTTGAACCGTTTAAGTGGCATCTCGTCTATGGGTTTAAAAAGGCTTATCTTGACGCAATGCTGCAAGATCAGCAGAAAAAGATGAAAGAGAACTTTGACAAAGAGGTAGAGTTCGTTGTTGCCGTTTCTATCTTTATTGCACTCCTCGTGGGGATATTGACCTTTATTGTATCGCGCCGGATAATTACCATTATTAAAGCCTATAAACAAGAGCTCGATGTGCAAGAGAATACGTTGCGGGAACTCAACAGCTCTTTGGAAGAACGGGTCAACGAAGAAGTCGCAGCGCATAGAGAAAAGGAGAAGATGCTCATCCAGCAGTCTAAGATGGCAGCCATGGGGGACATGATCTCGATGATAGCCCATCAATGGCGTCAACCGCTTAATCAGATGTCATATATCTTGATGAACATCGATTCTGCGTATGAGTTTAATGAACTGACACCGAAATATATGGATGAAAAGGTTAAAGAGGGGACACGACTTTTAGAGTATATGTCGCATACAATCGATGACTTTAAAAACTTCTTTAAGCCGGACAAGGAGCGCAGCGATGAGCAGATCAGTGAAGTTGTAAAACATACTATCTCTCTTGTAGAAAAGTCGCTGGACGCGCACAAGATCGAATTAGAGATGAAGATAGAGAGCGATACCAGGTTGATGGTCTATCGCAATGAACTGCTGCAGGTTATTCTAAATCTTATTACAAATGCCAAAGATGCCTTGGTCCTTGGTGAAGTGAATAAGCCCAAGATAACCATATCGCTCACAGAAGATGATGAAAGTATTACCATTAGCGTTTGTGACAACGGCGGCGGCGTAGACATAGCGATACAAGAGAAGATCTTTGAACCGTACTTCTCTACAAAAGGTGAAAAGAGCGGGACGGGGTTAGGGCTTTATATGGCTAAGACGATTGTTGAAGGGCACTTAAACGGTGAGCTCAGTGTTGTCAACAGTGACAAAGGTGCTTGCTTTACGGTTATGTTGCGCAAGTAGAGCTAGAGGCTGTTGTCGATGACAGACTCTTCTCTCTGCTTAGCTTCATTCTGCTCATAGTGTTCGCCAAACCTGAACAGCAGATAGAGATGGGCCAGAACCCCTTTATTGGTGCCGGCAAGGGTAGTATAGTGAGTGACATCGCCTGTTGTCGTCCCATCATAGGTTCTGTAGTCTTCCCCTCCGATCATCGAAACGCCGTGGTAGTCAATATCTGCACCAAGAGAGACCTTTGAACCTAAGTGTACATTGAACCCGGTTGCGACGCCAAGACCGATACCATAGCTGTTGTATTTTCGAATGTTCGATTTACTTGATGCATGTTCATATTGGAAGTTAAGACGGGGCCCGACCCAAAACCGAACATACCTGGAGTGGTAGACACTAAAGCCGAAAGTGTTGACGATGTTGTATTTGTGTTTGGAAAAACTGCTGGAATAGAGACGGCTGCTTGCGTCGATATCAGAAAGAGTGTACTCCAGGTTGAGACGATAGCTGAACTCCTTGTCTTTACCGATGTTTGTGTCAAAAACAAAACCTAACCCTCTGCTGGGTTTGTATTCATACGTTGTTTTTTCAAGGTTGACATTGCTGTAACTGATGCGCTCGGTTTCTGTAATATTGAAGGGAATCGAGATCCCCATACCGGCAGCCTCTGCAAGAAGAGGCAATGCTATGCCAAACGCAAATAAAATGTGTTTATTAATCAAAGGCAACGACTACTGTACCGGTAGTTTGTCTGTGCCGTCCGGATTCTTACCGGCAACAATATTTTTCATGCGCCCAAGGTAAGCAGGGTCATTGTACATTTTTTTCAGGGTGTCATCGAACATGTTGATATAACGTGTGTACGTACTGCTGATATCAACATCGTTGTATCCTAGGTTTATACTGTCGACGTAAGAGAAGGTATAGTCGTTCGCACTGTTTTTGACATCATAGGTGATACTGGAGTGCAATTTGACCTCTTTTGTCTGTTTGTCCGTATACATGCGGTCATACTTGATACGGGTACTGTTCTTACCGTCATCACTTAAGATCTGATATTTTTTGTATTTTGCAAGCAACACGATGTTGTCATGCAGCTCTTGTTCACTTTGCGCTGCCGGTGCAGGCTTGTTGACAGGTGTAGCCGGAACGACTTTTGGACCGCCGCCACAGGCAGAGAAAAAGGCGATTGCAGCAATAACGATGAGGGCTTGTAAAAACTTCATTAGGTATCCTTCAATGTGAGTTGCCAATAGTATAGGTGTTTTTACTTGACATATTTCTGAATAGCCGTATTAAATTTATTTAGTGTGTGGAGAGGAAATCAACTATGAATTAGAGAGAAAAAGAAAGCGACCTAAAACGGCCGCTTTAAAGTATTATAGACTTTGGTCTACAACGTTTTGATTTACAGGTGCCGTCTTTTGGAACTCTTCACCAAATCTAAACAGAACGTAGAAACGTGCTGTCACGCCTTTGGTCGTTCCAGAATAACTACCGCCATCTGTAGAGATATCACTGTCCCATGCACCAGCCGTCCCAGCAACTCTATAATCCAGGTCAGCAGCAAGTGATACAACACGGCCCAGGTTAACGTTGACACCGATTGCCGGTGCAACACCGAACTCAAAACCGACTCTGGCATAACCGTTGTCACCTGTATCCCAGTCATACGCAATATTGATTCTAGGACCTACCCAAAGACGAACTGTTTGTGTACGCAGGACACCGAAACCAAAGGTATGGACCATGTTGACCCTTGTACCATAGTCACAATCACCCGTACAGTTTACACCATCCGCAGAGTCGATCTCCTGTTTCATAAACTCCAGTCCTAGACGATAGTTGAAGAGCTTGTCTTTACCGATATTAGTGTCAAAGGCAATTCCCAGCCCTGCAGACGGCTTATAGTCAAGGTCAATGTCTCTGTCTGGGATCAAGCCACTGTCATAACTTTGGGTATATGAGCCACTGTCTCCCATACTCACGGGAATATAGACACCCATTCCTGCTGCACTAGCTATCATAGGCATGGCTAGTAAAAGCGATAACGCCAATTTTTTGAATATATTCATTTCTTCACTCCTAAATTAATTTTATTTAACACTATACAATATCATTAATAAGCTTCGATTAAAGCTTTGCGTTTTGAATTGTACTCTTCTTGTGTGATAAGGCCATCGTCATAAAGCTTTTTGACGTTGACCAGTTTTGTACGGATATCATCTTCTTGTTGAACCGGTAGTGCTGAAGTCGTTAGAGATGTTGCATCGGTCTGCATCGTAAAGTCTCCTGCTTTTAGGTTACGAATGATATTCGCTTGCAGTGCTTTGATAAGTTTATTGTAGGTGGGATGAATAGATTTTCCATCATAACGCATACGTGTTGAGTCGGCATAGTTAATCGTATAAAAGGTTGGTGCATACTTAATAGCGATCTTGGCCACATAGTCTGACTTCTGATACGCAGCGCTTAGTTGACCGTCACCGTCAGGTGTCACAATCCATTTTTGTTCTTCAGCAGCGCTGATAATAGCACTTTTCATCTGCTCATTGCTTACTATTAGACTTCTTATAGGCTGGTTGATGTTCAAAATGGCATCGGCGTGAAGCGTTTGGATAAACACGATAACTGGAAACAGCAGTAATAGGGATTTTAGTCTCAAGGTATTTCCTTAGGTTTTTATGTGAAGTTTACTTAATGGTATCTCTAACAACCCTTGTTAGACTCAGAGTGAAATAGAGGAGCTGTTTATGAATATAGTCTAGGCGCTATAGGAGTGCAATCGATAACCAACACCTGAGACGTTCTCAACTGCACCTTCCGGCAGTTTCTTACGAAGAGCGCGGACCAGTGAACGGATTGCGTCCTGGCTCATCCCTTCATAAGGCCAGACGGCATCTTCGATCTCCTGATAGGTGAGAGTACGGCTGATGTGATGGGCAACGAGATCCATAAAGAGAAGTTCATTTTTTGTCAGTTTTATGGTCTTGTCCTGACACTCGATATTTTGACTGTAGGCATTGTATCGGCACTCCTCAGAGAGTTGAACAGTGAATTTGTTCTCATCTTGGATCTTCTCTACCGACTGGCTGAGTGCACTCAGCAGTTTCTCTTTGGTTATGGGTTTGACCAGGTATTTGACAAGGTTCAGCTCAACGGCTTGCATTAGATAGTCGGTGTCGGTGTAAGCTGTTGCAACGATGATCTGTACATCCTGATCCTTGGAGCGGATGTAACGAGCCATGTCAAGGCCGTTAAGGCGCGGCATGCTGATGTCAGTGATGATAATGTCAGGTTTTTCCTCACCCCAGATCTTAATAGCCTCTTTCCCGTCACTGGCCTCCAAGACCTCTTTGGCAATTCGTTTTAAGTATTCAACTGCATTGCGACGGACATCGTCTTCATCTTCAACGTAGAGGATCCGGAGGTTTTTGAGTAGCTCTTTTTGCATGACAGCCCTTGAAGTGATGGAAACCGTTTGGAATATGACCTATGTTCGGAGGTTTCAATTAAAATTATTATATCATTAGAGCATGAAAAAACAGAAACAATTAATGACGCAATTTATCTATGAAAAAGTGTGGTCCAAGGTCTCTGACGAAGAGGCAATCCGTCTGATCGATGATGAGATGAAGATGGGTGATGGCAAAGGGACTTTAGAGTACATCAAAGAAGCGGGTCAAAACGGCAAAGTTATCACTATAGGCGAGTGCCGTTTTAAATTAGAAGGGTAGGCGTGAACAGAACTTTTATCCGCTACGCCTTAGTCACTCTTGTGCTCTTTGCACTTCTCTTTTTCCTGTTTAGATTTCGTATACACCTCCAGCCGATCTGGGCCTATATCGCAACGGTTAACAGCGTCGGGTTTGTCATGTACGCGCTTGACAAATTTTTTGCAAAGCGAAGCTGGCTGAGAATACCGGAAAGTCTGCTGCACCTGTTGGCATTTGCAGGGGCAACACCAGCAGCCATCCTCGCACAGCAGCTCTTTTGGCATAAGACGACAAAACGCAGCTTTCAGATAACCTTCTGGATGATCGTACTGCTTCAGCTCAGTATAGTCTACATCGCGGTCTTTACGGACCTGCTTCAAACTATTTTTTAAACAGAGCGCGTGCTGATATGACGCGCTCTGTTTTAATCTCTTTTTCATAATGTTTTGGCACAATATATAATATGAATGTAAATGAGGAGTCTATAATGTCTCACTACTGCTTTGGTAAACTACATCCGTCTAAAACTTTTGTTCAGACCCTTTTTCTGACATCGCTTTCTCTATTGATGAGTGGGTGCAGTTCAAGTGTGTCGGAATATACAGACAGCAACAGCTCCCTTCATAATCAGGGTAAATCATGTTTAAGCTGTCATGGAAGCACTACTGTTTCAGACTATAGGTTTACATCAGGAGGAACGGTCTTTACGACCATCGATGCCGCCGATGATAATACCTCCGCTTATGCGACAGGCTATCTGATACAACTGACGATGTCGAGCGGTGGCGAAGTTATTACCTACCTGCCTAGACTGGGCTGCGGTAATTCGCATACGCTTACCAGTATCGATACCAGTTTTACCGCGCAGGTGGTTGATGAAAACGGGACAGTTGTCAACTGGTCCGGCACAGATCACGGTATAGGCAGGTTGGATTGCAACAGCTGTCACACGGCCGAAGGTACGCGCGGGGCACTGGGCAGGATCACCAACTTCCATTTATAGACGTTGGACACCGGGATTACATCGTAACCTTATTGTTGTCAAAGAGTGTCAAAGGTGAATGCTCTTAATATGTTTACAGAACTGCTTCTTCTAAAATAAGACTATAATTCACTATTATTTCAAGTTAGTTAGAGATAATATAATAAATATCGGTTGGAGTGCGCGCATGTTAAAAGGTCTATTAGTGCCCAAAAGCATCTATAAACTTACACTTTTCGTACTCATTCTGACGACCTTCCTTTTGATGAGCTACAAACTTTTTATTCTTGATTATGAGCTTGCCGACCTCATACCGACGGTAGGTTATGATGTTGAAGTGAACATGCAGGTCAGCGGTCACGGTGACAGTATGTCACTTTACACCTATCTTCCGGTCAGTACAGCCCATCAAACGATCTCCGATGAGCGGAATGCACCGGATGTCTTTACGACACAGATCACGGTTGACGGGCTGAACCGTCTTGTTTCGTGGAAGGCACCTTCGGTCTCGGGAAGTCACATTGTCCGTTACAGCTATTTTGTTCAGGCGGAGCATGTCGTCTATGATATCGACAGAAACATCTCTATTTCAGACAACCTACCGGACTATCTGCAGGTATACCTGGGTGAAGATGAGGGAATTCAGGTGAATGATCCGTTGATCGAACAGACGATTACCGAGCTTTTCGGCAACACTGTACCCGACACCTACGAAGCACTTTACACGATTCATCATTATCTGCAAGATGAGTTTCAAAACCGTAACTTTTCAGGCTATACCGATGCGTTGACCGCTTTGAAACTCAAAGAGGCCAGCTGTAACGGCAAAAGTCGGCTTTTCGTGGCTTTGGCACGTAAACTAGGGCTGCCGGCACGTCTGGTCGGCGGTCTGATCTTGAATCAGGGCAGTAAAAAGACGTCGCACCAATGGGTCGAGGTCTATGTCCGCGGGCATTGGATACCTTTTGATACGATCAACAACTATTTTGCAGAGATCCCGAAAAATTACCTCCGGCTCTATTATGATGACAAGGTCCTGTTTAAGCACACAACCAATATCAACTTTCAGTATATGTTCCATATTACCAAGAAACTTGTACCGCGAAAAGAGATGGGTGAGGCAATGTATGCCTCACCTCTGAATGCCTACAACCTCTATAAGATCTTTGAAAGTATCGGGATCTCGCAGAACCTTTTGAAGATCATTCTGATGATCCCGATCGGTGCGCTGGTCATTGTTATTTTTAGAAATGTCATCGGCCTGGAGACTTTTGGGACATTTCTTCCTGCCCTGATCGCTTCGGCAGCGCGGGACACGGGCCTGATGTGGGGTCTGATCGGGTTTATGGGGATCATACTGCTCTCCGCACTGATTCGCAAGTTTCTCGATTATCTGCAGCTTTTACACTCTCCGAAGATGGCCATCATGCTGACGGTGGTGGTCATTGCAATGCTGTTGACAACAACGATCGCCGTGCAGACGTCTTATCTTGCTCTGGCACATATCTCGCTTTTTCCTATTGCTATTTTGGCGATTACGGCGGAGCGCTTTGCCATTATTCAAGAAGAGATCGGGTTTAGGAAGGCAATGCGTATCTCGTTTTTTACGATGATCGTCATTGCGGCTGCCTATGCGGTGATGAGCTCGTTGTTTATGCAAAGTCTCTTTATCGCGTTTCCCGAACTGCTCTTTTTCCTGATCGTGTTAAACCTCTGGCTGGGTAAATGGGTCGGTATGCGTCTTTCCGAGTTTATCCGTTTTCGAAAGCTCATTTTTAAGGGGCGAGCATGAGCCGTTTACAGCGATGGTATGCCGACTTCAGAGCCAATATGCAAAACGCACACAAGGTGCTGGGTATGAACAGGCGCAATCTGAACTATATCTATCCTAGTAATGAACGAAAGTATTTTGAGTATGCAAACAACAAGTTGTTGACCAAGAGTGTCTTGACGGCTGACGGGTTGCGTGTACCTGAGACCTACCTGACGATCAGTTTCTTTTATGAACTAGGCGAGCTTGAAGAGAAGCTGCACCAGCACAGCAGTTTTGTCATAAAGCCGGCATCCGGCAGCGGAGGTAACGGTATTATCGTCGTCAGTGATTTTGGCGAAGAGGGATGGGTTTCCGTCAGCGGCAAGCCTTTGGCTCTGGCCGACATCAAAAAACATATCGCCGACATTATCTTCGGTGTCTACTCTTTTGGCTTGCACGATACCGCGATCATTGAAGAACGGATACTCCAGCACCCGTTCATCTCGATCTTAAGCCCGCAGGGACTTGCGGACATCAGGGTGATCACTTATAAGGGGCATAACGTCAAGGCGATGCTGCGTATTGCGACAATCGCGTCGGATGGACGTGCCAATCTACACCAGGGCGGGGTAGGTGTCGCTATTGACCTTGTGGAAGGACGGACCTATGCGGCACAGATGTCGGGTGAAAATATCACATCCCATCCGGATACAGGGGCAAGTCTGTTGGACGTTCAGCTCCCTGAATGGGAGCAGTTGATGGCATTGAGTGAAGAGGCTTCCAGGGTAATCCCACTGGGGTATCTCGGCATCGATATTGCCTTGAGTGAGAGCGGTCCTGTGATCTTGGAAGTCAACGCCCGACCGGGCATAGAGATCCAGAACATCTCCGGTGAAGGGCTGCGTGCGGGTCTGCAGAAGATCGATCATAGGATGGGATCATGAGAAAAAAAACAGTAGAGAAGATCACTGAGAGTGTGATTCCCGTCATTCTTTTATTAAGAGCAATATTTTGTATCCTGTTTTATGTTCAGTACCGGGCGAGTGAAGATGCGGAGAGAACGTATCATATCCATGTTACGGCAGAGACCTCGGCACAGAACCAGAACAACCAGGCCAGTGTTGCTGAAGTCGATTTCAGCGATGACCCTCGGATCTCCCAAGCTCAGGTATTGATCCAAAAAGGAAAGTTTTCAAAAGCGGAAGATATCTATTTGGTGATATCCAGGAAAGAGCCCTCTGCCCAGATCCAAAACCTGCTGGGCATGCTCTATATGAAAGAAGAAAAATACGATAAAGCTGTTCTTGTCTTTACCAAGGCGCTCAAGATCAATAAAGCGTATTATAAAGCCCGTTATAATCGGGCACTCAGTTATAATGCCTTAAATAAATATGCAAAGGCTGAAGCCGACTATAAAGCGGTTATTCGATCATTCGATGCCCATGCCAAAAGCCACTTCAATCTGGGACTGCTCTATTATAAGCAGGATAAGTTTATGCTGGCAGCCGATGAGTTTGAAAAAACAACCACCTTGAGTGCTGGCGATATCAAGGTCAAGGCACTGCATATGCTAGGGCAAAGTTACAGCAAGATGTCGCCGAGGAAAGTGGATGAGGCGATTGCAGCGTTTAAAGCGGCTATTCGTCTGCAGCCTGATCATGTCGCTTCTCGTTTGGCGCTGATCGATTTTGAATACCCTGCAGATAAAGAGGGGTATGAAGACCGTTTGAACGCCCTTGAAGTCATGGTGAAACTTGAGCCCGAAAATATCGATATTTATCGTGCTATTTCGCAAGTCTATAGGGGAGAAAAACAAGATTCACGAGCACTTGACATCTTGAAAGAAGCGCTGCTCCATGAACCCGATAATATTGATCTGCAGTATGAAGTCATTGAGCTTTTGATGGTGTTGAGAAGGGATCAAGAAGCGGTCACCGCTCTTGAACATGTCCTGACCGTTCTGCCGACCGACAGTAATGCCTACCTGCTGCTCGGCAGACTCTATTATCGTCAGCAGGCGTATGAAGCCGCTTTGGATGCCTACAATATTGTATTGGCCGTCGACAAAGAGGATCGGCCTGAACTGTGGAACAACCTGGGATTGCTTTACACTAAAATGGATCGTATGAAAGATGCTAAAAAGGCGTATGAAAAAGCACTGAAAATGCGCCCTGGTTACCCTGAGGTCTATTATAATCTTGGCCAGTTGTCACTAGTGCAGGGTGAGTTAAAAAAGGCAGAGAGCTACTTTGAAGAGGCTATCAGGTTGCGGCCGGATTATTTTCAAGCCTACAATGATCTCGCCGAGGTGTTCAGCCGACTCGAAGCGTGGGATAAAGCGATCGATGCTTATGCGAAAGTGCTTGCAAATGATCCGGAGTCGGTACCGGTCCGTTTTAATCTGGCGGTCTCCTATTCCAAATACAAGGCGTACGAGAAGGCAGAAGCGATCTATGAGCAGATTCTGGCAGAAGATGAGAGCTACTTTTCGGCATGGTTAAACATCGGTATTGTCTACTATGATCAAAAAAAGTATGATCGATCCCGGAAGGCATTGGAAAAAGCTGTTGCACTGGAACCGGATGATGCAGAAGCCTATCGGGCACTGGCTAAGACCTACAGTGCGTTGACTGAGAATGATAAAGCCATCAACATCTTGGTTAAGCTGCTGGAGCAGAACCCTTCGGATATAGAAACAAGACTGGCGTATGCTCTTGCTTATTATCGGGCAAATCAGTTCGACAAAGCGCTGAATGAATATCATAAAGTATTGAGTCTGGACCCTGAAAACAGTGTCGCACTAAAGATGATCAAAACAGTGCAGTCGTTCAATACAGAGCAAAACAGTACTAAATAGAGGGTGTGAGCCCGCCATCTATGGTAAGGATGTTTTCCCAGAGGGTGTACGCTTTTGGCGTCAGGTGCACACCATCGCTGCTGAGAGATGCTTTTATACCGCCTTTTTCATCGACCATAGTGCTGTACAGGTCGAGATAGGTAAAATGCCTCTCTCTGCTCTCTTGTTTGAGAAAATGGTTCAGCAAGATCACCTTTTCATTGATCTCAAACGTCTGTGGCATCATCTGCACGGGCAGAAGCGAGAGGATGACAACCGTGTCAATGCTCTCAAGCTGTTTACATACTTTTCGGTAGTTTTTCTTCATTGTATCTACTGTTTGGCCTTGTAAGAGGTCATTGATACCTATCATCAACACCACACATTTCGGATTTTTCTCCAATGTATAGTGCAGCCGGCAGAGCAGACCATCGGTGGTGTCACCGGCGATGCCGGCATTGTGATGTACGCCAAACTTGACCCAGTTGTGAAAGGCGGTGAGGCTGTCACCTAGAAAAATAAGGTCAGATCGTTTTTGCATAATATAGACACTTTATATTTTGTAGTGTTCTCGACAAGAAAACTTAAAAAGTCGTAGATTTAGTGCAGATTGTATCTAAGTGAACCCGAAGAGGCACTAATGTGCGTTGAGAGGAGAACTTGGGTGCAAGGTACGCTGAAGCGGCGACTTTTCTTTTAAAGGTGTTTTATTTTTACTGTTGAGTTTAATAACCATCCGGTTATTGCGATTAAGGCAACGGTGATGAAAGCAGGGTAGAGATAAAGGCCGCCCAAAAAGATAAACCACAAGACGATGGCACCCATTGGCGTCGGCATGCCGGTAAAATACTCTTCGACTTCGCCCTCTTCAGCATTGATATTAAATTGGATCAGACGACGCAGACCGCTGATGATATAGTACAGAGAGAGACCCGAGCCGAGAATAAAGGTAAATAGCGAGGTCTCAGGCTGGTTGATAATAGAGATAAAGATGATAAAGACCGGGGTCAGGACGAAGGATAAAAAGTCGGCGTAGGAGTCAAGCTGAATACCAAACTCATTGGAAAGGCCGTATTTGCGGGCCATCTTTCCATCAAAGATGTCAAAAGCGCCGCCGATCCATAAGAAGACAACAGCCCAGACATAATTGCCCTGGGTTGCAAGGTACATTGCGATCAAACCGCTGGCAAGGTTGCCAAAGGTAAACATATTGGCTAAGTTGAAATGGCTGTCCGCACGGTATAGAAAATTCATAGATGTCCTTAATTTTAGAATTGCATTATAGCAAAAAGCAGACAAATAACTATAGTGCGCATATCCCGCTTTGCAATATGGTTATTTGTCTGAATATTGCAAAATGGGGGAGCCCTGTATCTTGGAAGATTCGCCGGAAGAAGTCGAAGAGAGTGATGTTGTTGATGTGTGAAATTACGGACCGTTGGTATTTTGAGAGTATTTACAATGATATAAATATGATAGATATAGACTATAATATCCCTGACAATCTACCACTGAAAGATTCTAGACGCTTGATTACTAGGTTACAGTACAGTTTTTAACCTTTATTAATTTGATTTTTATTATCATTACAAATACTAAACAGATAGAAGAATTATGAATACGCTAACAAAATGCCCAAAAGGGTGTGAAACAACGATAACTAAACTGCATGCGACAGGTCCGCTGAAACAGCGTCTGGTCTCTTTTGGGATCATGAAAGGTGCAACGATCACACTGATGGAGTATGCACCGCGTAAAAGTACTGTTGAGGTCAAAGTAGGTAAAATGCGCTTGGCCCTTCGAAAAGAAGAGGCCGATATGATCGAGGTAGAATATGCAGCAAAATAGTGCGCTTTCTTGTCCTGTTATTGCCAACCACATAAAGATCGCGCTTGTCGGTCAGCCGAATGTCGGCAAGAGTATGCTCATCAACTCTATCTCTAACGCCCACCTGCATGTTGGTAATTTTACAGGTGTTACGGTCGAAAAAACTGAGGTCCTGTTTGATTATAAAGATTATCACTTTACGGTGGTTGATCTCCCTGGGACCTATGCATTTACAAACTACACGATAGAAGAACGTGTCACACACGACTTTTTGTGCAAGGAAGAGTATGACCTGATCATTAATGTGGTTGATTCGACCAATTTAGAGAAAAACCTGCAGTTAACGGCAGAGTTGATGACGATGAGTAAAAAGATGGTTTTGGCGCTGAACATGAGTGATGAGGCTGATAAAGAGGGCATAAAAATCGATGCCCCTTATCTTTCCCAGCTTTTAGACTTGCCGGCTATCTCGGTTTCAGCTGTTTCCAAAATGGGACTTGATGCACTGATCGATGCGGTCATCGAAGTCTATGAAAAGCCTCTAGTCGAACCAAAACTGATCTTTTCAGAAGCGGTAGAACAAGAGATCGTAAAGATCCAGGGCTATCTTGACCGGTGTCGTTTTAAAGCCGCTATCTCTAACCGGAACATCGCGGTCAACCTGCTTCAAAAAGAGAGAAAGACCTATAGGGTTCTGCATGACAATCCGCTCTGGATAGAGTTGCAGCCTATGTTGATCGAAGCCGACAAACATATTGAGATACATCATGACAGTGACGATATAAAAGAGATCTTTGCTGAGGAGTATGCCGCTTTTAACCGCGGTATCATTACAGAGGTCGTAAAAGAGAAAAATCCGACCATCAAGCAACAGACGAGGACAGAACATATTGATAATGTGTTGATCCATCCATTGTTCGGTATTCCGATCTTCCTCTTTTTTATGTGGTCACTGTTTCAGCTCACCTTTGAACTGGGCTCAATTCCAATGGATTGGATCGCTGCTTTTTTTGGTTGGTTCGGTGATCTTGTCGGTAACACCATTTCCCATGAGGCAACACGTTCCCTCATCGTAGACGGTCTTATTGCCGGTGTTGGCGCCGTTGTGATGTTCGTGCCTAATATCATGATCTTGTTTATCGGGATCGCGCTGTTGGAGTCCACGGGGTATATGTCCCGCGTCGCTTTTCTCCTTGACGGTTTTTTTCATAAATTTGGTCTTCACGGACAGTCTTTTATCCCGTTGGTAACAGGTTTCGGGTGCTCTATTCCTGCTTATATGTCTGCACGTATTTTGAAAAATGACCGTGACCGTCTATTGACCCTTTTTATCATCGGGTTTATGAGTTGTGGTGCCAGACTCCCTGTCTATGTTCTTTTTGCAGGGGCCTTCTTTTCAGAGGGTGCAGCAGGGAACATCCTCTTTGGTATCTACATTTCGGGTGCCGTCATCGGTCTGTTCGCCGCAAAACTCTTAAAGATGACAGCCTTTAAAGGGGCGGATGAACCTTTTGTCATGGAGATGCCTAAATACCGTCTGCCGTCATTAAAGTTGATCTGGCATACCGTGATGACGAAGACATGGATATACCTTAAAAAAGCGGGTACGTTTATTGCAGCAGCGACAATTTTAGTCTGGTTTTTAAGTACTTATCCCCATCATGAAGAGTTGACTGCATCATTTGAAACAAAGATCGAGTCAGCGCAGAGTACCGCGGAAAAAACTAAACTTATGAATGCGCTTCAAGAGCGTGAGCTGGAACAGAGCTACTTGGGCAGTGTCGGTAAGTTTATTGAGCCGGCGTTTGCGCCGCTTGGATTTGACTGGAAGATGACGGTGGCGCTGCAGGCGGGTCTTGCCGCCAAAGAGGTCGTAGTCTCGACCTTGGGGGTCCTGTATGCGATCGGGGATGATGTCGATCAGGAGAGCAGTTCACTGAAAATGGCTATCAGTAAAAACATTCCCTTCGCCTCGGGCGTTGCCTTCATTGTCTTTGTCATGATCTATCTGCCGTGTCTTGCAGCCTCGGTCGTCTTTACCCGTGAAGCGGGCGGCATTAAGTATTTTGTTTATCTCTTCATGTTTACGACAATAACCGCCTATGTTCTCTCTTTTATCGCCTACCGTGTTACCCTCTTATTAATGTAGAGAGTAGCCTTTTTCGACGTTCAAAAGCAGGTTCTTATCGCTGCTGTTTGAACTCTTTTCTTAGATCGTTCAAAGCATCTTTCTCCATGTTCAACAGCAGTGATTCATCGATCAGTCTTTTGACAAAAAGATCATCTATATCACGGAGAGTGCTAAACTCCAAATATCGAACGATCTTGGCGCCGCCGAGAAGAGTTGAAAACTGCTTGTGAAGTGCAGCGCCATTTGCAAAACTCAGACGTACTTTGCCCATGGCGTACACGTAAAAAGCATATGGCGCTGTAGGTATCGTAGTAACTGGTCTGTTTGGCATTTCTCTTCTCTTTGATCTGATGAAAAGAGAGGATGATGGAGCGCAGGTGCAAAAATAGCTCAGCCTGCGCAGATAAGGCGTCTAAATCGTATTGCATAGGTATATTATACAGGACACTACAGGGGTTATCTAATTGTTAGGCATATTGGGCTAAAATCACTGCATGATAAAAATATTAATGATAGAAGATGATCTCGAATTAGCGGAGATCCTAACCGAATTTTTAGAACAGCTAAAACAAGAAGAGATTAAAGTCGAGACAGAAGATGATCCTTTTAAAGCCTTGAGCATCCTAAAACTCAAAGAGTTTGACCTTGTGATCTTAGATCTTACACTGCCGGGTATGGATGGCTTAGAGGTCTGTGAAGAGATCCGTAAACGCCAAAACATTCCAATTATTATCTCATCTGCCCGTTCTGACGTGACAGACAAGGTGACGGCTCTTGAGCTTGGTGCAGATGATTACCTGCCTAAGCCATACGACCCGCGTGAGCTTGAAGCGCGTATCTATTCGGTACTGCGTCGTTATGAAGCAAAAGTAGCTGAGGTCGCAGAGCAGAGCAGCAGTGATTTTAAGCTGGATGAAGCTGCTATGCAGATCATGTATAAAAACCGTCCGCTTGACCTGACAAACGCAGAGTACGGGATCTTGGCATACATGATCAAAAAAGAGGGGATGGTCGTCTCACGAGAAGATATCATCCATAATGTCTCAGCGATCAATGAAGACTCTTCTAATAAGAGTATTGACGTTATGGTAGGGCGTATCCGTACCAAACTTGGCGATAAATCCCTTATTGAATCGGTGCGCGGCATCGGTTACAAACTTATAAAATAATTTGAGACAGTCAACCGTAATGCGATTCGTCACGAGGTTTTATTAATGGGGCGTCATGCCGTTTTACTAACGGTCATGTTTGCTTTTGCCGTGACCATTTTTAGTGTCAGTTATATTTTTTTAGAGTTTTACAAACTCAACCGCGAACAATACGTAAACAACACCTTTTTAAAATATACGGTTATCAGCCGTATCTATCGTGAACATATGCAAACGCGTACCTCGACAACGATGTTAGAAGCAAATCTTGCACTTTATAACCTCTATACTATTGCAGATGCAAAAGAAGCTAAAAAGATTGCTGAAGAAGCGAAAGTCTTGAAAAGTGAAAACTTTCAAGCCATGGATGATACGACCTCATTTCAAATGCGACCACGATTTAATGCACAAAGTGTGGTTGAGGTCCGTATCACTATGCTGCAATACAAGGACTTTATATACTTTTTACTGCAAAGTCCAAACAGCGGCGTTTTACTGCTTGATGAGAAGATCAAACCCTACCGGGCCTGGAATATTCTCTATGCTTACCTTGTCCTTGTCTCGAGTATTATGATCTCTTACATCCTGATCTTTGTACGTCTTCGGCCGCTTCAAAAACTGCGGAAAAAGATCCGTGACTTTGGAGCAGGAAAGATGCAGACTTCATTTAAGATGCGGGGAGAAGATGAAATTGCCGTTATCTCCAATGAACTTGAAAATACCCGTCAGAAGATCTGTACTCTTATAGAATCTCGCACACTGTTTATGCGCAACATCATGCATGAGCTTAAGACGCCGATCGCAAAAGGACGTATTTCAGCGGAGATGCTGGAAAGTGGCAAACAGAAAGAGCGTTTTAACCGTATCTTTTTACGTATGGAGAGCCTTATCAACGAGTTTGCTCTTGTCGAAGAGATCTCTACCGGGTTTAGTCATGCAAAGAATGCAGAGTACCGTCTGATCGACCTGATCGACGGGGCAATTGATCTTGCTATGGTTGAGGAGAAGTGTGTCAGCCAAAATGTTGATTCAACACTCAAAATCTTGGCTGACTATAATCTTTTTTCAACGGCCATTAAAAACATGATAGACAATGCAATGAAATATTCATATGACAAACATATTGCTATCTCGACGCATGAACGTGAGATCTGGTTTGAAAGCAGAGGCGAAAGATTGAACCATTCCCTCATCTATTATGTGCAACCTTTTACCAAGGATGAAAATTCAAGAGACAGTTTTGGTCTGGGGCTTTACCTTGTTGATGCGATCTTGCACACGCATAATATGGTCTTGGCCTATGAGCATTTGGATGGGATTAATCGATTCATTTTTGAACCGAGTCGAAAAAAAGGATTAGCCTCAGCTTGAGATATTGCCCCATCTACATCTTCGGTCTGAGTTCAATTATAAGATGTTGACGCAAATCTTTACGCTATTGATTTAAATGATTTTGTAAAAGCATAGGCGATCAATACCAATGTTATAGCCGCAACGACTTCATAACCGATAGCCCAGATGACAAAATATGAGCTGATCTTGAAATTGAGGAAGTGGGTAAAACTGGCCTGTGCGATAAAGAGGTATAAAAAGGTCAATCCAGCGAGATAAGGTATCGTTAGAAAGTAGATGATAAACATAAATGTTTCATAACCTTCCGGAGCGATAATGAAGGATTTTATATCGATCTCTTTTTGACCGAAGGAAACCTCTTCACGACGTTTCTTATTGCGTTTTTGAAAGTTTTTTGATGCATCTAGATTATTTCTAGCCTGTATCGGCTCATTCCTATTGCTCATATTCTGCCCATTTAGATTATTTTTTAACATACCTATTCAATAATGATTAATTATAACATAAATCAATGCGGAAGTTAAATGCTATAATACAGTTATGAAAAAAGATAAACATATTTTAGTGACCAATGATGATGGGTATGAATCTGTTGCATTGCATGCACTTGTGAACGAATTACGTAAGATCGCGAACGTAACGGTTGTGGCACCTGCCAATGAGAAGTCTGCCTGCGGGCATTCGCTCACGTTAACGCACCCTCTAAATTTTGTGAGTGTTGATGATGATTTTTACAAACTGGATGATGGCACACCAAGTGATTGTATCTATTTGGCCTTGCACTCGATGTTTGAAGAGAATAAGCCAGACCTCGTTGTGAGCGGAATCAATAAAGGTTCTAATATGGGTGAGGATATCACCTATTCAGGTACGGCAGCGGGTGCGATGGAAGCGGTCCTTCAAGGGGTACCTGCCATCGCTATTTCGCAGGTGATGGACTTTTCGCAGCCGCTACCGAGTTTCGATCTGGCAGCAAAGACAATTGGTGCTTTAGTGACAAAGATCTTTGATGACGAATTTCCGCTGCCTGAGAGAGAGTTTCTAAACATTAATATTCCGCACTCTATTGCGGAGGCTGAGATGAAAGTGACCTATGCCGGTTACCGCTGTTACGGTAATGATGCCCATCTTCACCGTAATCCGCGCGGTATGGAGTACTACTGGCTGGGTCTTCACCCTCTGGACTTTAGACCGAGAGCCGGTAAAACGATGCTTTCCGACTTTGAAGCTATAGAACAGGGCTTTATCTCCGTCACTCCGATACAACTCGACTTAAGTGCCTACAAGTCAATGAAACAACTGGAAAACTGGCTGTGAGATTTGAACGGAGCCGAATGTTATTCGGTGATGATTTTAAGCAGATCGAACAAGCCAAAATACTGCTTTTAGGCGTTGGCGGTGTCGGTTCCTACTGTCTAGACTGTCTCTATCGAACAGGCATTCGTGACATCACGATTATTGATTTTGACACCTATGACGAGAGCAATCAAAATCGTCAGATGTGGTCAGAACACCACTGCGGTGAATCGAAGGTGATGAGTCTGAAAGAGCACTACCCTGAGATCATTGCAATCGACAAAAAGATCGATCCTGCCTGGATTGAGGCCTTTGATTTTGAGCCCTATGATCTGATTTTAGATGCTATTGACGATACACACGCCAAACTGGCGCTTGCACAGAAGTGTTACAAAAAACTTATCTCGGCAACCGGGTCAGCAAAACGTCTTGACCCCACCAAGATCGAAGTCTCGACGATCTGGAAAACACACGGAGACCGCTTTGCGTCCAAGATCCGTTATGAATTGAAAAAGCGTCGTTTTACCAAAAAATATCCTGTCATCTTCAGCTCTGAACCTCCTCATGTGAAGGTTAAAGGGAGTTTTATGGCTGTGACGGCTGCCTTCGGTATGACGATGTGTTCTGTCGCTATTAAAAGATTGACAGAAAAGTAATGACGGTACGTGCCCCGGCTTTTAAAGAAGGCTTGACATGGTTAAACAGTGCGCCATTGCTTATTTCCGAGCTGAGAGGGCGCTACATCCTTCTCGACTTTTTTACCTTCGGCTGCATCAACTGCCTTAACAACCTCCAAACTGTCAGATCACTTCATGCACGCTTTGGTAAGGATCTCTGTGTCATCGGGATTCACATCGGAAAGTTTGAGCATGAAAAAGAGATAGATGCTCTGCAAGATGCTCTTAGGCGCTACGGCATAGAGTTTGCTGTCGTCAATGACCCGGAACATCATATAGCAGACGCTTATGCCGTAAAAGGGTGGCCGACGACGATCCTGGTTGACAATAGAGGCTACATTGCCCATCATGCAAGCGGCGAGCAGAAGCTTACAGAGTGGGTCGGACGTCTTAGCTCCTGTGGTCTGCAAGCGGTGTCAGAGAAGTCGAACCAACGAGTGAGAGAAAAAGAGCTTGCTTATCCCCAGAAAGTCTTGACTGCACCCAACTTCTTAGCTGTTTCCAATACTAGGAACAATGAAGTGTGGTTAAGTGATTATGATGGCCGGGTGTTTGATGTTATCGAAGCGGATAATCCAATGGGGATGTCATTCAAAGAGGGCAAGCTCTATATTTGCGAGAGTCATACAGGGCGGATCATCTCTTACGATACAAAGAGTAAGGCAAAGCATATCATTTTAGAGGGACTTCGTAATCCTTTCGACATTGTTTTAGCCGGCAATAAACTCACTGTTGCAATAGCGGGGTCTCATCGCATAAACAGTTATAGTCTCGATAGCCTTCTACTGTTAGATTCGTATGGCAACGGTTTTGAAGCGCTGCGCGATGGAAAAGCAGACGAATGCCAGTTGGCTCAGCCGGCAGGCATGGCCTTGATGGATGAGACTCTCTATTTTGTTGACGCCGAGAGTTCATCACTGCGAAAGATTGAAGGCAACACAGTCACTACTTTGATCGGTGAAGGGCTTTTTACCTATGGCGACAGTGACAGCGGTGAAATATTATTACAGCATCCGCAAGGGGTCTGTCCGGGGATTATAGGCGACGGCTGCGGGGGCGGACGCCTTTTTATAGCAGATACCTTCAACAACAAGATCAAAGCGTATTTTCCTGACGACAATTCGATGCGAACACTTCTCTCAGATCTAAATGAGCCAAGCGGTATCAGTAAAAAAGGGTGTGAACTTTATATTGCCAATAGCAACGCCCATGAGATCGTTGTGTTTGACTTGTCGAAGATGGAGAGCAGGGTGATGGAATTTAGTTTTACTATTTTGTAAGAGCTATAGTCCACAAATTTCACTAATTCAAGAGCAGAACGTCCGCTAGTCAGCACAGATAGAGAGCGGTTGATCAATCTATAAATATAGGTTTATAAATTCGTGAAATCTGTGTAATTCGTGGATAAAAATTATAATCAGCGTTAGATGATAAGACTTCCTCTTTTTCATCAATGCCTAAGCCGTCAGTGGTACCTACGGTACATCACTTTTGGTTTCGACCCTACAAATGACACGTAGGTGTCATTTGTACTCCGTCATCTGATGCTTTGCATATCAGATTATGGTGCGAACGCTAACAAGAGGTGAACTATTAATATTAAGCCGCCAGCGGTACCGGTGGTACATCGCTTTTGGTTTCGTTCGCTGAAAAGCCCAGAAATGGGCTTTTCTTATAACGAACTCACATCATACCTGGCATGCCTGGCATTCCGCCGCCCATGTCACCGCCGGCTGCCGGAGCTGCCGGTTCAGGGATGTCGTGGATCGTTGCTTCTGTTGTAAGCAGCATGCTGGCAACAGATGTTGCATTTGTCAGTGCAACCCGCGCCACTTTTAATGGATCGATGATACCCTCTTTGAACATATCGACATACTCACCTGTGGCAGCATTGAAACCTATAGTGTCACTGTCTGCAGTTTCGATGGCATTGACCACAACACCTGCATCAAAACCGGCATTGATAGCGATCTGTTTGATCGGTGCCTTGATAGCACGCAAGATGATCTCACAACCGATCTTCTGGTCGCCTGTAAGTTCTGGAAGAGAGACTTTAGCTGCTGCGCGTATAAATGCAGCGCCACCACCGATGATGATACCTTCTTCTACTGCAGCTTTTGTTGCAGCAAGTGCATCATCAACACGGTCTTTTTTCTCTTTCATCTCTGTCTCTGTTGCTGCACCGACTTTAATAACAGCGACACCACCAGAAAGTTTTGCAAGACGCTCTTGAAGCTTCTCTTTGTCATACTCGGATGTTGTTGTATCCATCTGTACTTTGATCTCAGCAATACGAGAGGCAACTGCCTCCTTAGTACCGATACCGTTTACGATAACAGTGTTATCTTTGTCGATGACAACGCGAGACGCTTGACCAAGGTCATTAATCGTCGTTGACTCAAGTGTACGGCCGATCTCTTCAGAGATGATCTGTCCGCCGGTAAGTATGGCGATATCTTGCAACATTGCTTTACGACGGTCGCCGAAACCTGGTGCTTTAACAGCTGTTATGTTCAAGATACCGCGCATTTTGTTGACAACAAGTGTTGCCAATGCTTCACCTTCAACATCTTCAGCCACAATCAGCATCGGGCGTTTTGTCTTTTGGACCTGCTCGAGAACAGGAAGAAGGTCTTTCAAATTAGAGATCTTACCGTCGAACATAAGGATGTACGGCTGCTCGATCTCAGCGGTCATCTTCTCAGTGTTTGTGATGAAGTACGGGCTTAGGTAGCCACGGTCGAACTGCATTCCTTCAACAACGTCAAGCTCATCACTGATACCTTTTGCCTCTTCAACAGTGATAACACCGTCTTGACCGACTTTTTCCATTGCTTCAGCGATCATATCACCGATAGTCGTGTCAGAGTTTGCAGAGATACTAGCGACTTGAGCGATCTCTTTTTTACCAGCGACTTTCATAGAAGCGGCTGATAGGTGAACCAAGATCTCAGCAAGCGCCTTGTCCATACCGCGTTTTACTTCAACCGGGTTGGCCCCTGCAGTGATGTTGCGAAGGCCTTCTGAGAAGATAGCATTAGCTAGAACTGTTGCTGTTGTTGTACCGTCTCCAGCCTCATCTGCAGTATTGGCAGAGACCTGTTTTACAAGCTGTGCCCCCATGTTCTCAAGAGGGTTTGCAAGTTCGATCTCTCGTGCAACAGAGACACCATCTTTTGTGATGATAGGTGCACCGTATGAACGTTGGATCAAAACATTACGACCACGTGGCCCCATGGTTACTTTTACCGCATCGGTAAGTTTTTGAACACCTTCTGCTAAGGCGTTACGCGCGTTGTCTGAATAATGAATTTCTTTTGCCATTGAATACTTCCTTAATTTTCTTTCATAAAATGAAGGGTTCCCTTCATCTGTTTTATACACTTCCGGAAGTAATTCCGTAAGCTACGTTAACACTGGGTTTACTTCGGCAGTAAGCCCAAGAACATTTACTTATTTGATAATGCCGAACAGATCTTCTACATCGATGATAACAAATGTCTCACCACCAACTTTTAACTCGTTGCCTGCATATTTACCAAAAACAACAGTGTCGTCCAGGTTAACGTTCTCTACTTCTGCAGAGACGGCAACGACTTTCCCCTGTGATGGTTTTTCAGTGGCGCTGTCAGGAATAATGATCCCTGATGCCGTGGTTTTTGCTTCTTCTGTACGTGACACTAATACACGTTTTCCAAGTGGTTGAAAGTTCATGATTTTCCTTTTACTTTAATAGCTATATATAGGCTATGTTTATGCGCGTAATAATACTGGAATAATGTAAATATATAGATTATGTTTTGTTGGTAATGAATTTCTGAAGTTAATTGAATGTTGAGAAGAAGATGGTGTCAGAGGGGGGACTTGAACCCCCGACCCCCGGCTTATGAGACCAGTGCTCTAACCAGCTGAGCTACCCTGACGTGTTTAAAGAGGCTGGAATTATAATCAGGAATTCCTTTTAGTTTCCTTTGATAGTAAGGAATTGGTGGATTTTATCGATTTTTAGTGTGGAATAGAAGTCTGGAGAGCTTTACGTGGATTGGTGGAGGTATTTGGCTCGTTTTTGGCTCAGTGTTTTCCGATACCAGCGGTCACAGGTTTGAATCCTGTCTGGTATACCGCTCTTTATACTAAACTACAGTACTTTAACAACTTTTTGAATGGACTGAATGCCTTGTTGTCTTGTGGTTATTGTACCAGCGGTCTGATTGATTCGACTCGAATTTGGCACGACTGGTAGCAGTTTTTATGAAAATTATAGGTGACGACTGACCCTTGACTCCGGTGAAATCATTGAAGGTCTAGCATGATAATGAGGTGTTGTACTTATGCCTTTAATTCAGGAAGCAATACTTGAGCATGTAATATTTTTGTAATGCTTTGTACATCTTGAGGTTTGTAGTAAAAGTAACCTTGTGCTTCGTAACAGCCATTTTCTTGTAAGAATTGAGCCTGTTCTGAAGTCTCAACGCCCTCCGCAATGACTTTTCGTCTCAAGCTTTGTGACATAGCGATGATAGCGCGCGTCAACTCCATATCATCACTGTCCTCTGGAATATCTCGGACAAACGATTGATCTATTTTTACTTTATCAATCGGGATACGTTTAAGATACGAAAGCGATGAGTGTCCCGTTCCAAAATCATCAAGGGCAAGCCCAACACCAAGCTCTTTGAGTTCTTTAAGCATCAAAATTGCTTGTGTTGGATTTTGCATAATCTGAGTTTCTGTCACTTCAAACATCAATTGTTTTGGAGTAATCTTTGTATCAAAAATAGTTTTTTTCACTGCATCAATAAAATCTTCATGCTTGAGTTGTATCATTGAGAGGTTAATAGACAAGACCCCTGGGTTTAATCCCTCTGTGTTCCATCGCATAAACTGTTTGACTGCAGTTTGCATAACCCACCGATCTATTTCAACAATAATACCTATTTCTTCAGCTAACTGAATAAATTTATCAGGAGGCACAAACCCCATTTCAGGATGGTTCCATCTAATCAGACCTTCCATTCCGGTGATTGTCTGTGAACGCATATCGACCTGTGGTTGATAATAGACTTCGAATTCTTCCTTTGCAAGGGCTTGTCGCAATTGTGTTTCCATAGTAATACGTTCATAAGCTTTATCTGTCATCTTATCAATATAAAATTTATAGGTATTACGCCCTCCATCTTTTGCTTTATACATAGCTGCATCCGCATTTTTAAGCAATTCGTCTGGACTTGTACCGTTTAGTGGATACAGAGCAACACCAATACTGCAGGTAATAAAAAATTTATGTTGATTGATGATAAAAGGTTCTTTATAGATATCCATAAGTTTCACAAGAATATCAACAATGACATTTTCATCTGTAATATGATCGAGTAAAATTGTAAACTCATCTCCACCTATACGGGCGATGGAATCACTTAAACGTAAAGTATCCTCCATCTGCTGAGAAACTTTTTTGAGAAGTTCGTCACCAAGATCATGACCAAATGAGTCATTGACCTCTTTAAAACGGTCAAGGTCAATAAAAAGTACTGCTATTTTTTCTTGGCTGCGCTTTGCTACTTTAATAGCCTGATACAGGCGGTCGATAAAAAGAACCCTATTTGGCAGGCTGGTAAGTGAGTCGTGCTGGGCTTGATGCTGTAGTAGCAAAGTACGCTCATCAAAGGCTTTTGCAAGATCCTCTAGCTCATCATGACTTCCAAGCGGACTACAAAGCACATCATCTCCATTTTTTGAAGCTTTAACACGTCTATAAAGTTCAAGAATTGGTTTGGTAATCTTGTTGGCTAGTATAGTGGATGTAATAATACTGATGATAATAAAAATCAAACCTATAATTATCAATTTTACAATCGAATCTTTAATTGGAGCGCTATACACACTCTCAGGCAGACCAATCTCCAAAGAGATTCCCAACTTTTTAAATGTCGGAGTACTATCATCCGGTACATTTGTATAAGAACGATAAAGGGTTTGAGAATTAAAATTGTGAGAAAAAATTGGCTTGCCGTCTTTGAGCAATCTCACATATATTCTTTCATCAGCCGGAAGATTGCGTTTAGCTATGGCCGCCATATCAAAGAGAACTATAGCAGCTCCTTGGGTTGTAGAATAGTACTCAATTGGACTAATGACTACCATCTGATCGTCATTTTCTTCAATATAAGCAGTAAGCTGTTTTAATACCAATGCTGCTCGTAAATTAGATGACTGATTATAGATTGGTGTCTGTTTTTGTGTCTGAAAAATCGCTTTGCCGCCATAATCCACAACATCAAGAGCAAGCACATCTTTACCCTCCATAAAATTCTCAACCAACGAAGGAAGGTATTTTTCTCTTCCAGTGCTATCGGTAAGTGCATTTATCATTAATTCGTTACTTGTCAGTAACACAGTATTTTCAAGCAGGTACTTAACGCGCTGTTCCATTTTTTCATGAATGGTTTGAGCTTTAAACTGAAGTAGAGAATGTGTCTGTTCACTCAGTATCTTATCGGCTAAAAAAACAACAATGACGATGATAAGTAAAAGTGCTGCAACTACCTGCCCTATAATTTGGAAAACAACCTTGTTCTTAATACTTAGTTTTTTAATCCGCATTAGCTTCCTCAAACTATTTAGTAACCGGGATGACTGTACCATCTGGACCAAACCTTGCCATAAAATAATCTTTCTCACTTAATGCATCGTGATTATCAGCACTAAATGCTGGAGCATACTGTTTTACAATGCCGTCGTAGGGTGGCAGATTTTCAAGAGCTTCTTTCACTTTTGTGTGATCTGTTGATCCAGCCTTTTCAATTGCAAGCGCCAACAGATGCACAAGGTCATACGCTTGTGTAATTCCTGCAGAAGCTTTAGATCTATCTGTAAGCTTTTCACCGAATGTCATGAAGTACTTCTTTTGCAGCTCTTTACAGTGAGGAATGTTATTCTTGGAAAAAGAAAATGTTTGAAAAAAAGTCAAATCAATGTTTTGTAGGATTTCTTTATTCTCTTCAAAAAAAGTTCCTCCAAGAATACCCCAGTGCGATATGATTGGAAGCGCTCTGTTTTGTTTGAAAAGCGCTTGAACGATGAGCGATCCCTCTTTTGAATTAGCAACCATAATAAGTGAATCTGCATCTGCCTTGATTATTTGTCCCAACTCTTTTTGAAAACTTTTTTGTCCACGATTGTAGACTATAGAAGCTACACTATTTATGCCTTTATTGCCAAGATAGGCATTCATTTTTTGCAAATTTCTTCTGCCCCAGATCGAGTTTTCTACAATAATAGCCGGCTTTTTATGATGCTCAACTGCATAGTCTACAATAAAGGTAGAGGCAAGTCTGTCGTTGGCTGAGGCACGAAACAAATAATTATCTTTATAACCATTTTCAATAGTTTCTGCTACAGCCGCCCAAGGAATAAGATAGGGCATTTTACCCTTTTGAATTGTTTCAATCTCATCTTGGATAACAGTACTGTGAAGCCCTCCAATGATAGCAGCAACATCTCCTCTTTCGATGAACTCTTTAACATTCTGTACACCAATACTTGAAATGGTTCTGTGATCTTTGGCTAATACCACCAGTTTCTTGCCAAGTATTCCCCCTTTGGCATTAATCGTATCAACAGCCATTTCAACGCCTCGTTTGATAGCTAATCCTGCCGCTTTACCATCCATTGAGAGGTCTGCATCGATACCGATGATAATCTGTTCTTGAGCTTTTGGATCTGGACCGTATTTTTTCAACAGAAGCTCTTCTGTTTTTGAAATAATATCACTGCCAATGACCTCTTCGAACATTCTTACGATAGGTGCTGTCTTTTCGGCAAATTTTTGGCGATCTTCTTCGCTTAGCTTGTGAATAGAAACACCTGAATTTTTGACTATTTCTATTAGTTTTTCTTCACGCTTTCGTGTCTCTTCGCGCTCCCATGGTGTAATCTCTTTAGCAGTTTCTATTAGCATGAGTTGTATCTCATGCGGCAGCTTTTTAAGGACTTTTTCACTGATAGAAAAGACATACCCGAGATAGGCATGTTCGCTCAAGGTTAGGTCACTTTGTACTTCATGAAATCCCATACTCACAATGGCGACCAATGGATTTTCCTCACCATCAACAACCTTATCTGCTAGCGCTTGTCTGGTTGTATAAAAATCGATAGGAACAGGCTTAGCCCCAAAACTCTTAAACTGTTCCATTATGATACGGCTCTTCATAACACGAATCTTCTCTCCTTTAAAATCATCAGGAGTAAGATAAGGTTTGTTTCCCGTAAAATGTTTAAAGCCATTTTCCCAAAATGTCACACCGATAAGACCAATCTCATGCAAATCATCAAGCAGCATTTGACCAGGTTCTCCATCAAGCATGGCATAAACATCTTCACGAGAAGGAAAGAAAAATGGTAGATCGGCGTACTGCATCGAAGGAATTGCTACACTCATTTTTGCAGTTGGTGTCAATAAAATGTCTAGCTCTCCATTCCTAGCCATTTCTACCATCTGATGATCGTCGCCAAGCTCTTGAGCTGGAAAAATTTTTACGTCTACTCTGCCATTACTTTTACGTTCTACTTCACTTGCAAAACGCAGAGCAGCTTGGTGTAAAGCGCTGTCTATTTGTGTGTTGTGACCAAAACGCAAGGTAATAACTTTCTCTGTTGAGGCAGGAAGTTGTTCCACTGGTACTTTTGGGGATTTTTCAGTTGGGGAGAGCACTATCCATGTAAGATAGACCAGAAGAAGTACAAAACCAAATAGTAGAGAAACAGTCTTCATTTTAAGTCCATTAATATTAAATTTAATTATAATTTTTTTAATAGTGTTTTGCAAAAAAGTATACCTTCATTTTCATAAATAGCCCCTAAGCATAGGGATTTGGTTACCAATATGAATTTTCTTCCCAACTCTTTCACAACACATAACTGATCGTACTTTGTGCTACCTTCAACACCTTAGCAATATCATTTTGAGAATACCGAGTGCAACAGCTTTTGTAATGCTTAGAGTGGCAACGCTTTTTTTTTATTACATAATTAATATTGGTAACGCGACCCCTAAATTTCTCTCTACTGCTATTAATGCAACGCTATGATATCTGCCGTACTTTTGGCATAAAGACGCTTGTTGGATCTATGGCTACTTTAACTTGAATCAGCGAAATTTACATAATATATTGGGAAGATAGCTATTATCTTTTTTAATATTTGTGCTATGCTAGATTATTATCTTTTTTCTTTGAAAGAGTGAATATGAAAAGACCTGTTTTATTATCATTAATGGCCATTTTGTTACTTGCGACAGTTACAAATGCGACTGAGTTAGACGAATTGTTGAATTTAGATCTTGATTCGCTGACCAAAGTAGAGATCGGTAAAGTTTACGGTGTTTCGAAATTGGAGCAGCGTACTGTTGATGCGCCTGCCAATGTTACGATTATAAGCAGCGATGAGATCAAACGCCATAGCTATCGTACGCTGGGTGAAGCCCTTGCTGCCCAAAGTGGTTTCTACACCTCCTACGATAGGCATTACTCCTATGTCGGTGTACGCGGCTTCAGCACTCCGGGGGATTACAATACCAAAGTTTTGTTTATGATCGATGGACAGCGGCTTAACGACAAAATCTATTTAGCTGGGCAAAGCGGCTCGGATTTTCCGCTGGATATGGATCTGATCGACCATATTGAAGTGATCAGGGGCCCTGGTTCGGCACTTTATGGTACAAGTGCCATGTTTGCGGTTGTCGATGTTATCACCAAAAATAGCAGAGATGTCAAAAACGGCGAAGTGGCTTTGATGGCGGGAAATTTTTCGACAGACCAGGAGCGTGCGACGCTATCGCATGTTTTTGAAAACGACACCGAACTCCTTCTCTCTGCTACCCGCTATCACTCTGATGGTGACGACGACCTCTATTTCAAAGAGTTTGATGACCCGGCAAGCAACAACGGCCATGCCGAAAATATCGATGAGGATGATGCGTACAGCCTTTTCTTTAAAACAAAAATCGAGGGTTTTACACTCGAAGCTCTTTATAATAAACGAGAGAAGAGTGTGCCGACTGCGCCATGGGACACTATCTTCAACAGGGCCGTGGAGAGTACGGATGAACATGCTTTTATCAATGCCAAATATAAAACTGAACTGACAGAGACAATCACCCTTTCTACTTCACTGGCGTATAACTACTATAATTATGACGGCACGTATCTATATGATGATGGCATTGGCGGCGTCCTTACGTCGCAGGACCATACGCCTACAAGTTGGGTAGACGGTTCTGTCGATCTAAGCTATGCGCAGAATGAGCAGTTGGACTGGTTGATCGGTATTTACGGGATGGACTCGATCAAAGAGAATCTGGTCTATGTGAATGACGGTGTAACAATGCTCTCTGTCGACAAACCGACAGACAATTATGCCGTTTATCTGCAAAGTATCTACCGCGCAACGGAGGCGCTGTCGTTTACGCTCGGTCTGCGGTATGACTATTACGAGACATTCGGCGGCAATCTCAGTCCGCGTTTTTCGGCTGTTTATGCGCTGTCGCCTGTCTCATCGTTTAAACTGATCTATGGTGAGGCCTTTCGTGCGCCCAATGCCTTTGAGCTCTACTATAATGACGGCGGTGACTGGCAAAAAGGAAATCCGGATCTACAAGAGGAACGTATTCGCAACTACGAGGTGGTTTTAGAACACTATTTTTCCACAAAGCACTCTCTAGTGATCAACGGGTTTTATTATGAGATGACAAACCTTATTCGGCAGATCGAAGATCCGAATGATGGTCTGCAGGTCTTTGAAAATCTCGATAAAGCAGAGTCCCGAGGGGTGGAACTGAGTTATAAACTCGGTTTTGAAAGCGGTATCGATACATCATTAAACTATACCTATCAGTATGCCACTGACAAAAAGACAGGTACTTGGCTTGTCAACTCGCCAAAACAGCTTGCCAATGCAGCGGTGACAATTCCGTTTCTCGACAAATACAGCACGACGTTTGCACTCCAGTATGTTGGTAAGAAGAAAAATCCATACGGTGAATTATTGGATGATTATCTGCTCGCTAATCTGAGTTTACAGGCTGATGATGTGGTCAAGGGGTTGGACCTCTCTGCAGCGGTCTATAATCTTTTTGATTCAGTATACTCCAGTTCAGGCGGCATAGAACATTATCAAAAAGAGATCATACAAGATGGCATCAGCGGCCGGGTAAAAGCAACGTACAAGTTTTAGGACAGATAATAAACATGATGAAAAAAACAGCTCTGTTTTTCTTTTTTATTGTCACTCTTTTTTTTCCGGCATCGTTGATGGCAGAATATGCCAGTATGACAGATATCAAGGCTGCCTATATCTTCAATTTTATCAGATATACAAGTTGGCCTGAAGTCGATGAAAAGGAAGCGGTATTTCATCTCTGTGTACACAAAAATTCGGATATCCGACAAAGCCTGAAACTATTAGAAAACAAAATTGTCAAAAACCAATCCATCACTATTGTCTCTGTCGAGAATCCCGGAGAAGAGCTCTCTCTCTGTGAGGTGCTTGTGCTGCCAGAACTAAAAGAGGAAGAGTTGAAAACATTTATTTCCGCTGCAAAATCATCTAAGATACTGACGGTTTCCGACAGCGAAGGATATGCCGGATTGGGCGTAATGATCAATTTGGTCGTTCGAGACAACAAGGTCAAGTTTGAGGTCAATCTGGATGAAATAGAAGATTCTGAACTGAAAATCAGCTCAAATCTTCTGAAGTTGGCTACTATTATTCAGAGTAATAAGAGGTAAAGCTGGATGTTTAAAAACCTATATCATTATTATAACAACCTCTCAATAGCCAAGAAACTGAAATTTATGGGCATATCGACAATGGCGATTGTTGGAACAATAGCCATCACTTTTATCCTTGTATATGAGTACTCGAATGAAAAAGATATTATAGAGAATGAGATTGAAACGCTTGCAAACGTTGTCGCTGACAATGTCGCACCGGCTGTTTTGTTTAATGATACGCAGTATATTGCCAAGACACTGTCATCGTTTAAATATAAACAGAAGGTCGAGCATGCCTATGCCATGGATAAGACGTGGAATATACTTGGCACATATACCCGTGGGGAAGCTGACGAACACGAAGAGATACTTCAGCAGATGAGATCCGGCAAGCAGCAGATATGGGATGGTTTTGAGCTTTACATTGTTGTGCCTGTCCGTGCCGATGATCAGCAGGTAGGGTCCCTGATAGTCATCGCATCGTTGGATGAGTTTATAATCCGAATTGTTAAAGAGACAGCAGTTATTATCCTGATTGTCTTGTTATCTTATATCCTTACCTTCCGCTATCGGGCACGACTTAGAGATTCTATTCTTATGCCTATCGCGAAACTGAATGAAAGTACGAATAAGATCATAAAGACAAAAACTTTGACCGACAATGTGATGATATATAATCATGATGAGATCGGAGAACTTGCAAAGAACTTTAACGTTATGCTGGAACAGTTGGGTCTTTCGCAGAAAGAACTGACGGATCAAAAAGACATTTTAGAATATCAGGCCTATCATGATGCGCTGACAGGTCTTCCTAATAGGCTGCTTTTTTACGACCGCCTAGAGCAGGCCATAAATAAGGCAAAACGTAAGAACGAAGAAATCGCTGTTTTCTTTATCGATCTTGATCATTTCAAACAGATCAATGACTCCCTGGGACACGAGGTGGGGGATGAAGTCCTGAAACTTTTTGCTAAGTGTCTGAAAAATAACACACGAGAAGAAGACACACTGGCACGGATGGGAGGCGATGAGTTTATGCTGATGATGGAAAATCTTCAAAATCCGCAAACTGCTGTTGTCGTAGCTCTGAAAATAATTGCGTCTATGTGCAAACCGATTTGGGTGGCTGAGCATGAACTTTATCTCACCAGCAGTACAGGAATCAGCCTCTATCCACAGGACGGCGATGATGCCAAGATACTTATCAGAAATGCCGATTCTGCAATGTACAAAGCCAAAGATGAGGGGAGAAATACCTATCAATTCTATACCATGGAGATGACGGAACTGGCTTTTGAACGTATGGCGATGGAGGCGAGCCTGCATAGAGCTCTTGATAACGAGGAGTTTGCTGTCTATTATCAACCGCAGTTCAGTGGTCTGAGTGAGAAGCTTCTTGGTATGGAAGCCCTTGTCCGTTGGAACCACCCCGATTTTGGCCTTGTCTTACCAGACAAGTTTATCCCCCTTGCTGAGGAGTCCGGATTGATCGTATCGATCGATCGTTTTGTGATGAAGACGGCGATGAAACAGATGACGCAATGGTACAGGGCGGATTATAAGCCAGGTAGATTGGCTATAAATCTCGCCATTAAACAATTAGAACAGGATGATTTTATTCCTATGTTAGAGAATCTGTTAAAAGAGACAGAGTGTAAACCTGAGTGGCTGGAACTTGAGATCACAGAAGGACACCTTATGAGAAATCCTGATCAAGCAATTCTGATATTACAAAAAATCAGTCATTTGGGTATCCATATCGCTATCGACGATTTCGGTACAGGCTACTCTTCACTCTCTTATTTAAAACGCCTTCCGATCAATAAACTTAAGATCGATCAATCCTTTATAAGAGATATCCCCAAAGATGCGGATGATGTGGCTATTGTCAATGCTGTGATTGCACTCTCAAAAAGTCTGAATCTGAGTGTCATTGCAGAAGGGGTGGAGACCTATGAACAAAAAACGTTCTTGGTAGAAAATGGATGTGAAAATATTCAGGGTTACTTATACAGCCGTCCTATACCTGCTGATGAGATGGAGAAGATGCTGACAGAGCAACTCCTGAAAGATCGGGGGTAGAGCATTTTAGCCATTGCATGCAATTTAGGATGTCGATTAACACTTACATTCGTTCTCCCCGCGTAAAACAAAACAATAATGCGGCGACACGCTCTGTTGCTTTCCCATGAAATTTATAACACACAAATATATATGAAATTATTTTTTATTTATGTCTTTCTTTTAAGGTTAACAGTAGGATACTAAACTGCCTCAAAATAATTCTAGGAGAATATGGATCATGAAACACAGTGTATTTTTAAAAGCAACAATTGTTGCAACAGTTCTGATTGCCAATACTGTTCCGCTCTTCGCGTCTGAAGCGGCCAATGAAACTATGACAAAATCAAAGCCTACAGTTGGAGAAAAACTCGATGACGCCGCCATCACTACGAAAGTAAAAATGGCATTGCTGCTGCATAATTCAACCAGTGCCATTCGAACCGAAGTTACCACTACCAACGGCGTCGTAGCAATCAGTGGCACAGCTCAAAACAGTGCTGAAAAAGATCTGGTTACCAAACTCGTTGAAGATGTTCAAGGGGTTCAAAGTGTCCATAATGAGATGAAAATAGCTAAATCAGACGCGCCTACCGTAGGTGAAAAACTTGATGATTCAGCAGTTACGGCCAAAGTAAAAATGGCATTGGTCTTACATCGTTCGACCGGGGCCTTACGTACCTCTGTGACAACGAATGGTGGGGTAGTCACTGTTAGTGGTAAAGCGCGAAACGATGCTGAAAAAGAGCTGGTAAACAAAGTTGTCGAAGATATTGACGGTGTTAAGCGCGTGGTCAATACAATGACCATTGAAAAATAATTTCAGGGAGAAAAACATGTTGTGGACAATAGCTGTAATACTCGTAATTTTATGGGCAGTAGGACTGGTTAGTAGTTATACGTTGGGTGGATTTATTCACCTTTTATTGGTTCTTGCGATTATCATCATAGTCATTAGAGTCATTCAGGGACGGCGTGTAGTTTAAAACTGCACGCATAGGTTACTTCTATAATCAAAAAAGGAACAGTTATGAATGACAGAGAAATCTATCAGCAAGAAAAACAGGCTATCTTATATGAGTACGTAGAAAAACTGCAAGAGCTGAAAGAGATCGCGTCTGCATCCAATGGGGACGCTAAGAGCGAATTCGACAAACAAATCAAAACCGTAGAGACGAAGCTCGAAGAGGCTAAGGCAGCAGTAGAAGCGGTCGGTAAAGCCAGTGAAGAAGAGATCGAGGCGCACAAAAAAGCTATTGACGAGACTTTTAGGGCAATATATACGCATATGTCAATGAGCTAGTATTGTGCTTGCTTTATCTGCCAAAGCAGAGTGGATCTTAGTGTAATTTAAAATTACACGTTTTTCTCTATATATGATCAACAAAGGAACTATGATGAACGACAAAGAACTCTATCAACAAAAAAAACAGGCTCAATTGGATGAATGGAAAGCTGAAATCGATAAGCTCAAAGCCAAAGCTGATATGGCGAGTGCTGATGCTCAAATCAAAATCAATGCGCAGATCAAAACACTCGAACATAAGCTCGATGAGGGCAACTCAAAGTTATCAGAGCTTACAAAAGCCACAGGCGAAGCTTATGACTCTGTGAAGACAGGTGTAGAGTCCGCGTGGGATACATTGGCATCTGCTTTTAGTGATGCAAGCACGAAATAACCTACTTGTACCCAATATCAGCCAATAAAACGGGATCTGGTTGTCAATATTAATTTTTTACTGACTCTTTCGTAACACATGACTGATCAGACCTTGTGTTACCTTCAACACCTTGGCAATATCATTTTAGAATACCCAAGTCCAACAGCTGTTTTAATTCTTTGAGTGGCAACGCTTTTTTATTCTCTTGTAATCAATATTGGCGACTAGACCTCTAAATTCTTTCATAGGGGTTTGATGAAGTTTATCGAATCAATATTATAAATACAAGTTTTAAATGGATTACTTGAGGGTTTAGCAGCATCATGAGGTGTTGCACTTAAGACTTTAATTCAGGTAACATCAGACATAAGTAATATACAAATATTTAGCTCAGCCATCGCCGTAAGCAAGGAAGTAAAAAATGTTTTTAAAACAAAACAAAAAAAATCCATAGAGTATTCAGAAAGCATTATCAACACGATTCGTGAGCCTTTGATTGTTTTGGATCAAGATCTAATGGTGGTCGCCGCCAGCCGTTCCTTCTATGATTTTTTCAAGGTCAAGCCCGAAGAGACCGTGGGACAACTTATCTATGACTTGGGTAACAAGCAGTGGGATATCCCAAAACTCAGAGAACTCCTTGAAACTATTCTTCCTCAATAAAACTCCTTTGATGACTATGAGGTTGAACACGATTTTGCCACTATCGGCAGACGCATCATGCTGCTCAATGCCCGTCAGATTGAACAAGTAATCGGCAAAGAGAAGATTATTCTTCTCGCCA
>JAQIBF010000065.1 GCA_027859195.1 Helicobacteraceae bacterium
ACTCTGCAGAAGAACTTGTCAACACTCAAGTCGGTGTTGTTGCCAACCTTAAACCTGCAAAACTCATGGGTATCTTGTCAGCGGGTATGCTTTTGGCCGCTAAAGATGAGGATGGGCTCTGTTTGGTTCGTCCTGATAAACCGCGTAAGCCAGGTGCTTCTATTGGTTAACTCTCCGGAGTGGTGCTGACAAACCAATGCGCCTCGAAAACCTTTTAGCCCTCACTCAGGGAACCTTGCAGAACCAACCTTTTGTTACACGCTTTGACGGCATCAGTTTTGATGCTAAAAAAGTGAAACGCGGCAACCTCTTTATCGCATTTAACAACAGTGATATCGATGAGGCGATTTTGCACGGTGCTTATGGGATCGTTTTTGACAAACCGACACAGATCTTGGACAATGAGATCGCCTGGATCAAGGTCGGAGATGTGAATGATGCGTTAATGCGCTTGTTGCGCTTTCATCTCATCGAAAAAGAGCTTGATGTCTATGAGACCGACCTTATTACCATAAAACTGGCACACCAGGTAATGACGGGCAGTGATTTTCTGGTCCTTGGAAAATCGATCAAAGATGACTTTATGACACTTTGGGATGTAGCTGACAAGTCGCAGATACTCTATTGTCCAAAGTTGATCGACAGAGACACCTTTGTGACCTCTAAGACCTTGCCAAATGCATATAAAGATGAGATAACGATCGTTGAACAGACGCTGTTTGAGACCTCATTTATCTTCAATGATATCTTTTATGAGCGTCAACTTCTGTCACCCTTCTTTATCTCTTATTTAGAGCGTTTATTGAACTTTTATAAAATGCATGACATTAACTACCGTCTGCGCGCCTTTACACCGATCGACAACTTTGAAGCGGTCTTCACCAACAAAGATCTCTCTGTAAAAGAGTTTGGTGCCAGCGACCGTGTTTTGATCTTTGAGCCAGACTTTGAGTTGATCCATTCTCAGATCTCATTTTTAAAACGTCAAGCCAACTGGGCCAAGATCATCTACATCTTGCCTAAGGCGAAAGCACTCCCTTTTGAGAACATCGAGGGAATATTTACTTATGAGTCACAGCAAGATATAATAAATATTCTCAAATCAACACCGTTTCACTTTGCATTGATCGCTGAGCAGGACAGATCGCTCTTGGATCACAGCGGACTTGCCAAACCAAGTGAACAATTAACACTATTTTAAGGAAAACAACTTTGAAACCTCTCCCCCGAAGGCGGATATTATCTATCATCTTTACACATCACTCTCCTGCCATTGCCGGTATAGCCCTTGGGCTGCTCACTATGCTCTTTCACTATTTTCATAATCCGTATATGGCAACACTTTTTGCGGCACTGAGTATTGTTCTCCTCTCACTCACTGTCTCTGAGGTGGCTGAAGTCCTTGCCGAACGGTTGGAAGAGCCTTATGGAAGTTTTGTACTGACTTTTACCGCGGTTATTGTTGAGATAATTCTGCTCTTTTTGATCCTTCTGGAAGCGGGACATAATGAACATGCGATGGAGACAGTCAAGGGAGGCATTATCTCTGCTGTTATTGTTGATATGAATGTCCTGCTCGGGTTGGCCGTATTTATCGGCGGTTTGGCCTTCAAAGAGCAAGAGCACAACGAAGACACCTCAAGCACCTATACTACGATCTTATTGGTCGCCTCATCAGCGCTTCTTGTCCCGAGTATCTTACACTACACAACCGGTGAGAGTGATGCGCTTGGGACGGCCAGTCTGCTTATCGGAGCCGTTCTGTTTGTCTTTTACATCGCTATCGTTATTTTTCAGACCAAAACACACACCCACTTTTTTAAAGCAACCGCGCGCTCTCGTATGTTCAGGTTTAAAACAAGACAAGAAGAGGATGACGAAGAGGAAGAAGAAAAAGATCTGTTTGAGATGTTGAGCACCGTCTCTAATTTTGTCGCGATCTTCATTCTTATTGCTATTATCGGTTATGTCGCCGAGATCTTTGCCGTCGAAGGCATGTATCTTGTGAGTGAGTATCACTTCCCTGTCGGTCTTGCCGGTCTTCTGATTGCGGTCATCTCTGTAGCTCCGGAGATCATCACGGCTATCAGAGCTGCCAAAAATGACCAGATCCAGCGTGTTATCAATATCGCTATGGGTGCTGCTACTGTTTCTATCATGTTGACCGTACCGATTCTTTTAGCACTCTCCTATACAACAGAGAACCCGTTGACACTTGACTTTAACACCCTGCAGATCGGTGCGTTGATACTCACGATCCTGCTGGCTTGGAAAACGACGGATGATGGTGAGACCAACTACTTCGAAGGAACGTCTCACCTTATCTTTTTTACGTGCTACGCAATCGTGCTTGCATTCATGTAATCGGATAAGGGATATGTCATATTTCAAAATACATAGTCGTATAATTAAGGAAAAAGATGAAACGTAGAGACTTTCTAACGACAGCTGCTGCGACGACAGCGGCAGGACTGCTGGCTGGCTGTAACGACTCCAATCGTCAAGCCATTGACTACTCCAAACATCCGGAAAAACATGATGTTGTCGACAAAAACGTCAATGTCAACCGCAGCCGCAAGACCAAGATCACTCTGGCTACGTCATGGCCTGCACACTTTCCTATTATGGGAACCGGTGTTGAGCGCTTTGCTGAAAATGTAAACAAAGCTAGCGGCGGCACCTTGGAGATCAAGGTCTATCCTAAAAACACACTCATCCCCGCTCTGGCCGTCTTTGACGCGGCCAGCAGCGGCCAGATAGACGCTTTTCACTCCGGGCCGTATTATTGGAAAGGAAAAAACTCGGCATTTGCACTTATTACCGGTTGTCCGTTTGGGATGACGGCAGAGGAGATCAACTCCTGGATGCTCTTTGGCAACGGGATGACGCTTTGGCGAAAACACTACGCCAAGTACAACCTTCACCCTCTTGTAGGCGGTAACACAAACATTCAGATGGGCGGTTGGTTCAGAGAGCCTCTGGAGTCACTGGCAGACATGCAGGGTCTTAAGATGCGTATTCCGGGTCTCGGCGGCGAAGTCTTCTCCAAGTTGGGTGTTAACCCTATTTTGTTACCTGCCGGTGAGATCTACACCTCTTTAGAGCGCGGTATCATTGATGCGACAGAATGGGTCGGGCCGGCGCTCGACATGAAGATGGGCTTTTACAAAGTGGCCCCGTACTACTACTCGGGGTGGCATGAACCCGGCTCGATTCTCGAGCTTACCTTCAACCAGCACAAGTGGAAGAAACTTGCTTCAGAGCACCAGGCGATCATCGAGATGGCCTCTGCACAGATGAACATAGAGATGGCAAGCGAGTTTCACTATGAGAACATGCAGTCACTTGACCTTCTAAAACAAAAAGGTGTTGAGATCCGTCCCTATCCTGATGACGTAATCGATGCAGGTAAAATTGCCTTGGTTGATGTACTGCGTGAGCAGAGCGAACTCAACAGCGATTTTAAAGAGGTTGCTGAAGATATTGCTGCCTTCTTGGTACAGGCCAAAGCGTGGTCAAAAGTCAGCCTGCACTACTTCTTAAACACACGGGAATAATTTTTCCGTAACACAGTCTTAATTCTCGAGTGCTATAATTCGAAACATTTAACGAATCGAGATTATATGCGCTTTTTTACACTCTTATTTCCTTTTTTATTAACGGCTCAGGAACTTGTGCTCGTAGACAAAAGTACTCATGAGCCCCTTATTAACGCACAATTTATTCAAAACTATGCGGTCATACGCAGCGATGCAAACGGGACAGTTCAATTTGATGCGAACAAAACGAAATCCATTCACGTTAAAGCCTACGGTTACCGCCCTTTGAGTTGGGATGTCAATGCAAGTGCGACACGTTTGGAAGTCGAATCTATAAAGGTCAAGGGACTCTATCTCTCATTTTGGGGTGCCAGTCCCAAAAGCAAGACATTTGCCAATACCATGGAGCTCCTTGACACGACGGAAGCCAACGCATTGGTCATCGATGTCAAAAGCGAACAAGGGATGATGTCTTACCACACGGATGTCAAAGAGGCCAGCGCGATGGATGCGCACTACTACCGTACCATTAAAGATATTGACAGCTATATGAAATATCTTAAAGAGAAAAAGGTCTATACCATTGCGCGTATCGTCTGTTTCAAAGATGAACTGAGTGCTACCAACCACCCTGATCGTGCTGTCAGAGACTCTGACGGTACTGTCTGGCGTAATGCAGCAAAGATGGCCTGGGTAGACCCGTTCAACCCTGACGCGCAGGACTATATCATCAGTATTGCCGTAGATGCCGCACAAAAAGGGTTCGATGAGATCAACTTCGACTATGTCCGTTTCCCGGCTAAATCCGACCTGCTCTTTTCTCAGGAGAACAATGAGGAAAACCGTCTGAAGGCGATTGATCACTTTATTAATAAGGCATCACTGCGTCTTCGCCCTTACGGCGTCTTTCTGTCGGTTGATACCTACGGTTATGTGGCATGGAACACGGACAGCGACACCAATATCGGTCACCGCACCGATGTGCTTGCCAAACACGCAGACTATCTCGCGCCGATGCTCTACCCTTCGGGCTTTAACAAAGGGATCTTGGGCATTGACGACCCTGCAGCAGAGCCCTACCGCATCATCAAAGCGACAATCTTGAAAATGGAGGAGACCGTAGAACCGGAACGCTTGCGCCCATGGCTGCAGTATTTCAAAGACTACGCCTTCTCGCGCATCTTCTATAATGACTTCGAGGTCAAAGAGCAGATCCGTGCGAGTGACGACACCAACTGCAGCGGGTGGCTCTTGTGGAACCCGTCGAGCAGTTACGATCGCGGCGGGTTGATAATGAATGAGAGTGAGCAGAATTTAACGAAAGCGATAGAGCAACCGTAACTCTTTTATTGATTGATCTGCCCTCTTTTTATGAGCGGTATTATCGCGGGAACGAGCCGTTGTTGATGTCGATACAGCTGCCGTTGATGTACTCCGGTGACTCTGTTGCCAGCCAGACAATGGTGGTTGCCACCTCTTTTGCCGTCGCAAATCTTTTCGTGATCACTGATTTTAAAAACGCTTCCTGTCTCGCTTTGGGGATGACGTTCAACATCTCTGTATCGACGGGACTCGGCGCAACCGCGTTGATGACGATCTTGTCGCCAAATATCTTTGAAAAGCTTTTGGTCGCGTTGATCAGTCCTGCTTTGGTGATGCCGTACCAGACATCAGGATGACCGATCTGTCCTGCAATGGATGCATTGTTGACGATTCTCCCCTCGCCCTTTTCGATCATCCCCTTTGACACCTCTTCGATAAGTTTCATCGGCGATTCGAGGTTGAGTTTCAAGATCGACTGGATCTTGTCGTCCGGGTACGCGTCGTATGGCAGAGAGTACATGACACCCGCATTGTTGATGAGCACATCAATTGGCCCTAGAGAAGCTATTAATGGCGCTATGCCGTCTATATTAGTCAGATCAAACGCTATTGTCTTGACAGAGGGGTGGTCGTTAAATTCAAAACCCTGAAAGTCTCTCGCAACAACAATGATGCTGTAATCCAACGCCAGAAAATCTTTAGTGACTTCCAAACCGATGCCTTTGTTGCCACCGGTGATCAATACTGTTTTTTTCAAAATATTCCTTTTTTCTCGTGGTTATGTGCTCTTATGCTTTTTTGACAAAGGCAGCAGTGATCTGCATTGCACCAAAGCCGGGGATCTTGCAATCCATGTTGTGGTCGTGTTTGTCGAGTAGCCGGGCTACCTTGAACTTTGTACCGATCTTGACGTCCGATGAAGCGCCTTTGACTTTCAGGTCTTTGATGACCGTAACCATATCGCCCTCTTCCAACGGCGTGCCGTTGGCATCTCTTATGATGAAGCTATCTCCTGCTACGGCATTTTTAGACCACTCATGCGCACATTCAGGACAGACATAAAGCTCGCCGTCTTCGTAAGTATATTCACTCCCACATTCAGGGCAGTTTGGTAATTGTTCCATAGCTGATTCTTTCAATAGTTTTTAAAACATATTATAAAGGGCACCTCTAAAAACCTTAGCAGGCTTCAGAGGGAAGAAAGAGAGATGAGCTTGTGCAGAACTTTTCTTGAGTCATAGCTGTAGCTATGAGGATAGAAAATTCTGTGCAAGATCGCTCTCTTTATCCCTCCCGTAGGGCGATAGAGAGAAATCCACACATTCTATATACGACTTTACTCCTAATAAGAGTACATTTAGTACTCTTATTAGGAGATATCCTTAGCTATGGCTA
>JAQIBF010000100.1 GCA_027859195.1 Helicobacteraceae bacterium
AAGAAAAGAGCAATACCCTTCGGCACTAGAGGTATATTCTACTAACCGACGTATAGGCTTCCGGGCTAATTGGCGGTTAGACGCCAATATTTGCTGGAACTCCAAAATGAGCTTTTTCGACATCAGAACTAACTGCCACCAAATAATTCAAACAGGGATTAAAGCGCAAGCTTTAACTTTAATAAATGCGTTACCGCTTTGCTCTTTTCGTGCCATCTACAGCGTTGACTGCAAGGAGGGAAAGAGCGTTAAGGAAACGGCACTGTTTGAGCCGCAGGTGAGTTTGTCGTTTTTAGCGAAAGAACGACTGAAAGGAAAGCAGTCGGTAGCCACCGACCGCGAAGCCGTCACGAGCGGTTTTTCGTTTCCTTTTTGTCGAGTCAAAAAGGAAAGAGTGTAGTCAATAAAGTTTAATGAGTCAAACAATTCTAAAAGTTCTATTACAGAAAAATACAAAACAAGGGAAAGATTAGTCAATAAAAATTGATTCAAAACAATAGAGACAAGAAATTAGAAAAGAAGGTTGGACATTCCGGATAAAGTCCGGAATGTCCGAGAACAAAAAAGGCTAAAAGTTAGCCCTTATACTCCTTGGCTTAAACGCCTCGTGGCATTGGGTTTTTAGCCCTTATAGTTCTCAAGATACTTAGTATCAAAGTTATTGTTGATGAAATCGGGATTTGCCATCATCTTCTTGTGAAAATCGATCGTCGTACGGATACCTTCGATCTTGAATTCACTCAAGGCACGGTGCATACGTTTAACAGCCTGCTCGCGAGTGTCCGCTTTAACAATAAGCTTACCGATCATAGAGTCGTATGTAGAAGGTACATAGTAGCCGGCATGTGCATGTGTATCAATACGAATACCCAGACCACCCGGAGCAATCCACTTCGTGATCAAACCCGGTGATGGCAGGAAACGCACCGAATCTTCAGCCGAGATACGACACTCGATCGAGTGGCCATGGAAGGTGATACTCTCTTGTGACGGAAGCGCTTCGCCTTCAGCAACACGGATCATCCACTCAATAAGGTCAAGTCCACTCACCTCTTCCGAGACGGTATGTTCAACCTGAAGACGCGTGTTCATCTCCATGAAGTAGAAGTCAAGGTTTTTGTCGAGTAGGAACTCAAATGTACCGGCACCTTCATACTTGATAAACTTCGTTGCTTGAACAGCTGAGGCATGGAGACGTTCACGAACGTCTGGCGTAAGCACTTCTGCAGGAGACTCTTCGATCAGTTTTTGGTGACGACGCTGCATCGAACAGTCACGCTCACCGATGTGAAGGACATTGCCATGACTGTCTGCCATGATCTGCACTTCAATGTGGCGAGGGTTTTGAATGAATTTCTCCATATAGATCGTGCCATCGCCAAATGCTGTTATAGCTTCAGACTCTGCTGCCAAAAATGCATTTGTAAGACCCGACTCCTCTTCAACGACACGCATACCGCGACCGCCGCCGCCCTGGGCTGCTTTCAAGATAACCGGGTAACCAACCACTTTGGCACGCTC
Source organism: Helicobacteraceae bacterium (assembly GCA_027859195.1). GTDB lineage: Bacteria > Campylobacterota > Campylobacteria > Campylobacterales > Sulfurimonadaceae > Sulfonitrofixus. The sequence continues at coordinate 1,522 of JAQIBF010000100.1, forward strand.
TGCAGCATCTTTAAGGTCATGGATCGCACCGTCAGAACCTGGCACAACAGGAACACCTGCCGCGATCATGACATCTTTAGCTTTCGATTTGTCCGACATTAACTCCATAACTGCGACAGTCGGCCCGATAAACTTGATGCCATGATGTGTACAGATCTCGACAAAGGTTTGGTTTTCGCTTAGAAAACCATACCCCGGGAAAATCGCATCACAATTACTGATTTCAGCTGCAGAGATGATCGCAGGAATGTTCAGGTAACTTTCAGAGCTAGGTGCCTTGCCAATACAGATCGCTGCATCTGCAAGCTTTAAGTACTCAGAGCCTTCATCACCCTTAGAGTAGACAGCAACCGCTTCTTTACCCATCTCTTTAATAGTACGAATAGCACGAAGAGCGATCTCTCCGCGGTTCGCAACCAGAATACGTTTGATCTCAGCCATAATTAGATTTTCTCAACTACAAAAAGTGGCATATCATATTCAACGGCCTGACCGTCTTTTACTAAGATCTCAATAATTTTACAGTCAAACTCAGCTTCGAGTTCGTTCATTATTTTCATCGCTTCAAGGACAGCTACTGCTTGACCTTTTTTAACTGTATCGCCAACCTTGATAAATGGTGCAGACTCTGGTGACGGTGCCGCATAGTATGTACCGACCATTGGAGAATCAATAGTATCACCACTGATCGTCGCTGCTGCAACTGGTGCTGCAGATACTGGAGCCGCTGCTGATACTGGTGCAGCTACTGCTTGGACTGGTGCTGCGACAAGACCTGTTGCTTTTTCCATCTCGATCTCAAAACCGTCTTTATTGATTTTGATCTTAGAAAGACCACTTTCGTCAAACTTAGTGATAAGTGCGTTAATTTGCTTCATTTCCATAGTTAAAGGCTCCTAAATAGCGTCTGAACACCTTTGACACCTCCTAAAGGTGCCTAAGTGCTCTTAAATTTATTGCGATATAATAGCATAACTCATATTAATAGAAGTAAATTTAGCTTCTAAGAATACTTTAAAAGTTTACTAAAGGCCATCTGTTTTTTTACAGATCTACACACATACAAAAAGAGGAAATATTATGGGATTAAAAGCAGATAAATGGATACGCGAGCAGGCGATAGAAAAAGGGATGATCTCACCGTTTTGTGAGGATCAGGTCGGAAAGGGCGTTGTCTCTTACGGTCTAAGTTCATATGGATATGACATCCGTGTCAGTAACGAATTTAAGATCTTTACAAATCTCAACTCAACAGTTGTCGATCCAAAACACTTTGATGATGCGAATGTCGTCGATTTCGAAGGCGATGTCTGTATCGTCCCGCCAAACTCTTTTGCTCTGGCACGTACCGTTGAATACTTCAAGATACCACGTGACGTACTGGCGATCTGTCTGGGTAAGTCAACCTATGCACGCTGCGGGATCATTGTAAATGTCACACCATTTGAACCAGAGTTTGAAGGCCATATCACCATTGAGATCTCCAACACAACACCGCTTCCCGCAAAGATCTACGCTAACGAAGGAATTGCTCAGGTTCTTTTCTTACAAGGCGATGAAGATTGTGAAACAAGTTACAAAGATAAAAAAGGGAAGTATAACGGCCAACAGGGTATTACTCTGCCTCGGATTTTAAAATAAGACCACTCCATAAAGCACTTTTAGAACTTTTCTTTTTAGGCGGAGTGCTTATGCCCCTGCTTATCAGCTTTACCGATATCACCTTGCGCCTAACACTGCAAGATGAGCTCTCATCAACTATCATCATGTTTATAAGTTTTTTCTTGCTTTTGGTACTTTATGGATTGGGTTACCGTGCCCTATGGCAATGGTCTCTTAAGCGGCACAAAATCGATACGGCTAAGCTGCTTAAGCTTGGTACGGTCTCCATCATCGCTAGCGACCTCATCATCTATGCCTCACTTTTTAAAACCGGACATACTCTCTCTAACTTTACCTGGCTAGGGTTTTATCTCCTCTTAATTGCACTTTTCTATCTGCTGGGAAAGCGAAGTATCAAACAACTAGCGATATAATTTCATAATATAAATACAAGGATAGACAATGTTACACGAATACAGAGACATCATTACTCACATGAAAGAAAGTGAAGAGAACAACGCGCACTTTTTACATATCTTCGACAAACACAATGCGCTTGACGATCAGATCGCTGCAGGAGAAAAAGGGGCGATGACGGACCTTGAACTTGAAAAACTTAAAAAAGAGAAACTTCTTTTAAAAGATGAAGCATACACCATCTTGATGGCGTACAAAAAAGAGCACAACCTTTAATCAACTACGGTGATTCCTCACCGTTGTCTCCTCTAACTTTTCAAAAACTCCATGATCTTTTCAGCTGGTCTGCCTATTACAGCTTTATTCCCTTTTATCACGATCGGTCTTTGGATCAGTTTTGGAAAACGGCTCATAGCACGGATCAGAACACCTTCATCACCTACCTTTTCAAGTTTCAACTCTTTATAGATATCTTCACCTGTACGTATCAAGTCGACCGCATCGATGTCAAGTTTGAGCAGTAGCTCTTTGATGGTCGCTTCATCTAGGTCAGCCTCAAGGTAGTTAACAACCTCTACTTCAACACCATTCTCTTCCAACAACTTCATCGCTTCGCGCGACTTCGAACAGCGCGGGTTATGCCAGATCTGAATCTCACTCATAATTTTCTCCTCAATATAATGAGCAGATAATAACCTAGCCAAAGTAAAAGGAACTTATACAACGCCTGTACAGTGTCTGGTTAAAGGTTTCTCTGAGGTGTAGTGGTAGCGATCAAAAAAGGATAGGAAGAGGCTTTTAATAAATGCAGACAAAGGAAGAAGTCAGTCTCCCTTCGCAATATTGAATTTATACTCCGGGGATGGTCGCGTCCTTAATAAGCGTCTTTACACCGCTTAACGCATTATATTCATAGAGCTTATGTTCGTAACCGGCACTTGCATTACCATCTACTGTTGCATAGAGAATGGTGTCTGCAGCCGTACTGAAAGGGAATACTACAACCTGTTTATCCCCTTCGATATTTGAGGAAGACGGCACATACGTAAAGCCTGATTCAATGACCTTATAAGTGTCAGTATCCCTATCGAGTAAAAGAAGATTATGACCCGAGCTTTGATTATTCTGCGTAATAATGAAAATCCTGTCGCCGATCTTTTTCATCGACTTGAGTTCAGAGTAATGATATCCGGTACTGTTGCTAAAACTCATTAGCCCAAGAGTGACTGCAGTTGTATTCGTACCGTCGTAATGATAGAAACTGTCACCCTCGTTAAATCCGCCGAAATAGATGTCTGTTAGTCCTTGAACAATCCAATCACCGAACGGAACATTGTCAATAAGGCGTGTCAGCGTGCCGTCGTCGTTGATCTTCCCGATCTCCTGCTTTCCACTCTCCGTGTTATAGCCGTTGTAAAAGACCGTATCTTTGTAATGCGGCACCAATACAGGCATAGCCCCCGGAACGATATTGCTTATAACCGAGTCCCACCCCAAAAGCGTATGTATTTTCTGAAAAGAGAGCTGGTTGAATTTGGTGCTGATGACAGTGGTGTTTTCAGCTGTCGAGTCGCTGCGAACAAGAGTGTTACCTGTGTTACTGCTCTCATAATAAAAATACATATAATTTTTTGCATTCAGACCGCTGTTGTCCGTCGCAATAGAAGTTGTATATGAAAAGGAGTCATACAGACCCGGAGTGTGCGCAACGATAGAACTCCAATCCGTACCCAAACCGTAGATAAACGACATCGTTAGGCTTCTGCTCCAGGCCGGGTCAAAACGATCAAGACGTACCTCCCCGTCGTAATAGGTCAGATAATAGACAAAATCGTCCATCTCCACATACGGTGTGATGACCCGGTCACCGCCGACGCCGTCGGCTGCAATGTCGTTCATTAGAAATGTCCCCTCGAAACCGTGATAATAACTCATAATACATTCACCTGGAGGTGCGGTGACGATATAGGTGGGATCGCCATAGATAATCTCTTTTTTATACCCCTCCGTCAACCACGGCAGCTGTCCTGCCGCCATACCGTCGGGAGATGATATATCCTCCGGACTTAAGGCCGTATAGATCAGCCTCTCACGCTCGCCCGGTCTTCTCTTTTTAAGCAGCAGAGAATTGGAAAGATAACCGTTGCCCAAAAGCACCTGGATCTGATGCATGTAAGTATCATGACCCGGACATTGATCATAGGGTGTTTTGGTACCGCTAATATCATCTTCATTCAGCCACGTCTGCGTCCCGCTACTGTTGATGGCGTACAACCTGTCATCCGCAACACCCGGGCTTCCTTCATCCTGATCATAGACGAACCTGCCGTTGACCTTATAGAAAAAGTTAGAGAACTCCCCATACAAGCCGCCGTTATGATCACAAAGATACGGTTCTACTGCTTTCGTACCGATATTGGTCACATTGCCATCCGTCACCATTGCACGACAAACACCGCTCTCATCCGGAAAATAGACTGCCGCAAAATCCTTCGCTGCAGGTTCAGGCGCGGCTTCACCGAGAACCGTCACGTTGATGTTTTTCGTACATTCATCGATCGTGAAAGTAAAATGGTCCTGCCCTGTATAGTTGACGTCAGGCGTATAGTAGGCATTGATGAATTCGTTGGCGACCGTATAGATACTCGATGCTCCGTTAGGCGGCTGCGTGACAGAAGGCGCACTCGTCTGCGCCAATCCATTAATAAAGATCGTCGCCCTTGTATTCATCGCTACCGTGACGTTGTGATCACTGATAAAGTTACAGGTATCGATCCTGCTCCACAGAGAACCAATAAGATGGTTCATCGCATCTGCCTCTGAAACAGTTGTCACATTCAGGTCAAGGTACAGTGAGGCCAGCTCACTGGCATTCAGGTCGATAAACTGCTTCTCTTCATACTGCGCCAGTTTCTCACGGTAGGCCAACGGAATACTGATGTAATCTGCATAACTGCCGTCGTTATCCAGCGACTGCAAAAAGACAATAAGACGCATCAGCGTCTCGTCATCAAGCTGCGAACGGGCAATCCCCAGAAGGTCCTGCGGCGTCACAAAAAGGTCAGGGCCTTCGGCCGTCAATTCGCCTACGATGATATTACCGATCTTGAAGGTGATCGGGAAGCCCTCGCACTCAACACCGCCCTGATCGTCTGTGACATAGCTCTGTCCGTCAGCGCAGGTGTAGGTAACCCCTTCGATCGGCGCATCGATCAGCTGCAGCTTGCCCGACGCAACGGGTGTGTCAGGCGTCGTCGACGTACTGGAATCACTGCTGCTACAGCCAAAGAACAACAATCCGGCAGCGATAATCGCCGCTATTTTTACACTCTTCATCTTCTTAATCCTTCGTTCTCATCAAGAGAAGCACTGTTTTCTATTTCGATTATAAGCATTCAGCGTTGCAAAACCGTTCCAAAACAACTTGCTTATACGCTCTTTTCTAAACACTACAAATGCTTTCTTGGAATAGGAAGCTATAGAGAGGAGAAGCGTTACAGTAGCTGTGAAACAGTGACCCTGCCAACGCTCTATTAATGACTTACCAGTCCCGTGTAAATTCGACTTGGTTGGAATAGGCTGAATCACCGATACTGTTGACCGCTTTGACTCTGATATAGATCGTCGAACCCGTCGCAATCCACACGTCATAGGTTGTTGTGTCAGCCGTTACCATTTCAAATGACTCCGTTGTACACTCCGCAGAACTGCAAAACTGAAGCACAAAGTTCTCTTCATTATCTGAATTATCGTTCCAGTTAAAAATCTGATATTCATATTGATGAAGATTAGACGGTGCCGCAGGTATTGTCTGCAGTGTTGTTGCATTGTAATCTTCAGAAACAGCTGAAACACCCATCGTGTTGCGTGCACGCATTTGAAAATAGTAGGTTGTCGCTTTGTCCAATCCTGAGATATTAGCTGTCACGGTATTGGCGGCATAATAGGTACTCAGTTGCAGCCCGCTGAAATCACCTGTTTTATTGTAACTGAGATTGTAACCGGTGGCCGTCGGTACTCTGTTCCAGGCGATTGACAGCGAACTGGATGTTGCCGGAGCTATGCCTGCTGTAATGGTCGGTGCCGCGTTAGGGACAACGGCATCTGTCATCGTCTCTATCTTTACAAACTGGTAGTCGTATGGGTCAGAGCTTCCGGCCTTGACACGAAAGAAGGTATCGGCTGCCGGGACCGTCATAAAGTCGATCTCTGCAGTATCCGCTTCTGACACACCGTCACATTTTTCCTGCGTCAACATCAACTTTGTCTCTGAGACATTCCAGCTGCCCGTACAGACCTCCGCAACTGTCTGATCAAAGGTCATCAACTCATAAGTAGCGTCATCTTTAAAGATGATCTGTGCACTGTCTCGCCAGGAGAGCATCTTGCCATTAAACATCGTCTCATCCAATAGCGTCTGAAAATATGGCGTCGTCGATGCGTAAAAGTGTTTCATAGCATCCTGGTCATCTATCTCACGCTGAATGCCATTGCTAAACCATAAAAACTCATCCAGACCAACATAAAAATCTACAGGTGCAATGTCCCATTCTCTGTCAACACTTCCGGACAATGTGTTAGAGAGATCGATGCCGTTCTCCGGATCACCGTCACCATCAAGAGCCTGCAAGAAGACAAGTTTGTTAGCCAGTTCATTGTAGGTAAAAGTGGCCAGCAGATCTAACGGGGTGATGACACTTTTACCCTTGGCTGTGCCCAGTGTTATACCAACGATACTGAACGTACACATGTCATCTGTCTCAAAGGCATACTTGCCTTCAGCATCTGTCTTGCCCGAGAGCCCGGACGGTTGACAATCATAGTCAAGACCTTGAACAACCGAGTCTATAAATACGCCTGATGGCGTAGCGGGGCTCTCGTCTCCGGTGACAGCGGCTCCGTCATCACTGCTGCTACTGCAAGCCGTCATCACAACTGCCGCTACTATCGGCAAAAATACGCCGCCTAACTTTTCTATTATTGTCATCGTAATCCTTTAAAGTGTAAGACTGCAAAAGCATCTCTCTTTGATTTGATTATAGGGTCTTGGCATTGTAAAACCGTTCCAAAACAATTTGTTCATCAATTGTTTTCTAGATCTAATAATATTGATACATATGGGAAAGAGAGCATCTCCTAAGTATCATTTCTAATGAGAAAAAGAGGCCAGATATAGAATTTAAAAATATAATTTGTATTTGTAGCAGTTAAATGCAGAAGAGAAGGTCATGCCCGACAAGGGCATGAAGATAGTTTAATCTTGAATACTCGAGATTTTATTGTCTGTAAAATGGTAGATGATCGTGTCAGAAGCGTAACCATGCTGGAACTTCCAGTACTTCCACTCATCTTGCTGCAGACTTGGTGTTGCGTGTACCGGTGGATATCCGAGTGCAAGAAGTACGGCCTCTTTACTCATCCCCACCTCAGCCTTGCCTGCCATGATCGCCTTCTGTTCTGCCGCTGTGAATTTGGAAAGATCCACTTTTTTACTACCAAAGTAACGATCGAGCATCTGGTCCATATTGGTCTGTGAATAACGCGGGTTGTTACGCAAATAATAGCGCTTGTCCTCATATGTAAAGGCCAACTGTTTGGAGTTTATATCTTCATAGAAGACAATACTGTTGACCGGAATAGGAAAACCAAGCGTATAATTCAAGGTATTGATCCCACTGCCTTGCGCGAACATCCCTACCTGTGTAAGCATCTGTGCATGTTTTTCAACCTGTTTGGCATGTTCAGGAGAGACTGACGCCCCACCACAACCGCTAAAACCAAACCCCATAAGCCCGATAACACTTCCCAAGATCACTTGCTTGACTAAATAGTTCATTGCCAACCCTTAATATATAAAATTAAAGAGAGAGCACTCTCTTTGGTTAGATGATATAACATTTTCGTTTTAAAACCGTTTCAAAATGAAGAAATTTGTTAAATAGACGAAAAGAGGATCTAAGCAGCGTCTCTAAAAAGTAAGCCTGTACCCTTGTCCCGGTATGGTCTCGATAAATTGATGGTTGAGCTTTGTCCGCAGACGGGCCACGAGTCCCCTGCGTGTGTTTTCATTGGGAAACTTGTCCGGCCAGATCCTGTTTTCTAAGGTATAGATATCGACCAACTGCATCCGGGAATCGAGCAGAAGAGAGAGTAACTCCTGCTCTTTTTTTGTCAGGTGTACAAATTCACCACCGCGAAGCAGCTGCCGGTTGTGCTGATCGTAACTGAATTCATGGTCGATTTTAATCTCCACTTGAGCACTGTTTCGTTGCGTGTTTTGGGCAGCGATCTTCAGTGAGGCAGCCAGTTCTTTGCGGTTGAAAGGTTTTGTCAAATAAGCGGCCGGATTCGTTGCAACAGCTCTGTCGATGCTTTTGTCGTCATTAAAGGCAGTGATATAGACTATGGCTATCTCCTTCTCGGCTTTTATCCTCTGGGCAGCACTGATCCCATCTTCCGCGCCTTTGAGATTTACATCCATCAAAATAACGTCCGGCTCTTCCTCCAAAGCTTCTCTATAAGCATCTTCTGCGTTGGAAACAGTAGTGACAACTTCATAGCCGAGGGCTGTGACATACGATGCAATTTCCATTGCAACAATACTTTCATCTTCAACGATCAGGACCTTCTGTTTCATAGACTAAACCTCATAATATAATGTGAACCATTGGAGTTGTCAAAGGTCAAGGAACCTTCCAACTGCTCTTCAACCAGGCTCTTGACCAAGATCAGACCCAAGCTTTTTGATCGGGTCTCCTGCGGGTCATACCCAATCCCCTCATCTGCTACCTCTAAAACATATCTATTGTCGATCAGTTTCAACGCTATATAGACACGGCCTCCGGCCTCGCCATACGCATGCTTAAGTGTATTGGAGACCAGTTCGTTGATCACAAGACCGACATAAACAGCTTTTTTAAGTGGCAGTGAGGCCTCGATCGCACTTTCAAATATCATCTTATCGTTCGGCATCGAATTCTTAAGCTCATCTATATAACGCTCAACATACTCTTCCATATCGACCGTCTCGGCTTCATTGTTCTGGTAGAGCATCTCATGGGTTCTGGCAATAGCACGAATGCGCCCTTCAAGCTGCTGAAGAAAGGTGTTCTCCTTATCACACTCGTAGGTATCGTTTTGCAGACGCATCAGAGACAAGATCAGCTGCAGATTATTTTTAACCCGATGATGCAGCTCTTTAAAAAGCAGCTCTTTTTGTGCAAGCGCACTTGAGAGCTCTGCCGTCTTTTCAACCACCTCGTGTTCAATGACCTCTTGACGACTGCTGTATTCGTGAATAAGGTCCCGGTCCAACTTCTCTTTTTGCTGTTGCAGGATACTTAGCCGGTCTACAAAAGCCAGGAGCAGGAACATCGCTTCGAGTGCCGTCGCCCACATCACAAGGTTCGGCAGAAAATACATCACACTGATCACGCCCATGGCGTCAAAGATCATCAGCAGATAGGCAATTATCAATACTGCCCAGCCGGCAATGAAAAAACGGGCCTGTTTGTTCCCCTGACGATAAACATAGAGCCCCACGCAAGTATTGAAAATTATAAAAGCAAGGCCTGTCAACACCGTCAGTTCCGGCAGATAAAACCAAGGAGTCCCCACCAAGGGCATCTGAATAAAAAGAAAAAGAACGATCAGATTATAGGTGCGGTGAACCCTTTTGTACTGCTGTGTTTTCAAAAAACTCTGTGCAAACCAGGCGGCGGCAATGATCATCATAGCAACCTTTGGCACGACGATCAGGTCATCAACCGCCGTAAACCACAGGGGCGCGTGCAGGGGTAAAAACCCGACATAGGTCATCTGCTGAAAAAGCAGGGTCGAAAGGTACAAGGTATAAAACAGATAACTCCTGTCTTTTGTATAGACAAAGAGCAGCAGCGCATACATCAAAAAAGCAAGAATAATACCCAGGAAAATAGTGATGGTATATTGACTCATCAGGTCATCGTGATAAAACCTATCCACACTTTTGAGGTGCAGGTCAAACTGCAGGGCTGTCGTTTTATTCTCAATTCGAAGCCAGATAGTTTTACTCTCTTGCGGCATAAATGTTAGTAAAAATGATGGGTTTAGGTGATGTTGATCTTCTGCGACCTGGAGCATACCGGCCTCTTGTTGTGCTGAATCCTCAAACAGAACAACTTTTTCCAATAGAGGGTTGCCGATTTCAAGAATGCGTTCAATCAGTTCATCACCGCTATTTACAAGGGTCAACTCTACCCATACGGCGGTTTCAGCATCAAAAGAGAGGTTGATATGGTTTTCATCATAAGGAGAAAAGTGCTGTTTTATAACCTCATCAAAAGTTCTATTTTCACGATCAAGGTAGACACTGCTATGTGAGAGAAGTTGCTGTTTTACTGAAAATACATCTACATTTTTTGCCTCTAAACCGGCAGAAGCCGAAACCATAAAGAACAAAAGAAGGGCTAATAGATGCTGTCTCATGTCTATATTATACGTTAGCTTTACAAAAAGTTCTTTTTCAAAAAGCAGGACAAGACGTAAAGCCCCCAGACATGCTGTTTAAAACTCCCGCGTTTGCCGCGTTCAACATACTCTTTTATGACCTCGCGGTTAAAGAGCCCGGTCTGCTCATTAACCTCTTCGATAAGATCGATCTTGCCTGAAGCGATCAGCCACTCCATGTAGGGATTGGAAAAACCTTTCTTCTTACGATTTATCACCTCTTGGGGAAGATAGTCGGCGGCCACCTTTTTCAGCAGTGCCTTGGTGACTCCCTCTTGATAACGCAGTTGCGGGGCCATACTGAAAACACTCTCTGCAAGGTTGTGGTCCAGAAACGGGGTTCTTGACTCTATGGAGTGGGCCATTGAGACCCGGTCCAGCTTCGTCAAAAAGTGCTCCGCCTGAAAGAGTTGCAGGTCTATGTAGCTGTACCAAAGACTCGGTTCGCTGTGCCCGCTTGCCTCAAAGGCTTTTCGATACGGTTCCAAAAAGCGCAGGCCGTCACCGTCTTTGATGTTCTGACGCATGATCATATTTTTCTGCAGATCCGTAAACTTTTCGCCCGATGTTCGAAACAAGAGCTGCTCATCAAAGACCCGCTTATACCACTCCCACTCCCTGTTCATAGAGAAGTTGGAACGAAAATACTTTTTGAGCCAGTTCTTGTGCTGCAGGACCGCGGCTTTTTCAATGTCCAGGTACTCAAAGTATTGACGGTACCCAAGAAAAAGCTCATCGCTTCCTTCACCGCTCAGCACTACCTTGTACCCCTCTTTTTTGATCCCCTCAAAGAGCAGATAGAGAGGAATAGCTGCCGGGTCATTCAGCGGCTCATCCATACTCTCAAAGACCTTTTCACTCGCCCCGATAAAGTCATCTTGCGTGATCTCTATGGCACTGTTCTCAACCCCTAAGGCGTCGGCTGTAAACTTGGCATTTTGGCGTTCATCATAATTCTGATACTCGGCGTAACCGAGGGTAAAGGTGTGCAGTGAACTTCCCTGTTCTTTGGCGATCGCAGCGATCAGGGCACTGTCAATACCGCCTGAGAGCAGCGAGGCCATGGGCACATCGGCACTAAGGCGCAATCGTATACTCTCAACCAGATCCTCTTCTATCTTCTCTACAGCCGCCTTCTCTTCCGTGATAATGGATGAGGGGGTGTCAAGAAGTGAATAGTAAGATCTTTTCTCGACCTTGCTGCCGTCAAAATGGACTATCTCTCCGGCACCCAGCTTTTGGATCCCCTTGAAAAAAGTGTGTGGCGGGGTCGGCGCCAAAAAGCTAAGATAGCTGCTAAGAGCATCTTTGTTCAGACTATTTTTTGTCAAAAACGGGGAAAGGCCTTTGATCTCCGAGGCAAAGAGAAACTGCTCTCTGTTGTGCATATAGTAGAGAGGTTTTTTGCCCAAACGGTCGCGGACGAGGTAGAGATCTTTTCCGTCGAGCAGCGCAATAGCGAACATCCCGACAAGATGATCGACAAACTTCAGCCCCCATTTTTTATAGGCTGCCAGCAGCACTTCCGTGTCAGAGTCACTTTTAAAGGTAAAGTCTGCCATCAGCTCTTTTCGCAAAGCTTTATGGTTGTAGATCTCTCCGTTAAAACTGAGCAGCAGATCGCCGTGACGCATCGGCTGATGGGCTTTGGCCTGCAAGTCTACAATGCTCAGTCGGTTGTGTGCAAAGAAGAGGCGTTCCGACTCAACAATTCCACAATAATCAGGACCCCGATGTGCCATTACAGCAAGAGCTTGACGCGCCTGAACGGGGTTGTATTCGCCCAATATTCCGAAGATAGCACACATTAGGAATGTTCCTTGTTACTAAGCGCTGTTTTCAAAAACAACACTGTGAAATCTCTTGGAAGATAACCTTGTTTCACTTTATATGAGACACCCAACTCTTTTGCGACAGCTTCTATCTCTTCGGGTCGGTAGTAGTTGTATACCAGGGATTCATCCTCACCTTCCAACAGGTTGAAGACAAACCCTTTGGTACTGGCATTCAAACAGCGTCTGATAAAAAGGGTGGTCTCCTCACGCGTCAGGATGTTCATCGCTCCGCTGCAGATGTAGTAGTCGGCTTTCGGCAGAGGGTCAAAGAGTGCATCACAGACTCGGATCTCACAGTCAACTCTTTTACGGGCCTCATCGACCATGCTCTCCATGATCTCCAAACCCACATAAGAGTACGGCAGAGTACTCTTTTTCTGCATGTACAGATAAAGATCTGCAAACCCGCAGCCCACGTCGACAACGCTTTCCTCCGCACTAAGGTCGATCATCTCAAGCAGGATCTCAAAACGTTTATACTGCGTCTTTTGCGAGTTCCAGTGCACACCCCGTGCGGTGACGCCATGCCGTTGTACGACTTCATTATAATACTTGCTGTTATCTATACGACTCATAGCCGTATTATAGTTAAGGATACCTCTAAAAGCCATCATCTCTTAACTGCGCCATTACACATTACCTTTAAATGGGTTTATAAAACAATTTAAATAGTGTATATGGTATAGTATGGTAAAGGATGTTTGATGACAAAGAAAATGACGATCACATTGGAAGATGAACTTATTGAAGAGTTAAGTCAAACTGCCTTGCAGCTCGGCAAAAAAAAGGCACAGATAGTACGAGAGGCTCTGCAAAGTTATCTGCCATCCGCTAAGAAAAAAA
>JAQIBF010000157.1 GCA_027859195.1 Helicobacteraceae bacterium
CAGCATTTGTTTTCGGCGTTACATCACCGGCATTTTGTGCAAACAAAGCGCCTGTTAATAAGGCTATCACTAATAAACTTTTTTTCATTTTATCTCCCTTAATATAGATTAATCTATTATAACGATTTAATTATAAATAATACACCATCCATTTATGTGATATTGTCAAAATAGTTAAATCATTGTATTAATAATCACCACACATTTTGAAAATGCATAGCGATTAAAAAGATCTCCTGTCAAACACTAATAAGAAGTACTGGAAAGCTTATCGTGGAAGTCCTTCACAGGCTTTTGCAAAGCATAACTTACAACTGATATTTTTTGAACGATCTTGCACTCATCTCCCGCTTCCACAGTCTTTGCATCTTCTAGTGCATTGGTTGTCTCTATACAGACAAATTTTTTATACGCATCACCCGGCAGATCGTGAATACCGTTCTCTTTCCAAGGATTCCAGATCGTGGTGGAGTGGCTGTGCTCTTTTTCGATGATGATCTTTCGTTCGAGTTTTGGATCATTGATAATACAGGTCGCAGCGGTTGGGATATAGACCCGGTTGACTTCACCGGCTATATGCAGTGGTGCCCCTTCAAACTTCTGCTTGATCGAATCCGTGTAGTCTATAAAGGGTATACCTTCGACGCCGAGGATCTCGATCTCCTCGATTGTACCGATGCAAAAGTAGCTGTGCAGTGCCTGTGTAATGGTAAAAGGTTTGTTATCGCGGTTAAACGTCTTAAGCTCGACGGTCAGACTCCTGCCGATGGTGAACGTGAGTTCGAGTGTGAACCGGTAGGACCAAAGCGCCAAGCTGCGCTCATCCTCTGTCAACGATAAGACGATCTCTGTTCCGTTGTGCAAGGTCTTTGTACTTTTGAGCTGCCAGAGCATGTCGCGGGCAAAACCGTGCTGGGGCTTTGTGTTGTCTGTTGGGTGGGGACCAAACCACGGCCAACAGATGGGTATGCCGGCGTGCACAGATTTTGGAGGGGTCACATGGCTCTCTTTACCATTAAAGATAACAGCATCCTTGAGCTTAGGCTTGAAGTGCGTCAGGTTGGCTCCGTGCAGGTAGATCTCGGCTTCAGCAAAATCATTGTTGACAATGATCTTAGTGAGGCCGTTTGCACTCTCTTTAAAGGTGAGTGTCCTGGCTATAGCGAACTTACTAAGCGGGTCTGTATTCTGCATTATCACTCCTTAATCTACAAATATTGTAGTATTTTTAACAAAAATAAAGGCTTACAGATAAGAAAAAGTATACGTTTAAGCGTAATAATAAATGAAGTTCAGTCTTAGAATATAAACGTGGAAAGTCATAGACAGAATTCGAGTCTTTAAAAGCATCAATTACAGAGGGTGATGACATTAAGAGTCTCTTTTCTGATATTCAACTTGGAGAACTGATAGCAACTCACCCCTTTTATAGATCCTGATCATAAGCTTTTTATACTGTATTACACTCTATAAACAGATATTGTAGGTACTCTTAAAGCAGTTAGATATTGAATGTAGTATAATAAAGCAGAATCTGACTATCAGGATAGGGCTATGGCAAAGATGAGTATGCAAGAGGAGATCAAGTTCCTTCGTGAAGAAGTGGAACGTCTTAAAAAAGAGGACGCACAGAATGTATCGCAAGATATAGAAGAAGATGCTACCTTAGATGCCTTGGTTGAGGGTGTCTATAATTTGGAGGGTGAACTTGAAGATAAAGTTCATCAGCTTGTAGAGAGAATGAAAGATGATTATGAGAATATATCGCCGGTAACGGCTGTAGCGATCTTTGCCGCAGGTGCACTTTTTGGCCGCATCTTTCTTTCGAAATAGGGGATTGTAATGAATAAAGAATTAAGCAACAAACTCAACCTGCTCATTCGCAGTGAAAAAGCACTTCTAAAACTAGAGATGCGTAAAAAGGGGCGACAGGTTGTTATGATGACCATTTCGCTCTTGGCAATTTTGGCAACGTTAGTGATGGTAAACATCACGACATACCTTTATCTGGTGGAAAGCTATTCCCCTCTTTATGCTGCCCTTATTCTTACAGGCGTTGATTTTGCCATAGCTATTATATTTTTAATTTTGGCATCACGCCAGGAGCTAGGCAGTGAAGCAGAAGCTGTACATGAGATCCGTGACTATGCACTGACAGAACTCTCCGGCGAGTTTGATGAGATCAAGCAAGAAGCGACCGAGATCCGTGAAAGCTTTTCAAAGGTAAGCAGCGGCATAAGTTCGCTCTTCAATCGTGACTTTAGTGCCGTGAAAGCTATTCTTCCTCTGGTGGAGATGTTTGTTAAAACACGTAAAAAAGAGAAAGAGTAGCCTTATTTGAGCACTGTGACATAGATGCGACCATTTCTGTTGATATAGATGCGTTTATAGATGCTTTGGTATTTTTTTAGTACCTTATTGAGTGTTTCCAGATCAGGAGTGAGTTTTTTCTCAACCTGCATGATAACATCACCACGACGAATATTTTGGTTACACGCTTCACTTTCAATGTCAACTTCCGCGACTAGAACCCCTTCTACATCTTCCGCAATACGGTAATCAAAACGGGTATTGCTGTCAAGATCGCTAAACTGCGCTCCATTTATGAGAGTACTCTCAGTTTGGGCAGAAACACCCACTTTTTGAAGGTTTCCCAGTTTGACGTTGACAGTGTTGTCTTTCGTGTCTCTCTCGTAGGTGACAGTAACGGTCGAGTTAGGTCTATACTGGCCGATAATATTTTTTAACGCGGCAGCATTGTCGATCTCTTTTGTATCGATTTTGGTAATAAGATCACCGCGCTGTAAGTCTGACTTTTCCGCTGGTGAATCAGGATTGACCTGTATAACCATAGCCCCTTTAGCATTTTTGTATAGTTTCTGAAGTTCGCTTGTCAGGTCACCTATAGCGACACCAAGGTATCCACGTTCTATTGTGCCATTTTCGATCAACTGCTTGGTAATGTTACGCACCATATCGCTTTCGATCGCAAAACCTATTCCGTTGTTGCCTCCGCTTCTCGTCATGATGGCAGAGTTGATCCCAATAAGGGCACCGCGGCTGTCAACGAGTGCACCGCCTGAATTTCCTGGATTGATAGATGCGTCGGTTTGGATAAAATTCTCATACTCGTTTATACCGACACTGTCTTTATGCTGCGCCGAGATAATACCCTGTGTCACACTTTGCCCGACACCAAAAGGATTGCCTATAGCAAAAACAACATCGCCTATCTTTAACATGTCTGAACGACCCATTAAAATCGGATGGAGCTTTTTATCTGTCTTTATCTTTATAACAGCAATGTCAGACTTCGGATCTTTACCGATGACCTCTGCAATGTAGACCGCATTGCTGCCATTTACCTGTACGGTGATCTCATCTGCATTCTCAATTACATGGTTATTTGTGACGATGTACCCATCTTCTGAGACAATAACTCCTGAGCCGAGACCTTGTCGTGGTTCATAATGCCGGGGTGTTCTGTCCTGATCAAAAAATTGCTCGAAAAAAGGATGCATCTGTTGCCTCTTCATGGAGGCCACCTGTGTGGTCGAGATATAAACGATGGACTTGGTTGCCTCTTTGACAGCACTGTTATAAGAGAGAAGAATCTGTTTGTCGGCAGGCATTGTCCGTTGCGTGATCTCACTGGCATCATTAAACGTAATGGATGACGCATTGAGGTTCACTAATAAAACGGTTGAGAGGAATACAGTTCTATGCATTCCAAAAAAATTTGGTTGAAAAAACATTTACTATCCTTATGACCTGATAATTTATAATCAAGTATAGACGCATAAGACTAATAAAATGTAAATTGTTGACATCCTCTAAAAAGTTTAGTGCCAAATAGAGAAGTGATCTCTATGCGCTCTTAGTTGTACTGTTCGACAGACTCTTCAACAAAGTTGTTTAAAGGTTCCGTGTGCTTTTCAATTTTTCCATTAATGGTATTTGCTAGTTCCCTAGCTTTTTGCAGGTCAGTACATTGTGCAATGATCTCATCGTAACAGCACTCTTTATTATCTATTACTATTGCTTGCTGTACTTTGATAAGGTAGATTATAGACTCCAATGGGCTAACCATAGTGTTCTCCTAAAATTACTTTTTATAATACAATTATAGGAAAAAAATGTCACATAAATGTCACTAAAATTTATATATGTAATATGGATTAAATCGAATAGCAGGAGAGTCTGAAGGTAATAGCAGCGGTGCGACTACACTTCTTTATCCGTTATAAGCTCTACCGCAGCATGTACAGCATTGATATAGCTAAGCGTCTTGGCTTCACCTTTATAAGCAATGTCAAAAGCGGTTCCATGATCAACGGATGTTCGGATGATAGGCAGGTTCAGTGAGATATTGACACTCTCATCAAAGTAGAGTGCTTTAAGCGGTCCAAGACCTTGGTCATGATACATAGCGACAAAATAGGTGTACTGTTTTCTAAAATGCGGCGTAAAAGCAATGTCCGGGACAACAGGACCTACGAATATATTTTGACCTAAGGCTTCATTTAACGAGACAATCGCTTCTGTGATGATCTCTTCCTCATTTCCCAGTACACCGTTGTCTCCGGCATGCGGGTTTAATCCTAGAACAGCTATCTGATGCGGACCTATAGCATGATGAAAATCTTCTAGAAAGCTGGTCAGCTTTTGGAGTGTCAGTGAACTTGCAACAGCCTGCAAAGGGATGTGCTCAGTAAAGAGTGCCACATACAGATCAGAACAGCCCAGCATCATAATGGCATCTTTTTTGAAGATGTCACGAAGCATATCTGTATGCCCTTTGTACTTAATACCGGCGAGTGACCAGGCCTCTTTGTGGATAGGCAGGGTGACAACTGCATCAGCCTTGCCTGCTTTGGCAAGCTCAACCGCATGTAAAAAAGAGTGATAAGAGAAATTTCCCGACCTTTCAGAAACAAGGCCTGGTTCTATCTCAACGGCTTCACCGACTTCTGAGAGTATGAAATCATCGGGTATCTCGACATTTAGAAGTTGCGCAGCACTGTTCAATATAGATCTATTTATACAATAGACAGGGACAACCAGTTTCGAGATCGATTTGTGTGCTTTTAGCGCGATCTCAATCCCTACACCGTTAATGTCGCCAACACTGACGGCAATGCGAGGACGTCTTAGCGTTGACATAACTGTTTCATCTCTTTGACGGCATCGGCGAGACCGCTGAAGACTGAACGGGCAATGATACTTTGACCAATGTTGAGTTCTGTTATGGCGTGAATGTCTGTCATCAATCTCACATTTTGGTAGTTGAGCCCATGTCCGGCTGCTACCTGCAAGTGTATAGACCGTGCATGTTCTGCACTGATCCGAACGGCGTTAAGTGCTTCATCTAGTTGACTTTTTAACTCATCACGAGGAATGTCAAGCTCTTTAATGGTGTGATGAGAGTAGGGCAAGGCTGAATTTAACATAGCATAGACGTTGGCAAAGTGACCGGTATGAAGTTCGACGAAGTCGGCATCGAGTGCATAGCTCTGTTCAACGGCATTGATTACCGGATCTATAAAAAGCGAGACTTCGATACCGGCTTCATGGAGACGTTCAATGGCGTCGCTGATGGCGGCACTTTTACTGATGACATCAAGTCCGCCTTCTGTTGTCACTTCCGCGCGGTTCTCAGGTACAAGCGTTGCCCTATGCGGCTTAAGTCTACAGACAATATCAATGATGTCAGCGTTGATCGAACACTCGAGATTGACAGGAATAGGCGAAGAGGCAATGATCTTTTTAGCGTCTTCATCATGGATGTGTCGACGGTCTTCACGAAGGTGGATAGTGATCTGGTCCGCACCGTTTTGGGCACAGATCGCCAGTGCCATCAGTGGGTCGGGATCGTTGATCTTGCGCGCTTCACGCAGTACGGCGATGTGGTCGATGTTGACACCGAGTGTCATTGGGGGATTAGGCACGTTTTGCATAAAATTCCTTTTTGAACTCTCGAAATCTGTCTTCCAAAATAGCCTGGCGCATCTGTTTCATCAGTGTGAGGTAATAGTGAAGGTTATGAATCGTGGCCAAACGGAAAAAGGTGATCTCACGAGAGCGAAAGAGGTGGTTCAAGTAAGCACGAGAGTAGCGTTTGCAGGTCAGACAGTCACACTCAGGATCGATAGGGGCGCTGTCCTCTTTGAACTTTGCACCTCTGATATTAATACGGCCAAAAGAGGTGAAGAGTGTACCGTTTCGTGCATTACGCGTTGGCATAACACAATCAAACATGTCAATACCGCGCTCAACATTTTCAACCAGATCTTCGGGTGTTCCGACACCCATCAGGTAACGGGGCTTATCTTCGGGCATATGCTGCAGGGTATGTTCAACCGTGTCATACATGTCCTGGTTCGTTTCACCGACCGAAAGACCGCCGATAGCAAAACCGTCGTAATCCAAGCGGCAAAGTTCTGTTGCCGACTTGGTGCGAAAAGCCTTGTCCGTACCGCCTTGGATAATGGCAAAGATATTTTGCTCAATGCCAACCCCCTCTTGCTGCTTTTGACGAAAATACTCGATAGACTTTTCAGCCCATTGGGTTGTGCGTTCAATAGAGAGCTTTATACGTTCTTGTGTCGCAGGCAGGGCAACAAGGTCATCCAAGATCATCATGATGTCAGAACCGAGGTTATGCTGGATGTCGATCACTTTTGTAGGCGTAAAATAGTGTTTAGAACCATCAATATGACTGCGAAATTCGATCCCGTTGGCATCTGCTTTGGAGATATCACTGAGGCTGAAGGCTTGAAAACCGCCGCTGTCCGTTAAGAAACTTTTGGGGTAGGTCGTAAATTTATGCAACTTCCCCAGTTTTTTAACCGTCGCATCACCGGGACGAAGGTACATATGATAGGTGTTGGCGAGTATGATCTCGGCACCAAGCAGATCATGCATGTCCGCCATGTCGAGCGCTTTAACAGAACCGAGTGTGCCTACCGGCATAAAGACCGGTGTTGTGATGGTTGAATGTGCTGTTTTGATTGTACAGGCACGGGCCTTGCCGCTTTGGGCTTCAAGGGTGAATTCCATAGGTCTCCATATGCGTAAAATATTGGAGTGATTTTACCATATTCTCTACAAGCTAACGAATATGCTACAATCACACCAATAATATTTAAAGATTGGTGCGTATGAAAAAGATTTTGATCATCAGCGACAGTAAAATTGGCCATAATTTTGTCCAACGGGCAATCGATACTTTTGCCAAAGATAATCTCTATTATATCATTCAGACAAAAGCTTCTGAATTTGAGAATGCTCCGCCATCACGCTTTAAGTTTTTTGAATTTGATCCGACCAGCCTTTATAAACTCTCCAATGTCTTAAAGATGGAATTTGTTCAGGTGTTTATTGCCATGAAAAATCCTTCGGATATTGAACAAACGATTGCCAATATCCGTGTCAGTAAAAAACAGCTCCGTATCATTGTTACCGATCATTGGGGGATGGATCTTGAAAAATACAATGTTGTGCAGATCAACACGACAGAGATCCTTGCCTCTCATATGTTTGACTATCTGCCGAATGTACCGGTTGTCGCACAGAATGTCGGTTTGGGTGAGGGTGAGATCATGGACGTATTGGTCCCGTTCGGCAGCTCGTTTGTCTACAGACATGTGGGTGTAATCGAGCAGAAGCAGTGGCGCATCGTCGCTATCTATCGCGGAGGTAAACTTATTTTACCGGATGACCGAAAGATGATCCATCCAAATGATCAACTTCTCTTGGTCGGTGATCCGTCTGTACTGAATTCTGTCTATCGTGCCATCAAAAGAGAGATCGGCCAATTTCCTCAGCCTTTTGGAATCAACCTCTACCTTTTTATTGATATGACCAAAGATG
>JAQIBF010000176.1 GCA_027859195.1 Helicobacteraceae bacterium
CTTCGCCCGCTGTTGCCGGTCAAGCCGATAAGATCGCCCTTTTGAACAACCTGACCGTGTTTCACATTTAGCTTTCCGAGGTGGGCAAAATAGGTTCTAAACCCATAGGAGTTATTCAAAATAACAAGTCGTCCGAATCCGCTGTCACGATGATATCCTGCATACTCCACGACCCCGTTAGCCGTTGCATAAACCTCGGTAAAGAGTTTTGCTTTCATGTCGCTGCCCTGATGCAGCTCTCTTCGTCCGGTGATAGGGTGCGTCCGATAACCGAATCGACTTGTAATACCCTTGTAATCAACAGGTGAACCGTTAGGAATGATCTCTAAGATGAGTGAGCGCTCTTTAGAGGTCAGTTGCGCCACGTCGACGCGTTGCGTAAAGGTCGCATCTTCACTGACCTCCATTCCTATCAACTCCTCAATGGAGTCAAGACGTTCATCGAGTTGTGTAAGTTCATGCTCTTTGTTTATAATCCTCTGTTCCAAAAGCATATTTTGTGCCTCAAGCAGACTCTTTTTAGCTTCAATCGTACCAAGCTCTTTGGTGAGTTGGAACACAACATAGGCACTCAGAATAAGTAAAAAAATGACTGAAACTACAGTGTAGAGGGCAAAGTGCTTCACACGTTTGTGGAAAGTAAACTCTTTGACGCCCTTGGCATCTTCAATGGTGATATTTATTTTATGGTCCACATTGACTCCCTCTATTGTCTGGCTAAATATGCCAAGAAAGCTTCTGCTACACTGAATGATCCAAAGACCAGGTAGTTCTTATTCTTTTCTATTGTAGCAAATTTGCCAACACTAACGCCTTGCGCTGTTATCACCTCTCGCAGTTTCGATTCTTGTTCAATACGGACATCAACAACATCGATAAGCTCTACTTCTTTAATAATAGGTTTCAATATTTTGATGATCTCAGCATAGTCCTTATCACGATAAGAGTTATAAACCAGAGTGAACATCTCTCCTTTTAGCGCTTCTACAATCGCCTTTGCTGCCAGGACATTGTGCCCTACATCTAACAGAATATTCTCTTTGATCCTACTCAAGCGGCCGAACAGCGGAGAGGCGGCCAAGATGCCGACATCTGCCTCAAACCCAAGGAATTTCAGTGCACTTAATGCAAGCAGGAGATTCTCTTGCAAATAGTGAGCCAGACCCTTTTCAGATGCGATAGCCCTAATGACTTGTTGTTCTCTGTCTGACAACAGGTCATCTATTGTTTCGGCGCTGCAGCCTCTCTCTTTTGCGATATCTCTATAGATATTTTCAACTTCAGGATGAGCTTGTCGACCCAAGATCGCTGATGATTGCATTGAACGGAACTTTGTACCGGAAATTGAGACAATATCGTTCCCCAAAAAGGCTTGATGGTCTATGTCTATCGGGGTAAAAAGAGAAAGGTCTTTTTCAAAGACATTGGTGGCGTCAAACTCACCGCCGAGACCGGCTTCCAGGACGACATAGTCACATTGACTGTAAACAACCATCGCCAAAAGTGTCGTGTATTCGAAATAGCTCAGAGCATCCGCCTGCTCTTTTGTGAGAACGTTCAAGAGCTTTTGATGCGCACTCTCCAAAACATCATCACTGACATTTTCACCATTGAGCCAGATGCGTTCATTAAATGTAACGATGTGAGGTGAGGTGTAGTGCCCGACGTTCAGACCATGTTGTAACAGTGCCTTGGCCAAGAAACGTCCGGTTGTTCCTTTGCCGTTAGTACCGACGACATGGATTATTTTGGGAGAGGGAAGCTGATCTTTGATTGCCGTATAGATACGCGGCATCCGCTCAAGATCGATCTCATCATAATAGAGCGGTTTAGCATCTAGAAAGGTCTGAAGGGCACTCATTTCTCTTTACGTGTACCTTCTGCAGCGACCTGTGCTACAAAACTGTCAAGTGCCTTTGTTGCACTCTTTTCAATCGCTTCAAAACGCTGCTGATCGGTGATGATGGCGTTGGGATTGATCGTAAAGTCAAAGTTGCCGACAGCCCTGTAATATTTACTCAGCGCACCAGTAATACGGGTGACACCCAAATTGATCGTCGTTCGATAAGAGACAATATAACCATTACTGTCATACTGTAAAGCACTAAAATCGACAGATTTAAGTTCGATCTGCAGATGGGTTGCAGCATCTTTTCGGTAACGAAGATTTGTTTGAAAACGGCGTATAACCGCTTCATCCAGTGCATCTTTTAGCACCACAGTATTTTCAGGATCAGTCATAGAGATAATGATCTCGGTAGAGACGGTCTCACCCATTATTTTTTTAGCCTCTTTTGAACTGGGTTGATAACCGCAGCCGGAGATCAGCGTTAAAAATAAAGCGTTAAGCGTTACGAGATGAAAGGCTTTTACCAACGTTCGCATTACGCCTATACTCTGCATCATTAACCTTTGACGACGATGTTGACAAGCTTGTTCGGCACAACGATCTCTTTTACGATCTCTTTGCCTTCAAGCCATTTTTCCAACGCATCTTTCGCTCTTGCTATGATCGCATCTTTACTGTCACCGACACCGACTTCGATCTCGGCACGACGTTTGCCGTTTACCGCAACACCCAAAGTGACCGAGTCAACAGTGAAGACCTCGTCTTTAACCGGGTTTGGCACCAGATTCTTGCGTTCAAACAGATTGGTAGAGACTTCCCATGCGATATGCGGAACAATAGGTTCCAAAATGGCGCTTAATATCCAGTACCCTTCTGTCCAAACCGCTTCATTACTCTGTTCGTTCAATGCATTCATTGCTTCCATAACACCGGCGATCAGTGTGTTGAATGTGTACCGTTCTTCAAAAACTTCATTGGCACGCTGGAGTGCTTCATAGACTTTTTTACGAGCAGCTTTCTCCTCTTTGGAGAGGCTGCTATGATCGATCTCAGGAAGTGTCGTTGTTGCTTTAGCATTGACACTTCGTTCAGAAAAACGTTTCAAGAAGCGGTAGGCCCCTTCAACAGCGCTGTCATTCCACTCCAATTCTTGTGTCGGCGGTGCCGCAAAAAGAATAAAGAGACGGGCAGTGTCCGCACCATATTTTTCTATCAGTGCATCCGGATCAACCGTGTTGCCTTTTGACTTGCTCATCTTGGCACCATCTTTTAACACCATTCCCTGTGTCAAAAGTTTGTCAAAGGGTTCGCTGATGTCGAGATAACCCAGGTCACGCATGACCTTGGTGAAAAATCGACTATACAGAAGATGTAAAATAGCGTGTTCAATTCCACCGATGTAGTGGTCGACATTCATCCAGTATTTCAGCTCATCTTTGTCAAACGGCTTCTCTTTCTGGATCTTGGGACTTGCCGTATAACGCAGAAAATACCACGATGACTGGATAAATGTATCCATGGTATCTGTCTCCCTCACGGCATCCTCACCACACTTAGGACATTGACAATATTTCCATGTCGGGTGGTGTTCAAGCGGATTGCCCTCGCCTGTGATCACTGCATCATCTGGCAGCGTCACAGGAAGATTCTCTTTTTTATCCGCGACAATACCGCACTCCGGACAGTGGATAAACGGAATCGGTGCACCCCAGTAACGCTGGCGGCTGATCCCCCAGTCTTTAAGGCGGTAGTTGGTCACTTTTTTACCAAGTTTTTCCGCTTCAAAGTGTTCAATGATCGCTGCGCGTGCCTCAACAGAGTTCATCTCACTGAACGTGCCTGAGTTAAAAAGCATCCCGGCATCTGTCATCGCCCGGCCTTCAACAATACCCTCAGTCTCAGAAGCAATGACCGGGATGATAGGCAGATCATACTTCGTTGCGAATTCATAATCACGTTCGTCGTGCGCCGGCACAGCCATAACCGCACCAGAACCGTAATCCATCAGGACAAAATTCGCAACGTAGACAGGAATCGGTTTCTTCGTCAACGGATGAATGACATCTATACCCAATGCCACCCCATGCTTGTTTTTTTGTCTGTCGATCGAACTCGCTTTTTTCATCGCTACGATCTCGGCAGCCGCAGACGGCAGCAAGAGACCATTGTCGATCATATACGTGACCAGTTCATGCTCCGGAGCCAACGCCGTATAGGTGACACCATAGATTGTATCCGGACGGGTTGTATAGACATCAAAGCCTGTATACTGATTACGAAGGACATTTTTTGCATGGTCGTCAAGTTCCAATGTGAACTCAAGACCGTTTGAACGGCCGATCCAGTTCTCCTGCATTGTAAGGACCTGTTTTGGCCACCCTTTTTCAAGCTGTTTAAGATCGTCAATAAGCTCATCCGAATAGTCAGATATTTTCAAGTAGTACTGGTTCATCTCTTTTTTGACGATAGGTGTGTCACAGCGCCAGCAGCAGCCATCAACGACCTGCTCATTGGCAAGGACTGTCAAGTCATGCGGACACCAGTTCAAGGCCGCTTTTTTTCGATACAGAAGTCCCTTCTCAAACATATCAATGATGAATCCCTGTTCAAACTTTGTATAAAGAGGATCAGAGGTCGCGAACTCACGCTCTTTAGAGAACGAAAGTCCCAAAGATGAGAGCTCTTTACGCATATAGTCTATATTTTCATAGGTCCATTTTTTTGGATGCGCACCATTTTTGATCGCTGCATTTTCTGCAGGCATACCGAAACTGTCCCAGCCGATAGGGTGCAGAACATTTTTACCCTGTTGGCGGTAGTAACGTGCAAAAGAGTCACCAATGGTGTAGTTGCGGACATGTCCCATATGCAGACGTCCGCTTGGAAACGGGAACATACTCAATATATATTTTTTTTCTTTTTCAAATGAATCATCTGGTTCGAAACTGCGGTTTTCATCCCAATATATTTGCCATTTTTTTTCAATGTCCGAAGGGTTGTATTGCAAAAAAGTCTCCTGAAGTTATACCAATGTATTGAAGTTTTATCGGTAAAGATAAGTTAAACAGTGAATGCACGTAAACATTCACCTATTAATCTATCTGCCGCTTAATATTCATCTCTGTTTTTTGAACTTTCGATCAGAACAAGTGCCATAGAAAAGATATTGGCAAGCAGTGCACCAATAGCAAGGGCAATGGCCCATTTTATATTACCCATCAATTCAAGATATATAAATGCCGGGATAAGGTGCAGGTCCGCTACCAACGAACTGGCTAGCAACTCTGCTGAGAGCAGATTGCGCACACCCAGTTTCAAAATTGTAGAAACAAGATTTAAACTCGCTGCAACAAAAAGTGCCGTTGGCGTGTGCTCATATAAAAAGCCTGCCGTTGACGTCAAAGACATCAACGTAAAAAAGACATATATTACTTTTCCCCAATCCATAACTTCTTCCTTTTCTTTTATCTCTTTGACTCTATATGTAATCTTAACAGATTACTACCTTAAAGTCTCCGTCAGCGGTGCTTTGTACATCGCGTCTGGTTCCGAGCCTAAAAATGCCAAGAAATTGGCATTTTCTTAACGGCTCTCACCTTGTTCCTGGGAACGCTTATAGCGTTCCTTGTTCAAACTGTGCACGCATCTTCTCTTTTTCGGCATGGCGTTTTGCCTTCTCAGCAAGTTTACCATGATAGTTTTTAATATCGAACCCTAACCACATCAAAATTGGAGAGGCGACAAAGATCGACGAGTAGGTACCGACGACCACACCGACTAGAAGTGTAAATGCAAACGAGTGAATGATCTCTCCACCAAAGGCAAAAAGTGTCAAGACAACAAAGAATGTTGTCAACGAGGTCAATGTCGTACGCGAAAGTGTCTTCGTGACGGATTCATTGATCGTGTCACTAAGGAGCAGATTCTTGGTATCTGTAATGCCTTCACGAATTCTGTCAAAGACAATGATCGTATCGTTCAGCGAGTACCCCAGTATCGTTAAAAGTGCCGCCAAGACATCAAGGTTGACATCGATCTGGATCAGTGCAAGTGCACCCATCGCGATAGAGACATCATGCACCAAAGCGATGATCGAAGCAACGGCAAAACGCCACTCAAACCGAAAGGCCACATAAATCAAAATCCCGAGCATTGCCAAAAGAAGTGACATAACCCCTTTTTCACGTAGCTCATCACCGACTTTTGGGCCAACGATATCGACACGGCGGATCACATAATCACCTGTGCCTTTTAGCGCTTCACGTGTCACATCACCCATATCTTGAGAGATATCTTTCGAAGTTGTCTTAAGACGAATGATCACCTCGTCAGGTGATCCGAATTCCGTGATGGAGGCTCCGTTGAACATTTCGTTCGTCGAGAGCTGGTCACGCATCGTGTCGATTGGCGCAGCATCAGCGTATTTGACCTGAACGATCGTACCGCCGGCGAAGTCAACACCAAAGTTGAGCCCTTTGGTCATAAGAAGGCCGTATGAGCTAAGGACAAGCACGATCGAGATGAGCATTGCCATCTTCGATTTTCCCATAAAATCAATGGTATTTGTCTGTTTAAAAAATTCCATTACCCTAACCTCTTCTTACTAATACCAAACCAGAAAGCCGGATTTTGACTTTTTTTGATCTTATTTTCTAACATCGTGTAGATGCCGTGTGTACCAAGAATTGCCGTCAGCATTGATGCCAAAATACCGATACTGATCGTGATAGCAAAACCTTTAATCGCTCCGGTACCGTACGCATACAAGACTACAGCCGCTATCAGCGTCGTGATATTGGCATCTATGATCGCGCGCATTGCATTGGCATAACCCTCTTCGATCGCTTTATGAAGAGACTTGCCTTCATAAAGCAGTTCGCGAATACGCTCAGAGATAATGACATTGGCATCAACTGCCATACCGACAGTCAGGACGATACCCGCCATTCCCGGCAGGGTCAAGGTCGCACCAAACAGCGACATAACCGCTAGAATAATAAACAAGTTGGCGATCAAAGCAATATTTGCGATCACGCCTGCCATTTTGTAATAGATCATCATAAAGACGAAGACTAAAACAAAACCGCCCATAAGGGCGATCATTGAGTTGCGTATACTCTCAGCACCAAGACTTGGTCCGACAGAACGTTTTTCCATCATATAGACTGGGGCCAAGAGAGCTCCTGAACGCAGTGCAATCGCCAGGTCATTGGCTTCATTGACCGAGTAATTACCGCTGACTTGTACATGTCCGCCGCCGATACGCTCATTGATGACCGGTGCCGAATAGACTTCTCCATCCAAGACAATCGCCATACGTTTACCCACATTCTTACCGGTAAAATCACCAAATATCTGTGCACCCTCTGAGTTCAGTGCAAAGTTAATGACAGGACGGTTGTTCTGATCAAACGCAACCGTTGCGTTCGTCAGCAAACCGCCATCTAAGATCGGGATCTCTTTAAGAAGGTACTTAACTTCCGGACGATCTTTGTCGAGTAAGATGACATCCCCGTACTGAGCGGCTTGTGCTTCTGTCATGTTGTAAACGCGCATTGCACGTTCTTCATCAACAGCGATCAGTTCCAGCTTAGCTGCACGAGAGATAAGTTCTCGAGCACGCTGCTCATCCTCTTGCGTTTCAATACCGGGAAGCTCTACCAAAATCTTCTCAGCACCTTGACGGGCAACCGTAGGCTCCGCAAGACCAAACTGATCGAGACGGTTACGAATGGTCTCAATGGCCTGAGAAATCGCTTCTTTTTTAGTCTTTTCTATAGACTCAGGTGTCATTACCAGTGCATAATTTTCGCCGCTGTAGTTGATCTTAACGCCTTCGATATCTTTTAACAATAGATCGATAGCCGGAGCATCATCCGGGTCCAAGATAGCAAACTTCACCTCATCATCACTCGCCGAAAGCGTGTCTAACAAGATGTCATTATGGTCCGTATAGTGTTTAATACTCGCTGCGATCGACTTCATACGTGAACCGACAGCCTCTTCAGTTTTGACACCGAGGAGCATGTGCAGGCCGCCTTGAAGATCAAGACCTAAAGTGATCTTGGCACCTTTCTCTGTTTGGAAAAGAGAAGGTATAGAGAAGAAAACACCAAAAACAATGGCGAGGATAAGCAGTACTAGACGAAAATTAAACTTCATCCTCATACTTTCGTGCGATGGCATCTTTAGTGAGTTTGGCCATTACATCATCGTTCAACTTTACTGTGAAAAAGTTCTCTTCAACTTTGTGTATAACGACAATAAGTCCGCCGTTAGTAACGACTTTCTCGCCTTTTCCAAGACTCTCAAGCATTGCTTTGTGTGCCTTAGCCTGCTTCTGTTGTGGGCGAATGATTATGAAATACATAATCGCGATTAAAAATACAAACGGTAAAAGTTGTCCTAACATATCCATACTATAGATCCTTGACGTAAAAATTTCTGCATTATACAATTACAGACCTATGTAATAGATGAGACCCGTAAAGGAAAAGCCAACTGCTTGGCTTTTGTAGGGTCGAAACCAGAGGTGTTGTCGCTTACGACCACCGGCGGAGACCTTTTTTAGGGCCGGAACCAGAAGTGTTGTGCGAAGCACCACTGACGGAGGCCTTTTGAAAAAAGCCAACTGCTTGGCTTTTATAGGGCCGGAACCAGCAGTGTTGTGCGAAGCACCACTGACGGAGACCTTTTTGAAACAAGCCAACTGCCCTAAAGAAACATCGCTATGCGAGCGGTTCCCTTGTTTTGACTTTTGTAGGGTCGAAACCGCCAAAGGCGTGAATAAAACAGAAACTGCTTTCTGTTTTTAGCCGACGCGACTTTATGACCGCTGAACATTATAAGAAAAGATATGCAGCCTCTTTTCGGGCACTTTGAATCAATACCATAAGTCCAATACTTTTTTGTATAATACGCCTATGAAGTTCCCCACAATTAATTATCGTACCGTAGCAGTCGACCTTCTTCAAGGTCTCGGGATTGCACTCCTTTTTTCCTTTTTTATTTATGCTGAGTACTTTTCATTGACCAACAGCTTGGTTAACTCCATTACAGCACTTTCTGCCTTTTATTTTCTGCTAAAAGCGCCGGGCCGTGTGCTTGCATCTGCCGGCGGTTTCATTGGGCTGCTCTGGTTTTACTGGATAGGCTACAGTTTTGAATATTATCATATGGGTTGGATGGGTCCCTATATCACCCTCTTCTTTATTATTCTTTATGCGCTCTTTTTCGGTATCCTGACATTCACGAAGATTCCCTTTTATCGTGCGGCCATGCTTTTTGGACTAAGTTTTGTCGAACCGATGGACTGGAACTGGCTGCAGATAGAACTCCCTTTTATAAACTCGCTGTTTGGTATTGAAAAGTGGCAGTATGCGCTTATATTGCTGGCCCTTTCTCTCTTTATCTTTTTATCGTCAAGAGAGGCGCTGAAACAATTTCGTTTTGCTGCGCTGATTTTGCTTCTTGGGGCGGTTGACTTTTCAACGCTGCATTTGAGCGAACCCGACCTTAAGATCAAACTCTATGCACCCATGCTTTTACAAGAGGACAAATGGCTGCAGAAAAACCGTCAGCAGATCATTAACCGCAATATGAAGGCCGTGACCGATGCTACCGCTCAACACTACGACCTCGTCGTTCTGCCGGAGTCTGCCTTTCCTCTCTTTCTCAATCAAAACAGAGTGCTCACTATGCAACTTCAGGGTCTCTCTCAGCAGATAGACATTATCACCGGCGCTCTTTATATTGAAAACGGGCGCCACTATAATGTGAGTTATCACTTCTCAAAAGGAGAGGTCAAAATTGCAAAGAAGATGGTCTTAGTTCCCTTTGGCGAGTATATACCGCTTCCTGAGTTTATGCGTTCATGGATCAATAAGACTTTCTTTGACGGTTTATCCGACTTTGTTACAGCTGACAAGCCCAGTGACTTCACAATAAAAGGCGTCAAATTCAGAAATGCCATCTGTTATGAGGCCACATGTGAAGAGATCTATGACGGTGAGCCGTCCTATCTGATCGCTATCAGCAACAATGGGTGGTTTTATCCCTCTATCGAGCCAACTTTACAAACACTATTGATGCGTTTTTATGCCAAGAAGCATCACACAATTATCTATCACAGCGCCAATATGGGTGGCAGCGGAATTATCAAAGGATACTAAGCCTTATTCCATACTATATCACTCAGGTTTAAGCAACTTTAACCAACATCGAACTACTATATTGACAATACAACAGAGGTTCTAAACTCTATTAAGGAAAGATCTTATGAATATAGCCAATAACATCACTGAACTCATCGGAAATACGCCCCTAGTAAAACTTAATTTTCCTTCCCTTGAGACAGGTGCCACGATCTTAGGTAAATGTGAGTTTATGAATCCTACAAGTTCGGTCAAAGACCGTATCGGTTTCAATATGATCAAAGATGCTCTTGACAAAGGTCTGATCAAAGAAGACACCCGCATCATCGAGCCCACCAGCGGAAATACAGGGATCGCTCTTGCCTCTATCTGCGCGGCGCTTGATCTTAAACTAACACTTACAATGCCGGAGTCCATGAGCATGGAACGTCGAAACCTGCTTAAAGCCTTGGGCGCAGAACTTGTATTGACACCGGCAGCAGCAGGGATGAAAGGGGCTATCGAGAAGGCTGAAGAACTTAAGGCAAGTCTCAAGAATGCCATCATCTTGCAACAGTTCCAAAACCCGGCCAATCCTGAGGTCCACCGTTTGACAACGGCAAAAGAGATCCTTCGTGACACAGACAAAGAAGTGGATGTCTTTGTTGCAGCAGTAGGGACAGGAGGAACCTTAACAGGGGCTGGAAGTGTTTTAAAAGAGGAGATACCCGGAATTCAGATCATTGCAGTTGAACCTGAAGAGTCTGCTGTCCTCTCAGGCGGAAGACCCGGCCCCCACAAGATCCAGGGAATAGGTGCCGGATTTATCCCGGGCGTCTTAGACACCACTCTCTACACAGAGGTTATCAAAGTCAGTAACGATGACGCCATCAACACGGCTAAACTATTGGCTAGACACGAAGGGTTGTTAGTCGGTATCTCGGCTGGAGCAAATGTTTATGCCGCTATGCAAGTCGCTGCCCGCCCTGAGAACCAGGGAAAGACCATCGTCACCATCCTATGCGATACAGGTGAACGTTACTTGAGTACAGCACTTTTTAGTGAGTAGACAGCTTCTGGAGACCATTCGTTGCGAGAGTGGTCAAGTGCATAACATCTTTTACCATCAACAGAGAGTGAACAGCAGCCTCCGACAGTTAGGATACAATGTTCAATATGACCTTACTTCACTGATCTCCCCTCCTGACCATACGTTATATCGATGTCGAGTCATTTATGATGAAAATGCGCTGGAGATCGACTATATCCCCTACTCCAAACGAGTGGTCCAGAGACTTCAACTCGTTGAGGCAGACGAGCTTGACTACGCTTTAAAGTATGCAGATCGAAAAGAGCTTGATACGCTCTTTTTGCAAAAAGGGACGGCAGATGATATTCTAATTGTTCAAAATGGCCAGATCACTGATACTTCTATTGCGAACATCGCTTTTTTTGACGGCATAACATGGCTTACCCCGAAGTACCCTCTTTTACATGGGACAACCCGGGCACGTCTGCTTGACGAAGAGAAGATCATTGAAAGTGAAATATCTGTTGATGATCTTGCAAAATTTAAACACTTTGCTCTTCTTAACGCCATGATCGGTTTTGATGAAATCAAAAATGGTATAATCTCACCAATTAAAGGGGATGCCGATGTTATATGAGATGATAAAAGACAAAAACTATATGAACTTGATGAGCAAACATATTCAAGAGCTACTGCTCTTTTTGTTTGAACAAGAGCAGAACTTCGGCATACTGTGCAAGATCGAACACCTCACTTTTGAACCAGAACTTCCGGAACAGATCCGCAATGATTTTCGCCCGATGACACTTTTCTTTTTGGCAGGGTACACCTTTGAAAGTGCCCGTTTGGACAACAACACACTTATCTTTGAAGCGGGTTTCGGCGAAGAGAACATCGGCAGTTTTGTGCAAGTTCCCATGCTTAGCATTATGCAGGTCATCGTTGACGAAACCCCTATCTTTGTCAACCTCGCTTCACCAAGTGAAGTTGTGAGTAACAAAGCGCCTAAAAGAGAAAACGGTGTCGAAAATTCGATGGCAAGTTTTCTATCTAACCCTGAAAATCAGAAGTTCATAAAAGAGGACTGACTCTTCGTCCTCTTACTCCAGCCCGCTGCACGTACTGATATTTTCATTCTCTGACTTTACGATTGATATTATTTTATCTTTTAGGGCACGAGCGACTGGCGTAAAAAAGTAAGCGTGTAGTCGATAAAGTATAAACTTCTATATTTCAAATTGGGTCGTGTATCTACAACTCTATAGAGACCGATACTTTTTTTATTACTTCATAGCATTAGTATTCAACTTTTTTTCTCTGCTCGTACAGAGAAAAAACCTTGAGGAAAAAAAGAGAGTACGATTCCCTCCGGCCACTATCAACTGCTGAAAAGTTGTCACTTTAAACCTTCATGCATTTTTGCACTACTGCAAAAATTAATGTCCTCACTTAGCGATGTATTATTCTTTGTGCTTTAGAGATTGCTTGAAAAAACATCTACTCTTCTGCTGCGACACAAATATTTTCTATTATCAAACAGTACCAACAGGGATTAAAACAAAGTTTTAACTTTAAAATAGATGCGTTACCGCTTTGCTTTTTTCGTGGCATCTGCAAGGCAGACTG
>JAQIBF010000105.1 GCA_027859195.1 Helicobacteraceae bacterium
TAAAAGAATTTACCAATTTCTTTTATTTTACTATTTCTTGTGCTTTTAGCATAGCTGTCATGGTCCAATCAATACCAAAAGATCCTCTATACATCTAGTTTGAAACGTCTACTTGCAGCTAATCTATCTGTTTGATTTAGATTGAACCTGTCTATTGCCAATAGAAGGACCGGAAGGACCAATAGATCTGTTAATAGCGACAGCACCATTAATATTGCGCCATAGGCTCCAATGAGTTGCAGTGACGGCACATCCGTCAATGTCAATAAAGAGAAAACAGCGATTAAAACAATAGCACCTATAATAACCGGCACTCCGGCATAAAAAAACATCACTTCCAATCCATGCTTTTCCGTACGGCCATAGAAGCGGCTTCGATAATACTTGAAGGCAAAGTGGACTGTAGCATCAGATGCCAGACCTATTGTGATCGTCATTGCGATCAAGACTTCTAGACTCAAAGGAACCTTGAGCAGATTTAAAAAGAGTCCAAACCATATAATCGGAATAGCATTTACGATAAAACCGACAAAGACCATCTCTTTGCTTCTAAAGATCCAGCCCATGATCAAACCGATAATGATAAGCGCCGTGGCCATCGACATACCCAAGGTCATCAACTTGTCCAGCTTGGCACTGCCAATAATCGTGTCTACGTCTGTAAAGTAGATTGGGAGTTCACCATAGTTTTGCAGCCAATGGATAACCTGGTTTTTATCGACATCTTCTAATGTTATCTTTATATGGAGCGTATCATCACTCATAATATTCTTTTCAAGCCCATACAGTTCCAAAAAGAAAAGTGCTTGCATATAGTTTTGTTCACTGTATATATCTTCTTGCGAATTTGCTTTGTTAAAGAGTTCCATAACTGTTAAGAGAGAAGAGACCTCTTTAACACCAGGGTTGTCATTTTTCAATGCACTCTCAAAATCACTTATCTTCATCAAAAGTGTTGCATCCACTTCTCTATAAGGTAAAGAGACTGTAATGACATCTCTTTTGACATTATTGGCAAACATCTGCTCTTGTGCGAAGAAAAGTTGATACGCGCCGATCAGCAGTATCAACGTTGAAGCAGCAAGAAAAAGTTTTAAAAATCTCTTATTGTAGTGGATCTCTTTATTCGCAAATATATAACAGTAGCGGGCAAACTCTACCCTTGGATGCTGAACTGTAAAATAGCTGACCAATGCCGGAAGAAGCGTTAGGTTTAACAGGTAGGCAAAAAGTGATGCCAAAATAACACTCAAACTGAGTTGCTGTACAATCATCGAGTCGACAAAGATGAGTGGACCTAACCCTATTAAGGTGATCAGTGTGGTCCAAAAAGCCGGATGAATATTACGGTTTATCGTCTTTAGCATAGCGCGTGATACATCCGCTTTGTGTTGAGAAACATGCCAGCGATAGTAGAAGTAGAGGTAATCTATAAGTGCTATGCTCAAGACGATCAGTGTCATAGCAATATGAACATGATTATCACCTGTCACTAAATAGATGAATGTAAAGGTGGCCACCATCGTTAACGCGATCACGAAAAGTCCGGCTATGGCTGAAATGTAATTATGAAAGACCAGACGGAAAAAAAGTACGATCGATGCGATAACAGCAAGAACAGAAAATAGATAATCTCCTAAGTCTGCTTTTAAACTCGGTTCAGAATAGCTATACGAAAAAGGCACCTCTATCCGCTTAATATCAATAGGTTCATTTGAATAGATAAAGTAGGAGACCTTTGTGAAGTCGCTGTTGACATAATTATCATACTCTTTGCCATAGGTATCAACAAATTTTTGCAGTTCTTTGGCATCCATAAGCCCCAGTGGTGTCGCCTTGACTAAAGAGGAGTCACGATTGTCGCCCTCTTTATATATCCGATAAGCTCCACACAGAGAATCAACATGACTAACACCCTTGAGCGATTCGAGTTGAGACTGGAATCGGTTCAAGGTCCTTTTTACCGTCTCATCAAACTCACCGATATGCAGATCCAAGCGCCCTATATATTTAGCATCATATGCCTGTGCCTGAGTGCGCTGCATCTCTTTGGATTCGTTTAGCCAAAAGGTGGAGTCCGAAGAGACAAATTCCGGTCTGTAAAAGAAAAGTACAAGCAGCGTTACAAATGCATATGCAAGCACGATAGCCAAGCGATACTTCTGTACATAGGTGACATATTTATTAACTTTTGGTGTGTGGTAATACATTTTAATATTCTCGCTTTTTCATCGGCATTTTGACCATGATGATATAGGGTCGTTTATACACATCAAGTTTTTTCGCTGCTTCTGCAATAAGATCTATTTTGCGTTGAATAGTCTGATCGCTCACTTTTTCAACAGCTACCTCTTTTTTAGCGACCATTACATCAAGTAACAGTGCTAAAGGGTTACTGCTGGCATAGATCGTCGCGACCATCTCTTCAGAGTGCATACGCGGCAGCGTGTATAGATAGAAGTTGTAACTGTAACGCGATCGCATCTTGTCACTTTCAGCGATCATCTCAATGAAGTCACGTGAATGCGGACAGTACGGATCGATGAAGACATGGACTTTAACGGGTCCCTCTCCCATATGCAGGGCGCTGTTTTCAATCGTCTTTAAAATAGGGAGACACACTTCCAAAGGGAGTTTTTCATGCTTCTCGTCATCATTAGCCAAGAGCGGTATGGTGAAAGAGACAATAATAAAGAGAAGTAAGTACAGTAATCGCATAGGGTGATAATAGCAGTAAAACATTACATCTGCACTACAAATATGTCTATCTTTTCGTCAAATTGCTACATTTTTTTAAAGTAGAAATATATTGACTATAATTTGCCTATGATAAAGTCACTTGGTAAATGCCATTATTGCGACGACGGCAAGATCGAAGTTCGCAATATCACTGTCGACAACAAACCGGTAAAGCTCTACGCCTGTTCCAACGCCCATTGGAGCTATGAGCATGACATAGCAGAGTTAACATCTGACTCCACCTGCTCTTTTCGAATCTTCCAAAATTCGTTGCTGCGCTGGAACAAAAAGGCCATAGGCGAAAGAGAGATCCGGACGCTCTTATCAGAGAGCCAAGTCAAGGTACGGCTCTACAGTTCACAGGCGAAAAAAGAGTATTACAAATGGTTGGTGCTGGATGAGGAGTATGGTTGTTCCGTAGTTTGGGATGTGTTTATCGACCCGGATGAGGATGAAAAAGAGTAAGGCCTTACTTTTCAGAAGGTGTTTCGTTCTTTTCGCTCTTTTCCAATGTATAAAAATTCAGTATGTCTTCTTCCAGCACAAGACGGCAGAAGTCAGGTTCTTTACCCATCGCTTCAAGTTCGATCACCAAGTCAATGATCTCCTGCTTTAGACGAACATCAGGCGGAACATAACCACAAGCGCCCATCTGTTTTGTCGCTTATTGACCGATGTCAGAAAGGGCTTTTGTGACAGCCTCTTTTAGTTCTGGAGAGATACGGTCTGCTTTATCACGGATCCACTTTAGGAAACCCGGGTCTTTTTCTGCAACCTCTTCAGGTGTCTCACCGCGGTATTTTGCAAAAGGAATAGTCACTTTGATCTGTGATCTGGTATCTACCATGATCTTTTCCATCGTGTAACGAAGGTCTCCGTCTAGATCAAAGGTATCGATCATATACTGCAAAGAGTTGCGGTCATTGAGTGCGATCTCTTCAAAGGTCTTACCCTTATTCTTGCCAAAGGTCATGATATCGAGCATTATAGGCGCAGAACAGAGTTCTACCATCTCATCATGCAGTTGTCCGTCAGCAAGTAAGTGCTCTAAAAAGAGCTTCAAGACAACGACATCACCCAAGGCATCATGTGCACGCACTTCAACACCAAGCTCTTTGATCAGTTCAGGCTCTTTTTTATACAGTCCCAGTTCATAACGTTTGTGCTGTAGACCGTGTGGTGTTTGCAGTGGATACTTTTTACGCAGGATACGGTACGTATCGATCAGTTGCATCTGGGATGTGAACCCTTCTTTACCCAGCATCGCTTCGTCAAACTCAGCATTTTGAATGACCAAAATATTTTCAGGTACATTAAGTTCGTTTAGACGTGCAAATGCTTTAGTCTCAACACAGGCCGCTTTACCTTCTAACATCTCTGGTGTTATGTTATGAATAGCCATAGAATCAAATTTTGTAGGCACTGGTGCAGTACACAGATCATCATACATCTCTAAGATATTTCCATCGAGATCAGTCACCAAGTAACTGAGTTGAATAATACGATCTTCTTCATCTACGCCTGTTGTTTCTGTGTCTAATATAATATATTTCAAATTTTTCCTTTTAATAGTGACATTGTATCGGGTTTATTCCCAATCTTTAAACTGCGAAGAAGTGTGTTTGTCTTTTTTATACTGTCGCTGGTTGACACTTTTTTCTATCTGATTCGCACTGTACAAGATGACATTTTTGATCTCTTCGATCTCTTCATCAGAGTCTCGGAAAGCAATGATCTTCTCTACCAACTTTTCGAGATCATTAAATTCTCCCTTATAGAGTGCTATTTTCTCTATACGTTCCAGATAACGTCGGTTGTTGTCGACCTTTTTGTCAAATAACTCTTTAGTCGGATCATCAACTTTAGAAAGGTAGTTGGTAATACTACTGGTGAAACGTTCTAAAACACGGATATAACGTAATCTCTTTGTATTATCTTCACGCTTGGTTGAGGCTTTTGGCATTTAACATAATCTTTATTATAAATTTACATTTTAGTTGTACAATTATAGCAATTTTACACCAATTATCTATGTACCAAGGTTACTAATGAAATATCTGATCACGTTAATGCTCTTTTTATCACCACTTTTACATGCCGAATACAGAGTAGAATCCTTTACAAATACGCTGATTGAAAAACAGGTGCCTATTGTTGATATTAGAACTGTCGGGGAGTGGAAAGAGACCGGGATCGTCACAGGGTCGATTCCTATTCAGTTTTTCAATGAGCGCGGTCAATACGACATTCCGCAGTTTTTGAAAGAGCTGAATGCTAACGTTGACACAAGCAAGGAGTTTGCATTGATCTGTCGCACCGGAAGTCGAACTAAAATGGTCGGCCTCTTTTTATCGGATGAACTGAAATACAAGATCATCGATATCCAAGGCGGGATTATGGATGCAAGAAAGTTACACGCACCGATAGTGCCGTATAAAGGGAACTAGATAACCGCTTTAAAGTTCATCTTTCACTTACTCATTCGCGTTATTTTAGTTTTTGGTGTTATTGGATTGGTTGTTTTTTTACTTTGGGCATTGCTCTACTGGCTGCTTGTCTAAACCATAGACAAGGGCTTCAAGCCAGACTTATTTACGTTTAAACCGATAGTCCATTGCTTCGAGTTGTTCACGCAGTTTCACCTGGATATCACCTTGAAGTTCAAGGAAATCTTCACTGATCGTTCCGCCGCATCCGAGCTTCTTTTTGAGAGTTTTGAGCAGGTTTTTCGCTTCTTCACTATCCAAAGAAAAAGGGCCCACCAAGGTCACGATTTTGCCTCGGCGTTTCTCTTTGTGGAGAACCAATTGGTGTTTAGACGGTTCGAGAGTCTCAGCTAATATTGTTTGACGTTTTTCTGAGACAACATTCCAGTCACTCTCATCGAAATCAGTACCGATCTCAAAATCCAGTTTTGTCCCGCGGCTCATTTTGATTCACCACGGTATACAAAGCGCTGCATAGAGATGCCATCAACGTTGACACTTTCTGTAAACATTTGAAAAGGACGGACCCACAGCCCTCTTTCGCCGTACAAGGCACGATACAGAACCATGGTCTCTTCTGTCTCCGAGTGACGGACGACATCAAACACCTCGTATTGGTTGCCTTTGTAGTGCTGATAAAGCCCTGGTTTTATTGTTCTCTCTTCCATCGCTATACCACTCCAAATACTGTTAAATTGATCGTTTGACTTTCTGTACAAGGGCACTGACACCCGGTACATCAAGTTCGCCTTTTTGGGCCATCATCATGATCGGGTTTTTACAGTAAAGGACATTGTCATAAACAATCACAATCACCTCATCACCCTCTTGTAAAAATCTCTTTTCGCCATACGGTGTGTAGCGTGTTGCACCAATGCTTATGACTGCTTTTTGAGGATAACCCGCTTTTTCGATATACGATAGCAGTGGTTCTAACGGTCCATTGTCAACTTGACTATTGATTTGATCACTTATCCACTCAAGCAGTTCCTGATAAAAAAAACTATAACCGCTCAGTTCTACATCTTCACCGTAACGCATCAACATCTCACTGTTACGGACAAAGCTGCAGATACGCCAGTGGTCAAGCATACCGCCCTCTTCAAACTTGTCGATATCAATGAGTGTTGAACTGAGACCTTTACTCGAAGGACCCCAATTTTTCTTCTCAGAGATCTTTTTAGCACCCTCTTTACGAATAGAACAGTCATTGTACGCACCGAACTGTTTGGGTGTGACAGCCGTTACTTTGCCATCTTTATAGGTGATCTCACAGACCAGACCAAGTTCCGGTTCCGCTTGAACATTCATCTCACCATCAGGCAAGATGATCGTATCGTCAGAGAGAGGGTAGACACCCAGTTGATTGTCAAATCCGGGAACATAAAAAGGGAATATTCCCTTCGGTCCATTCGGATCTTCCGTTATAACATCTTTAAAATCTTCAAGTTCACCAGCCTGCTCTAAATGCAGCGCAAAGTTACCCGCGATCCCAAGACCCAAGTAATCTTTATAAAGTGCCATTTGCTTTTGCCGCAACAAACTCTTCGTATGTCCCTTTAAAGTCGATGTATGAACCATCTGCATGCAATTCAACAATACGTGTGGCAAATGCGTCTAGTAACTCACGGTCATGTGAAACACAGATAACGTCGCCATCAAAGTTGTAGAGAGCCTCACCCAAGGCAACGATCGCTTCAAGGTCAAGGTGATTCGAAGGCTCATCCAGTACCAGGAAGTTTCCGCCTTCGAGCATCATCTTAGAGAGCATCATACGGTGTTTTTCACCCCCTGAGATCTTCTCAACAGATTTCTCTTGCTGTTCACCGTTAAACAGCATACGTCCTAGACAGTTACGGATCTCTGAGATCTCGCTTTTGGGCTGGAACCCACGTAACCAGTCGTAAAGAGTACCGTTACCGCTGATCTTATCAGCCGTGTCTTGAGGGAAATATGAATTTTCAACCGTTGCGCCCCATATAACGTTACCGGAAGTCGGTTTGAGCTCTTCCATAATGATCTTACACAGGGTTGTCTTACCGACACCATTGCCACCGATAAGTGCGATCTTTTCACCCGGTTCGACACGAAGGGTAAACTCTTTAAGGACCTCTAGATCACCATATGAGTGTGAGATGTTTTCAAGTGTAAGCGCTTCATCACCCATCTGACGTTTTGCTTTGAAAACAATACTCGGATCACGACGAGATGAAGGTTTGATATCTTCGATGTTCAGTTTATCAAGCTGTTTCTGACGCGAAGTCGCCTGTTTTGCTTTTGATGCATTGGCAGAGAAACGGCGAACGAAAGCTTCGAGATCGTCTTTCTCTTTAAGTTTTTTAGCAGTGTCATTTTCCAGCTGTTTGGCCATCACAGTCGACGCGATGTACCAGTCATCATAGGTACCCGTAAATTCACGGATCTTCTGGTAATCGACGTCCAGGATATTCGTCACGACCGCATTAAGAAAGTGTCTATCGTGCGAAATAACGACCATCGTACCTTCGTGGCGCTGAAGTTCGTTTTCCAGCCAACCGATACTCTCGATGTCCAGGTTGTTGGTAGGCTCATCGAGAAAGAGAACATCCGGTTTCGGGAATAGAACCTGTGCCAGCAAGACCTTGAACTTATCCGATGTTTTGAGTGATGACATCAGGTTATGATGCTCTTCAGCAGGAATACCGACATTCGCCAGGATCTTGGCGATCTGCGTCTCATATTCGTATGTCGGATCTTCCTCAACAGAGATCATCTCTAATTCGCCAAGACGCTCATTCACCTTCTCATCTTCGAAATCACCGGTCATGTAGAGCTCTTCTTTCTCTTTGACCGCATCATAAAGACGTTTGTTTCCATAGAGAACCGCGTCCAGGATAGTAAAGTCTTCAAAAGCGAACTGATTTTGTCCCAAAACACCCACTTTAAGACCGCTTCCGATGATCACATCGCCTTCATACTCTGTGATCTCTCCGCTTAAGAGCTTAAGAAAGGTTGTTTTACCGGCACCGTTAGCGCCGATAAGACCATAACGCTTGTGTTGGTCAAGTTTAATGTTGATATCTTCAAATAAGATACGATTACCAAACCGCATCGTCAATTTTTGTGTTCTAACCATAATTTCTCACTTTTGGTGCCTCTAAAACTGTCAAAGAGGTGCCCATTAATATTTTCGCGATTATAACTAAAGGGAGGTAATGTTTTGGTTAGCTCTTGTTGCAGTCCCCTTTTCGCATTAAAGAAATCTCTAAAATACCGACTAGACGCTCACTTTACGTAAATTACAAGATTTTTTCATTTTAATTTACTATACTTCAATAGCAATATAGAGAGGTATTCATGCCAAACAGCGATCAAATAGTCCCTGTAGAGTGTTCGGTTGACCAGCAGATCCAAACGATTATCAATGACCATGTTATCTATACAACAACTGACCTCAAGGGAATTATCGAGGAGGTCAGTCCTGCCTTTTGTGAACGCAGCGGTTATCGTAAAGAAG
Source organism: Helicobacteraceae bacterium (assembly GCA_027859195.1). Taxonomy (GTDB): domain Bacteria; phylum Campylobacterota; class Campylobacteria; order Campylobacterales; family Sulfurimonadaceae; genus Sulfonitrofixus. Next base: position 8,722 of record JAQIBF010000105.1, read on the forward strand.
AGTTGATAGGGCGTTCGCACAGTTTTTTACGCGCACCCGATACTAACGATACACTCTATGATGATCTTTGGACGACGATCGAAAATGACAAGATCTGGTCCGGTGAGATCAAAAATATCGCAAAGGATGGTCAACCCTACTGGATCAAATGCAAGATCCGGCCCCTTTTTTGCAACAGTGGAAATAAGATCGGCTACATTGCCATGCGAGATAATATCACCCGAGAGAAAGAGATTGAAGAGTACGCGTTGGTCGATGAAGTCACCAAGATCTATAACCGTAGAAAGATCAACCAGGATGTCAGTATTGCCTTGGAACGTTATAAGCGCTATAGCACCCCGTTTTCTCTTGTTTTGATCGACATCGACTATTTTAAGACCTTTAATGACCGCTACGGTCATCTTATCGGTGATAAGGTACTCATACAAATTAGTGCATTTATAAACACGCAGACCCGACAATCCGATATTTTTGCACGTTGGGGCGGCGACGAGTTTGCCCTGCTTATTACCAACAGCCACAGTCATCAAGCCGCCATACTCTGTGAAAAGCTTCGACGGACAGTTGCAGAAAAAGTCTGTTCCACACTACAAGCACAGTTTGATATTACCGAATATATTAGCTGCAGCTTTGGTGTCACTTCTATCGAGACAGACGATACGCTTGACACCTTGCTGGACAGAACAGACAGAGCCCTCTACCTGGCAAAAGAGAGGGGTCGCAACAGAGTCGAGTTTCTTTAGGATACCACTAAGCGCAACACTTTTTATATTTTTGCCGCTGCCACAGGGGCAGACTTCAGTACGCTCTATTTTTGTGTTGTAGAGGGTCCCTTCATCATAGAACCAATGACTGTTTTCATAGACGAATGTGCTCTTTTCATGAAGAAGTTTTATTCCGATCCCATCGTGATAATAGGCTTTAAACTCGACCGTATCATCATAAGGGCACCTCTAAAGATATTCAGCATCTCCCCCGAGCGAAAGCACTGTATAGAAAACGCATCAGAGTCTCAGGCGACTCCGCATTTTTCAGACCTGAGTGGAACGGCTCGCAACATTTTGATACAGACAGTCTGGCCCACAGAACAGTCAAATACCCTCAATTTAGGTATTTGTAAGGCTATCACAATGAAGATTGAAGTAAGATTTTTATACAAACTAAACACTCAGCCAGAGGAATTTGCTCATGTCCAAAACGTCAAGTCTCTACCTTGCCTCGCTTGTGCCGACAACGGGAACTCTTTTTATCAGTATGGGTCTGATGGACATTTTGAAAAGCCGTTATGAAAAGGTCGCTTTTTTTCGTCCTGTCATTAAACAAAAGAGCAGACCAGATGGTGACATCACTTTTATGCGCGAACATTTTTCACTTATTCAAAGTTATGAGGAGAGTTACTGTTTCAACGTAGCCGAAGTCGAAAAACTTTTAGCAGAAGACAAGATCGACCAACTCATCACCGAAATCATCAGCCACTACAAAAAGTTGGAAGATAAGTACGATTTCATCCTCATAGAAGGTCTGCCACGTTCTCTTTTTAGTGCTACCCTGGATTTTGACATAAACCTCCACCTGGCACAAAACCTCCCTACCTCTTTTATCCCCATACTCAATGCAAAAGAGAAGATGAGCCAAGAGATCTATGATGAGATAAAACTCGAAGAGGAGATCATCCACAATACGGATGTCAACCATTTTGCCACCTTTGTCAACCGTATCGAAGAGTCACAACTGCCTGCAGTTGAACAACTGGTTCAAGGCAACCCGACAAAGACGATGAGTTTTTTTCTACCCAATAACCGCGAACTCGACACCCCTTCACTCCAAGAGATCAAACTGGCCCTGAATGCTGAGATGGTCTTAGGCGGGGAGAACTCTTTAGACAATATCGTCAAGCAGAGTAAAATCGCAGCAATGAGCCTGGAAAACTATCTTCCACGGCTCCAAGAGGGGTCATTGATCATCGTGCCGGCTGATCGTGCCGACATCATCATCACCACCTTTGTCTCGTTTTATGCCAAAGAGTCACCTAATGTCGCCGGGATCATTCTCACCGGCGGAATCACCCCGAACAAAAGTATGATGCAGCTGCTTGAAAACTTCCATGTTATCGAACTCCCCATAATGAGTGTTGAGACAGACACCTACGCAACTGCGTCCAAAGTCGAAGCCGTACGGTCTCGTATTACATCCAAAAGTACCCGAAAGATCGCGTTGGCAAAAGGTATATTTGAAGCCCATGTCAACAAAGAGCAGATACTCCAGCAACTGCAAGAGAGCCACACCAACATTATGACCCCCATGATGTTCACCTACACTCTTTTTGAGCGTGCCCGTCAAAAACGTCAGCGTATCATTTTGCCCGAAAGCAGTGATGAACGCATCTTGCGTGCGGCAGAGATTCTACTGCGTCGTGATGTGGTCGATATTATATTACTTGGCAACAGAGATGAGATCGAACACCATATCTCGCTCTTGGCGCTTGACCTCTCTAACGCAACGATCATCGATCCGGAACACTCCCAGTACAAAGAAGAATTTGCCCAGAAGTTCTTTGAACTTCGAAAAGAGAAGGGACTTAGCCTTGATGCCGCAAAAGACGCTATGGTCCATCCTAACTATTTTGCAACGATGATGGTGCATCTGGGTATGGCTGACGGTATGGTCTCCGGAGCTATCCACACAACCGGTGACACCATCCGCCCTGCACTGCAGATCATCAAGACAACAGATGAGTGTGCCATTGTCTCGAGTGTCTTTTTTATGTGTCTAGAGACGCGGGTGCTGGTCTATGGTGACTGTGCTGTCAATCAGGACCCTAATGCTGAAGAACTTGCACAGATCGCTATCTCATCGGCACAGACTGCGATGAGTTTCGGTATAGACCCTCTGATTGCTATGCTCTCTTACTCTACCGGGCTCTCCGGTCAAGGCAGCGCCGTCGATAAAGTACGTACAGCGACCAAAATTGTTCAGAACAGCCATCCTGAGCTCCTTATCGAAGGACCGATCCAATACGATGCGGCGATCGATCCGGACGTTGCAAAGACAAAACTGCCGCAGAGTAGTGTTGCAGGCAAAGCGACCATCTTTATCTTCCCCGATCTAAACACCGGCAACAATACCTATAAAGCCGTACAGAGAAGTGCTGGAGCCATTGCAATCGGTCCTATTTTACAGGGACTCAAAAAACCGGTCAATGACCTTAGCAGAGGATGCAGTGTAGATGACATCATCAACACCGTTGCTATCACAGCGATCCAGGCACAGGAAATTCAATGAAGGTCCTTGTCTTAAATGCGGGCAGCTCTTCTCTGAAATGGAAGCTTTTTGAGATGGAAGACAAAACCCTTATCGCTTCGGGTCTCATAGAAGGGATACTGGAAAAAAGTGCGCTTCTGCATATTAACTATCACGATAAAGATATAGACACCCAGCAGACCATCCACGATCACAATGAAGCGTTTGATATGCTCTTTGAAGCGTTGAAAACAGAGCATATCATTGATTTTGCCCATGATCTAGACGCAATAGGGCACCGCGTGGTTCATGGGGGAGAGAAATTTTTCAGGCCCACCCTGATCGACAACGATGTACTTACCGAACTCAAATTATTAAGTCCGCTTGCACCGCTGCATAATCCTGCCAACATACTCGGAATAGAGATCACATCAACAATGGCACCGCATATTCCGAATATCGCTGTTTTTGATACCGCCTTTCATCACACTATGCCTCAACATGCCTATCTATATGCCCTCCCAAGAGCCCTTTATGAAGAGCAGCATATCCGCCGCTACGGTTTTCACGGTACATCACATCACTTTGTGGCGCTGGCGGCCGCAGAAAGCTGCAATACTCCGCTGGAAGAGATGAACCTGATAACCTTGCATTTAGGCAATGGAGCAAGTGCCTGCGCTATAAAAAATGGTCAAAGTGTCGATACATCGATGGGGTTCACCCCTCTGGAGGGGCTGATCATGGGTACGCGCAGCGGCGACCTGGACCCCGCCATCATCACCTATCTTATGGAGACTAAAAACGCTACTGCCAAAGAGATGGACACCATGCTCAATAAAGAGAGCGGCCTTAGAGGTATCTGTCAGGAGAATGATCTGAGAGCCATCATCAAAAGAGCTGATGATGGCGATGAGCAGGCCAAATTAGCCCTTGAGATGTTTGCCTACCGTATAAAAAAGTACATCGGTGCCTATGTTGCAGTTTTAGGCAGAGTCGATGCTATCGTTTTCACCGGAGGCATCGGCGAACATGCAGACGTAGTCCGTAAGATGGTTCTCGACGGTCTTGGCGAATCCTTTGGAATCATCATGGATAAAACGAAAAACAGAGGTAATATCAGCGGCCCTTTCCATCACGTGAAGAGTCGGGTCAAACTCTTTGTCATACCTACCGATGAGGAACTGGCTATTGCACAAGCGTGTGAAGATATGCTGTTAACCGCAAAAAAACATAATTTAATATTACAATAAGCTGGATATGCTAAACTCTCTTTATCATTATAATAATTTGTAATGCCGTTCTCATATACTTTACGGTTTATTGCACTGTGTGCAGTTGGTCTTATACCATTCTCGACAACCGCTTAAGCCAAAGCAAGAGCTTGAGATCTTCACATGATCAAGTCGAAAGACTTTTTCATCATCTGCAATTACATCAATTACCACTTTAGAGATACCCTTTATTTATACCCGTATTTAACACCTTCTTTGCTACTATTTCAGAAAGGATTATTAATGATCTATCAACTGACTGAAGAGTACATCGAACTGTATAAACTTATCAAATTACTAGACCTCGTTGACAGTGGAGCCGAAGCAAAGATCATTGTTGCTGATGCCCATGTTATTCGCAATGGGGAGATAGAGATGCGCAAGCGTGCAAAAATCCGCGCCGGAGACAAACTGGTCATCGGTGATGTGACTATTGAAGTACAGTAATACGTCTTGTCTGGTGTACACTTTTTCTTAATCTTAACAATTTTGACAGGGACCAGAACCAGCCAGATCAATACGCAAGGCACTGCAGACTAAGGAGTCCTCATCCCTCTCGGATGTTATACTTTTTATACGCCTAGTGCTTAATGAGGTCGACTATTACCTTGATACTGTATGATGACAAGGATCTTAACACTAAGGGTTGTTTGCTTTTACCAACACCCCTTTACCATGGAGTGACAGAGATATGTTAGAGATCTTTTCTATTGTTTTAACACTCATTCTCATCGCAAAATACCTTGAAGACACTATCAAGGTCCCCTTTATACTCATTATCATCATCCTCGCTTACACGACCAACAACTTCTTTGATCTTTCTCTACTCGGTGACAACTTTGAAGCGATCATGTATATGATGCTGCCTGTCATCCTCATACCAGATATTTTAGGTCTCTCTCGGAGTGAACTCCAAGATAACTTCACAGACATCATCTATCTAGCCGTCGTTGCCGTTCTTATTTCTATCGCTTTAGCCGTTGGATTTACCTATTTTGTCGAAAATTGGTATAAACTCAGTCTCTTCGAACTCTTGATTCTCTTTACACCCCTGATGGCCACGGATGTTGTCTCTGTTAGCGCTATCTTTTCGAAATTCAGACTCCCTCAGAAGCTTAAACTCTATGCTGAAGGCGAGAGCCTCTTTAACGATATCACGGCTATGATCATCTTTTTTTTCATCGCCATCCCATTTATGACAGGCGAAAGTCCATCTGCTCTAACGCTTCTCTACATGACTTTGTATACGATTTTGATCTCCATCATCGTGGGTGTTGTTGTCGGGTTGCTGGGGTATTACAGTTTCAAGTTCTCACGAGATAATTTTTCACAGTTCATCTCTATTTATGTCATGGCAAGTCTCGCTTTTCTCATCGCAGACTATGTCGATCTTTCAGGTATCCTGGCTGTTGTCATCTCGATCTTGTTGTTCAAGTACCTTTTCGACAAAGAGGGGCACTATAACCATAAAAACTATGGTGCGATCTTCAAATATCTCAACTCACCAAGCAGCAACGACCTCTCATTTCGTGCCTACAGAAAAGAGTCCTATTTTCTTGCACTCTTTGCCAATGCGCTTATCTTTATCTCTATTGCGGATGTCATCAAGATCGACCTTTTTTTCCAATACCAGAATGAGATCCTCTACACCTTTGCACTTACAACTGTCATTCGTTACACCGTTGTCCTGATACTCGTAAAATATCGAGGCCTCTCAATGCAATGGAACAACGTCTTGACACTTTCGGGTATGAAAGGCGGCCTTGCTATTATTATGATCGTCTCCCTCAGTGACAGTTTTATGCATAAAGAGATGTTTATGGCGATCATACTCGGCGTGGTCATCCTCTCGATCTTTGTCTACACCATAGTGCTGATGATCTATTTACACTTTGCAAGTGATGCTCTGCTTATGGACACGGCCATAGAACACCATCTTGACATCAAAGATATTCGTGGGCTTCTTGCAAAAGAGCAAGATACAGGAGCCTATAATGAGGTGGTCTTTGAAAGCTTTGTTGAAAAGGAGATCAGTCGTGCAGAACGTCACAACTCTATTTTTTCCATCATTGCCTTTCACAGCGACAAAAAGACACTCAAACGTCTCGAGAGCCTTCATCTGCGTGCCAGTGACTACTTTGGGAAGATCGATAAAGAGACCTATGCCATCTTACTCGCACACACCAATATCGAAGATTCGGTTATCTTTGCCGACAAGCTGAGCCGCCTCATTAATCATAAACACATCGCCATCAGTCAATACATGCCCGGCGACAGTATTGAACTCATGTATGACAAACTGTATGTGGCTATCAAAGACAAAAAAAGGATAGACATCGAGGTCTGAGTCATACGCCTCTTTAAAAGAGGAAAGAACTTCCAACGCCTATCAATCCGCCGAAGACACCGCCCCAAACAACCAGCCAGCCCAAATGTTCACGGATCAGATTTTGAACCATCTCTTTGACCAACTGCGGTGTCAGTTCGTCAAGTCTAGCCGTGATCACATCTTCTATCTTTTCGAGCATATCTTCGCTGAGGGTCGAACTGCTGAGATAGTTCTGCAGCTGTTCATTAAAACTTTCACTCGCTACGATGCGGGTGACCGCACTTTTGAGTTTGCGCGAGAAAGGGTCGCGCAATGCATCAAGCGCTTTCTCACCGCCGAACATACCGAGCATCCCGCCGAACGAAGACTCCATCACTGTTTTACTCAAGGCGTCAAAAGCAGGTGAGAAGTCAGTCTCTTCTATCATCGGGGAGAGATCTAGTTTCTTCTCTTCGCTCTCAAAAAAAATGTCAAGCTGCTCTTTGGTAAAAAACTGTGTCATCATCAGCTCTTTAATAGCCGCTTTAAAACTCTCAAAACGGTTGACAATAACACCGGATCCGATCAGAAATGGAACTTTTTCAAAGAGCATATGGATAGCAAGAAGATTCGTTATTGCACCTGAAAAAGCAAAAATACCGGCATACAAAACCGCTTTTGAGACCGTCTGCTCTGGAATTAAAAATGAGACTGGGACCAATGCTATGGCCAGCGTGTTCGTCATAAAACTTTTATTGATTGTCATGTATATCCTTAATGATTTGCATTTGTTGACTTAATAAGGGTGGAATTATACTAGAAAGGCTACATTATGAAAAAATAAAGTTGAGAAAATGATTCAGACTATTGGACAAATATTTGCGACCGGTAAACAAGAAGAGATCACCTCTGTTATACAAACAGCCCTAAAGACAAGCAACGAGTCACCGATGTGGACTGAAAAGGCAATTCCTCTTTCAGAAGCGGTACTCTCAGTATTGATCCCTCTTCGTCAACAAAATCTTCTGATTACACCAGAAGGAAACGAAGCGACCACACTCACCCCTGCACTCTTTCTACGCTATTGTGATCTTGCAAACCTGAAATGGCTTGCATTTACACTGCAAAAAAGCAATGCTCTTTCAACATTAGAACGAAGTAAATATACGACAGAACAAGCTGCAAAATATGAGGCTATTGATCTCAGTAAACTAGGTGCTTACCTAAGCAGCTATACTGTAAACCTGGAAGATGAGTGGCTAGACTTCCCTATTGCAAACTACAACCTGCACATCGGCGTAACCGACCTACTAAAAAAACTGATTTAATAGTGCTAAGAAAGATGGCGCAGCTCATCTTCAACCACCCTCAACGGGTAAAAGTTTCAGGTTTGATGTAAGTTGTGCTGAAGTGAATCCGAAGACGCACTCATGTGCGTCGAGTGGTGAACTGAAGCGTTAAGCAAGATGGCGATACCCGAAGGGGTAGACCCAGCTCATCTCCAACCACCCTCAACGGGTAAAAGTTTCAGATTTGGTGTAGATTGTGCAAAACGTTTGACCGACTGCGCACTAGTGTTCGCCGAATGGTGAACTGAAGTGCTAAGCGTTAAGAAAGATGGCGCAGCTCATCGTAAAGCAACATAAATTAAAGTTTCAGATTTGGTGTAAGTTGTGCTGAAGTGAATCCGAAGACGCACTCATGTGCGT